>NZ_JBEYXD010000109.1:0-22701 GCF_040644975.1 Streptomyces sp. NPDC046900 | reverse complement strand
AGACACCCAGTGCGGAAAGACACCGGTGCAAGCGCCGCACGACGGTCGCGGGCCGGGATCCGGGGGCCCGGAGGCGGGTCGAGGGACCCCTCCCCGGCCTTCAGGCCGGGGCGTCCTCGGAGACATTTGGTGAATGGCTGATGGTGCTTCAGACCGCCTGGAAGCCCTCGTCCGCAACCGGCTCAAACGCCTCCAATACCGGCCCGACACGCACGCGCACGGCGCGCACGCCCAGGGCACGGCCCTGTGCGTCGTCGAGGCGGAAGAGGGAGGCCGTCAGCGTGCGTTCCTTGCGTGCCTGCGGCGGCAGGAACGCCCGGTATTCCACGTTGAGCGTCGGGACGCCGCTCTGCAGCACCTGGCGCATCAGTGCCTCGAGCGTTTCGGCCTCGCCGCCGAGGCCGCCTCTGTCAGCCTGCGCCCCAGCCGCCGGATGAGGGGGATGCCGTCCTTGAGGCCCTGGGTGTCGTTCACCCAGGTGCAGCGCAGCTCGGTGTCGCGTATCGCGACACCGACCGGCAGGCGGCTGGGGAGATGTAGCGCCCCCGGGAGCGAGGGATGCGCCGCTTCGTGCGCCGCCCACGAGGGAGGTGTGGTCTTCTCGCTCGCCGAGACGACCCACTGGGCCCGGCCGTCCTGTCCGGACAGCGACTGCACGCACAGGCGCACGTCGATCCTGTGGCCGTCGCGGTGACGGACCTTCGCGAAGCCGGACCAGCGGCCGGGGGCGGTGCCCTGCTCGAAGAACGCCGAGACTTTCGCCCGGTCCTCGCCGTCCGCCAGCAGGATGGCAGCGGAGCGGCCCACCACGTCCGCGGGCGCGTAGCCGACAAGCCGCTCGGCGGCGGCCTGCGTCCACCCGACCACCCTCTCATCCGCATCCGGCAGGGTTATGGCCGCGCCGGCGCCGGCCGCCTCAACGGCCGTCTGGGCCACGGTGAATGCCGCTTCCATGGAACTGCCCATCGATCATCCCTTTCTGTGTCCCCCGCGTCTGCGTCCCCCGTGGTGGGGCGTGCCTGGTGGCCGGCCGTTGTGCTCTGCGCGCCGGTCATCGGCCACCAGCGGTGCTGCCGCCCCCAAGCGCCAGGACTTAACGCGTGCCGCCCTGCGGCCCCGGCAGAAAGTGCCCGCCCAGGGCGGCAGACCCGGGGTGCGGACGTGCGCCGGGGCGGGGATTCCCCGGCCTGCGCACGTCCGCACCGCCCTGCGCAAGGACCTTGCGCGCCGGCCGTTTCCGGCCCAGGCCGGCGCACCGCCAGGCGCCGCGTGGCATCAGGTGCCGGATGGCGCGCTGACCGGCTGCGAGAGGGTGGCCTTGATACGCCGGCTCTCCTCGTCGGCGAGGACTTCGAACTGGTTGCCGGTCAGGGCGTCCATGGTCAGCTCGGCCACGGTGGAGGGGCTGATTTTCGGTGCGTCGGTCCAGGCGCTGAGTTCCGTGTCCACGAAACCGGCATGTACCCCGACCACCAGGGTTCCCTGCGGGTGCAGGGCCTGCCGCAGGGAACTTGTCAGTGACCACTGCGCGGCCTTGGAGGCCGCGTATCCGGGGAATTGCGGCTGGCCGATCCAGGACGCCAGCGAGAGCATGTTGACCAGTGCTCCACCGCCGTTTCGGGCCAGGACCGGGGCGAAGGCCCGGGCCACCGCCCAGGTGCCGAAGTAGTTGACCTCCATCGCCTGGCGTGCACCGTCGAAGGCGCCTTCCAGCATCCGGGTGCTCGCGCCGCCGACTCCCGCGTTGTTGATCACGATGGAGACGTCGTTCGCGAGGGCGGCGGCCGCGGCGACCTCCTCATGGTCGGTGACGTCCAGGCGCAGCGGGACGAGGTCGGCATCTGTCACGTCGGCCGGGTCGCGGACGCCGGCGTAGACCTTTGCTGCGCCGTGGCTGATCAGTGAGCGGGCGAACGCACGGCCGATGCCGCGATTGGCGCCCGTCACCAGGGCGACTGATCCTTTGATCTCCATCGTGCTTCCTTTGCAACAGGCACGCCCCGTTCAGGCGGGCTCTTGGCAAGTGGTCGTCCGCTGGCCGGCAGAACCGGCACAAACGGGGGAATCCGGCTGCGATCGGCTCGACGGCCGCTGCCGCACCATCCGGCGCGGCCGGAAGGGCGTCCCGCAGTCAGGGTTTTCCGAGCGGCTCGCGTCCAGCGCGCCGCTCCTGGGTCTCAGGCTAACCTCTAGATTTATATTTGCAAGCTAGGATAGGTCGGACTTCGAGTTGATTGATCATGTATTGCACCTCCCTGGGTGCTGTGCACCACTGCGGCCGCCGAGGATGCGGGGTGTGGATTGCGAGGTGAGGGGTGCGAGGTGCGAGGTGCGTGGGCTGCGCCGGCGGGCGGGGCCGGTGCGAGGTAAGCGTGCCCGGAGCCGGCGGGTCGCCCCTGGTCAGGGCGGTGCGGTGAGGGGGGCCGGGCGCGCGGTCGCTTCTGTGGGGGTGCCGGTCGGGGCGGTGGCCGGAGGTCTGAATTGCAAGATGAAATTCAGGGTGTAGACTCGGCTGTAGCACCGTGCCGCAGCCGCACATATGCGCGAGTCGGCACCATGAGTCGGCACCATGTGGGAGGTGGACAGTGTCAACCGAACGGCAGTGGTCAGGCCCCACGGACGACGAACCGGCGTGCTCCATCGAGCGCAGTCTGCAGATACTCGGCGAGCGCTGGTCCTTCCTGGTGCTCCGCGAAATCTTCGCCGGCAGACACAAGTTCGCCGAGATCCAGTCAGCCCTGGGCATCGCATCGAACCTGCTCAGCGCCCGGCTCAGGCTTCTTGTCGAAAGCGGCGTGCTGTGCACGCAGACCTATCGGGAGCCGGGCAGTAGGCCGCGGCAGAGCTATCACCTGACGGAGGCGGGGCGCGACCTGCGGGTGGTGATGTCCGCACTCCAGCAGTGGGGCGACCTCCACCGCCGGCGCCCCTCGGGCCCCTCTATGCTGCGGCGGACGCGCTCCGGCTCGCCCGTCCATGTGGGGTACCTCGACGACGACGGTCACGAGGTGCCCGTCACCGAGGTGGTCAGCGTCACGGACACGGTGGCCAGGGCTTGACCGAAGCCCCCGCTGACGGCTGAAGGGCCCTCGCCCCTGACGTTGAACTTCCCATTTGCCAGGGTGAATTGCGTGGCATCCTGCCCCCTGGCCAGGGAGCAGTCGCCGGCAGTGGGCACGCGCCCCGGGCGGACACCCGCACGTTCATGAACGTTGACCGGCCGCATCTCGCTGCTGTGGTGTCCGCTCCCACCGGCAGGGCAGGGTTCTTGGGCCTTTCCTTGCGGCGTCCCTCGTGTACGCGGACGTGTGGGGACTGGTCGCGAGACCGATGAAAGCAGGGCCAGTGCGCCGGAGTCCTCGGCGGGGCCCTGGCCCGCTCTCCCGCGGTGTTCCGTCCGGTGTTTCCGTCCAGGCCGTGCCCCTCACTCGCAGCTCTGTCCTATATCGGTAGATTCATATGCGATCTGCCTTGCGATCTGCAAGTCAGACCCTTACCGTGGAAGCAGAGGCGAGCGAGAAAGCTTCGCCCCGGCATTCCGGAAGATGTTTTCCGTCCTGAATGCGATCCGGGCCGCGTCGGCCCTCACAACACCTCGCACCGTCAGTAGTTGCGTTCGAGGTATTCCTCTCGCCTTTGCGTGGCGGCAACTCCAGGAGATTCATCGTGTCCGAAATATTCGGCTTGCACTCTCGTCGGAAGTTCCTTTCCACCTCGGCCGCCGCCACGGCCGCCGCGATCGCGGGATCCTTCGGCCTGTTCCCCGCCCAATCTGCCGCGGCGGCGACCGCGACGGGATCCGGTCTCGACGCGTCAGCGCGCGGGAGCATCCGCCCGTTCCGTGTCCATGTGCCGCAGAAGGAACTGGTCGATCTCCACCGCCGCATCACTGCGACCCGTTGGCCCGACATGGAGACCGTCGCGGACCAGTCACAAGGCGTGCCGCTCGCGACGATGAAAAAGCTCGCGCGCTACTGGGCATCAGACTACGACTGGCGCAAGGTCGAGGCGAGGCTGAACGCCCTGCCGCAGTTCATCACCGAGATCGACGGACTGGACATTCACTTCATACACGTCCGTTCGAAGCACAAGGACGCCCTGCCGCTCATCGTCACCCACGGATGGCCCGGCTCGGTCATCGAGCAGCTGAAGATCATCGAGCCGCTCACCAATCCCACGGCCCACGGCGCGAGCGCGTCGGACGCGTTCCATGTATTGAATCCTCCCCCAGCTGAAGCAGGGGGATTCCTGGCTCACGCTGGCTGCGGGTCAGCGACCAGCAGCTCTTACACGATCAACACCAGCCGGGTTGAAACCAGCCCGGTTTTGTACGGCAAAGCTTGGAGGTGCGCGTGCCGTCTTGGTTCTCGATCGGCACGGTGCGCGCTTGGTTCTCGCAACGCACGCACAGCTTACCCGATCATGTGGGCGGTCTTTCGCCCTGGGGGTGAAACCCCGTTTCCTGCCCTGCTCCGCAGGGGTCCGATTCCTCCCCGGCCTGAAGGCCGGGGCGTCCTCGGAGGCATTTGGTGATTCCGTCGCTGCCCGGCTACGGGTTCTCGGGCAAGCCGACCACGGCGGGCTGGGGCCCCGAGCGCATCGCGCGTGCCTGGACAGAGCTGATGAAGCGCCTGGGGTACACGAAGTTCGTGGCGCAGGGCGGCGACTGGGGGGCGCTCGTCACCGATATCATGGCGGTACAGGCACCCGCGGGGCTACTCGGCATCCACACCAACCTGCCCGGCACGGTTCCGCCCGACATCTACAAGGCGCTCCAGTCCGGCAACCCGCTGCCCTCCGGCCTGTCCGACGAGGAGAGGCGTGCCTGCGAGCAGTTGGACTTCTTGTACAAGCAGCACATCGCCTACGCCCGGATCATGGGCACACGCCCGCAGACGCTGACCGGGCTGACGGATTCTCCCGTCGGTCTGGCAGCCTTCCTGCTCGACCATGACGTGCGCAGTCTGGAGATGATCTCCCGAGCCTTCGCCGGACACCGCGAGGGGCTCACCCGCAACGACGTCCTCGACAACATCTCGCTCTACTGGCTGACGAACACAGCGGTTTCCGCATCTCGTCTCTACTGGGAGAACAAGCTCTCCGTCGTCGACGCCAAGGGTGTCTCCATCCCGGCTGCCGTCAGCGTCTTCCCCGACGAGATCTACCAGGCCCCCAAGAGCTGGGCCGAGAAGGCATATCCCCGCCTCATCCATTACAACAAGCTCTCCAAGGGCGGGCACTTCGCGGCCTGGGAGCAGCCACACCTGTTTGCGCAGGAACTCCGCGCGGGCTTCCGGCCGCTGCGGTAGACGAGCAAGTCCGCCTGCCTGCCCCCGTTTTGGGCCGGCTCTGTTCAATCCCCCCAGACATCCGACACGCCCGAGATCGGCTGCACGTCCCGGCTGTGCCCCAGCCGGGTCGTGAAGCCGGCCCACAAGATTTGAACTGGAGTGACATCCGTGCTTGAGAACCGTGCTCTGGAAATCATCATCATCGCAGCCGTTGTCCTGCTGCTCTTCGGGGCCAAGCGGCTCCCCGACACCGCGCGGGGGCTGGGCAAGTCCCTTCGCATCTTCAAGTCAGAAGTCAGTGCGATGAAGACGGATGCCGCCGAACCGGGCGCCGCGCCGCGCGCAGGCGTCCAGACCGACGCGCCCGAAGCCGGCGGGCAGGTCGCTGCGGCAGCGGAACCGGCCCGCCGCGCCGCCGAGCGCGCCCGTACCGAACCCGAGGTCACGCGGTGAACGGTATCCGGCAGGGCGCATCCGCCCTTTCTGTAACGCCGGGGAAGGCATCCAAGCAGGTCATGCCGCTCACCGGGCACCTTCGTGAGCTGCGCAACCGCCTGGCCATCTCGATCCTCGCCCTGACCGCCGCCACCGTCGTCGGATGGCTCATCCACGATTGGCTGCTCCAGCTGCTGACCGGACCGGCCTGCACCCTGACCCATGTCCACGGTGTGGGCCGGCCGACCCGGGAGTGTCCCAATGGGCTGCTGGTCAACACGGGACTGCTGTCCCCGCTCTCCCTGAGTTTCAAGGTGGCCGTGACTGCCGGATTCGTCATGGCGGTTCCGGTGTGGAGCTACCAGCTCTGGGCCTTTGTCGCGCCCGGGCTATACAAGAAGGAGAAGAAGTACGGCCTCGGCTTCGTCGCTGCCGCCGTCCCCCTGTTCTGCCTCGGCGGCTACCTCGCGTATGTGACGTTCCCCAAGGCGGTCGAGACCCTGGCCGGATTTAACCCCGACACCTTCTCCCTCTCGCTGCCTGGCGATGAGTTCCTGGACTTCTTCCTCCGCGCGGTGCTCGTCTTCGGCCTCTCCTTCGAGCTCCCGCTGATGCTGCTCCTGCTGAATTTCCTCGGCATCCTCAGCGCCGCCACCCTGCGCCGCCAGTGGCGGACGGCCGTCTTCGCCGTCTTCGTCTTCGCGGCGGTCGCCACCCCCACCGGCGACCCGATCACCATGGTCGCCCTGGCCGTACCCATCAGCCTGCTCCTCCTGGCCGCCCTGGCCGTCGCCACCCTCCATGACCGCGCGGCAGCGCGCCGCCGGGCCGCGGACCCCGACTACCGGCTGAGGGACGACGAAGCGTCCGTCCTGGAGCAGATGTCCTCCCACGAAGGCGCCACCGCCCCGCAGTCCCCAGAACCGGTGGATTTCGTCCTGTGAGTCCAGTCCACCCGCGTGGCACCACGCGACCGCCGGTCCTGCGGGCCTCGTCGGAAACCAAACCCTGCAGCCCCCCGAAGAAGGGCTCACCGCCGAATGACCGAGGAGCTCCACAGTGATATTCGATGTAGGCCCCCTTGAGGTGGTCGCGCTCGCAGCCGTCGCCGTCTTCGTCTTCGGCCCCGACAAGCTCCCCAGGATGATCACCGAGACGATGGGATTCGTCCGCAGAGTCCGGGAATTCTCGGACAGCACCAAGCAGGAGATCCGCAAGGAACTGGGCCCCGAATTTGAAGAATTCGACTTCCAGGACCTGAACCCCAAGACCTTCGTCCGCAAGCAGCTGAATCTCCACGGCGACGACATCGGCCTGAAAGAGATCCAGGACCTGCGCAGCGGCATCGCGAACGACACACACGAGACCGCGGCACCGGTACGAGCCATGCACACGCAGGCACAGGACAAGCCCGACGCCCCTCACGCCGGCAGGCAGGCGCAGGCACGGTCTTTGTGACCAGGTGGGTGCGCACGGCCCCGGCGTTGTTCCGTTACGCCCGACTTCGTAGTAGTTGATCAGATGCCGTAGGCGGCGAAGGCGTCGTTGTGGTTGAGGAGATCGCGGCGGACGTGGGCGATGTTGGCTCGTTTGGCGAGGCGGAAGGTGCTGATGCCCAGGTTGCGGAAGCTGGCCAGGGCTCGGGGGGCGGTGCCGGTCCTGACCTGGGAGTTGTCCTCGTGGAAGGTGACGTCCCGCACCCAGTGGATCTTGTTTTCGATGGACCAGTGGGCCCTCTCGTAGTGGTTGAGGTGAGCGGGGCCGGCGAGGCGAGCGGGCATGCTGGTGACGCCGAAGACGATCTCCTTCCTGGTCCAGGTGCCGTCGAGGCCGCCGGTGTCACGGCGCAGGCGGAAGACCTTGCGCCTGCCGAAAACCTCATCCGACCAGTTCAGGCGGCATGTTGGTACTCGTGGAGGATGCCGCCGAGTCGTTGGCGTCGTCGTATGTCGAGGTGGGTGATCTGCTCCGGATCGGTGATCGGCATCGGCAAGGGGTGTAGCGGGCGGGCGTTGGCGATGCCCTGATGGGGCCGGTGGGTGTTGTAGAAGTCTTCGAACTCGCATAGTGCGTGGAGCAGATGCCGCTGGTTCCAGATCAAGGTGCGGTCCAGCAGCTCGCGCCGGCAGGTCTGCACCCACCGTTCCATGATCGAGTTCATGCGCGGCATCCGTACTCCGCTGAGCACTACCTCGATCCCCGCATCGTTGAGGACCGTGTCGAAGAGGGCGGGAAACTTCCCGTCCCGGTCCCGTATCAGGAACCTGGCCCGGTGGCGGGCGTCTTCGAGGTCCATGACGAGGTTCTTCGCGGCTTGCGTCACCCACGTGGCGGTGGGGTGCGCGGTGGCGCCGAGGATCCTGATTCGGCGGCTGGTGTGCTCGATTACCGCGAACACATACATCCGTGCCCCGGACAAGGTGATCGTTTCCAGGAAGTCGCATGCCAGCAGGGCGTCGGCTTGGGAGCGCAGGAAGTCCGCCCACGTGCTTGTAGCGCGTTCGGGTGCGGGGTCGATCCCGGCTTCCTGGAGGATTTCCCAGACGGTGGAGGCGGCCACCGTGACGCCTAGAACGAGGAGTTCGCCGTGGATGCGGCGATATCCCCAGTTGGGGTTCTCGCGGGCGAGCCGCAGCACCAGCAACCGGATGGAGCGCACGGTCCGCGGCCTTCCCGGGCGCTTGGGTCGGGAGCGGGCAGCGTGGCGGCGTGCGATCAGATCGCGGTGCCAGCGCAGCACCGTGTCCGGACGCACCACCAGCCGTATCCTGCGCAGCACCTCCGAGGGCAGGCGGTGCAGCATCGCCGCCAGGAACGCACGATCGCTCCGGGCGAACCGAACTCTCTCGCCACCGAGTTGGCGCTCCAGCACCGTGATCTGATGACGCAGAGCAAGGATCTCCGCGTCCTTGTCCCGGTCACTCATGGGCAGCAGGCGCAGCACGGCGAACGCGTTCGTCACGGTCAGGTAAGCCAGTCGCAGCAGCACGACCAGCCATCATGCCGGGGTGATCGCCAGCCGCGCGAGAGTACCGATTTGAGCGTCCGTGCTCGAGAACCCGCGCATCCCGCATGCCGGCTCTCACCTGGGCGGATGAGGTTTTCGGCAAGGGCAGGGTTCCTCGATAGAGGCGGTCGCGGGTGGCTCAGGCCGGCAGGAAGGGGCTGGGCTCGCCGTTCCAGGAGACGAACAGACCTTCACGGGCACGGGTGCAGGCGACGAAGAGCAGGCACCGCTCGGCGAGCATGTCGGTCTGGTGCTGCAGCCGGTCCACCTCCATGGGGGTGACCGCGCTGGCGGCAGGCACGCTGTGCGCGGTGACCCCGATGACTGCCATGCAGCGGTACTCCAGACCTTTGATCGCGTGCATTGTGCCGATCCGCACGGCCGCACGCTCCGGTGGCGGATCGTTTCGCAGCATCGCGACCTCGAGGCCCGCCTCCGCAAGCCGCTCGGCTGCGAGATCACCGAGCTTGCGGGTACGGGCAGCCAGCCCGATCTCCTGCGGCAGCACCCCCGCCTTTGTCCAGGCGCGTATCTGGTCGACCAGGGCATCCAGCTCCTTGATCTGGGTCGCAGCCTGGTGCAGGACGGGGCGGGTGCCGTGCAAGGTGGACCGGTACCCGTCGAGGCCTTCGGCGCTCTGTCCGATGCCACCGTCGTCGTTGCCGTCCAGAGAGCCGAATGACTCACCCGTCAGCAGGGCTGTGGCCCACGTGAGGATCTCATGCGTGGTCCGGTAGTTGAGCCACAACTGCGCGGACCGCCCGGCCACTTTGATCCCCAGGCTGCGCAGCGACACCCTGTTGTCGTAGATGCGCTGATGCGGGTCGCCCGCGATGAACAGGTCGTCCGGACCTTCGGCGACACACGCCCGCAGCATCCGCCACTGCGCCGGGTGAAGATCCTGAGCCTCGTCGACCACCACATGCCGGTAGGCAGGCTCACCGCGGGCAGCGAGCACCCGGGCTGCCTCGTCGGCGATCTGCAGGTGCGTGAACTTGCCCTCGTCCCGCAGCTGCTGGGTGAATATCTCCACAGCCCGCCACGCCTTGGCCCTCTGGACCGGTCCGAGCTGGCTGCCTCTGCCGCGTCGGGGAGCCTTCAGATACTCCTCCAGGGAGGAGATTGACTGCGCCAGCACGACGTGGCGGTACTCCTGGGCGAGGAACGGCTCGGTCCACGGCAGCTCCAGCTCCCGAATGGTCCGTCCCCACCGCGCCTTCTCGTCACTGTCGAGGACCACCTCCAGCCGCTGCCCGCCGCGGGCGGTGCGGACCAGCTGGTGAGCGAGGCTGTCGACGTGCACGACATCCACCTGGCGCAGGTGTTCTTCCTCGAGCAGCAGGGCCAGTGACTGCCGCAGCCCAGCAGCCAGGGCCTTTGTAAATGTGGTCAGCAGGATGCGCTGCCCGTCGGCAAGCCCGCGCACCAGATGAGCCACGCGATGCAAGGCCACCACCGTCTTGCCCGTGCCAGGCCCTCCGGTGACCTGCGCGGCACCCGCGTACGACGGCCGGTAGGCCACACGACGTTGCGTGGGATGAAGGAAAACCCGCCAGGCATCGAACGGCCTGGCCAAAATGCCCAGCAGCTCTTCAGGCCCGTCAACCAGCGCGATGCGACCCTGGCTGCGCTCCATCGCAGCACCGATGTCCTCGGCGTCCACCACGTCCGGAGCCTTGCCGTCCGGCAACTGCTGGGCCGCGACCTGCTGCCATACCTCATCGGGATCCATCTCGGCGGCCAACGCCAGCAGGACGTCGTACTGGTTCTCCGGAATAATCTTCTGGAGCGCGTCCAAGTGCGCCTCGGTGGTCAAGAGCCTGACCAGCGGCAGCAGATCGCGGTCGATCCCCAGCCGCAGCAGGTCGGCGTCGCTTACCGCACCGAGCAGACGCTTCTCGGTCGTCCCGGCGATGTGCTCCATCGCCGGCGTGATCGCCTCCAGCGCCTGCTCATTGCGCACCTCCAACACGCCCAGCACAGCGTTGACGCCGAAACGGCGGCTGCGCGCGTACTCGATCGCGTCGTCATGCGGCCGCACGCTGATCAGGCAATAGTCGTCGCCGGCCTCCGGAGCGAGGACCACACCGCGCCAAAACTTGTCGATGCGAATGGTGCGGATGCGCGGGTCGCGCGCATGAGAGAGCTTCTCCAGATGCAGACCGGCATGCGTATGCGCTGCGAACTTCGCGATCGCGTCGTCCACCGCTTTCTGCACCGGTTTTTGCAACTTGGCGTACTCGACGAGAAAGTCCTTGGCGACACCGAGCTTCGGCAACTGCCCTACCCCCAACGCGCGACGACAGCAGGCCGCAACCCAACACCTACCGTTGCCCCAAACCCCCTGCGACCTGCAGTGAACATACATTGAACCGCATCTCACGGGCGATCGGTTCTCCACCTTGGACCCAGGCCCCCGAGGTGGCGGCGAACACTGCCCTAACCATCGGTGCGGCTGGCGCAGGGGCTCTGCGGTCGCTTGGCCACTCGCCCTGCTCACGCACCATCTGTCTGCCTCCGCGGGGCGGCGATCAGCCGGTCACACTGCGCCTCTTCGACGCCCAGCGTCAGACGAAAGGGGCCTGTTCATCGAGGCGGTCCCGCCTACCGCCGTTGACGCGGCCGCTCCCTGACGGTCTGGTGGTCACCATGTCAGATCCGTCCAATGAGGCTGTGCCCCCTTGTCGGCACGGTGAGCGCAATAGGCAGTCAGTGCTTCCAGCGCGCTCTGCTCATCGGTCCCCGTGACGTCCGCGGTCGCGGCGCGGATCTCGAGGTCCCAGCCATCTTGGATGGTGCCGGTGGAGGACAGCGCATACAGCGCAGCGGACTGGCTGTCGTAGAACTGGGAGGCGATGATCCGTGCCACGAGGTCGGAGATCACTCGGTGTTCGCGTTCGGCGGCGTCCAGCTCCGCCCGGATGATGTCCCAGTCGCCCATATCGCCCTTGCCGCAGAACTCAAGCCCGGCGACACGATGTGGACGCTACGTCCGCCCGCTTGCGTCGCAGAGGGCGGATGACTGATCGTGTCATGCAGGCGGTCTTGACTCGCGTGCAGCCCTGACCGGGCACTTGCCGGAATCCTGCCAGGCTTCGGCCCTCAATGAGGTTGTTGACGCCCAAGAGCACCCACGGGGGTGAATGCGGTGCCGCGCCCGTGACCGGGGTCGTCGACGGCCCGTCGCGGTCACAGCCGCCGCAGGATGCCGTGCTCCTGGTTCATCAGCGTGCGGAAGTGCGCGACAAGGCGGCCGACCACCTCGGGGTTGCGCAGGACCACCCCAACCTCGAGGTTGTGGGTCAAGGCTTGCCCGGTGAGGTTGGCGCTGCCGAGGAAGGCCGTGTGATCGTCGGCGGCGATGAGCTTGGCGTGCAGCGAGGCGCGTCCGCCTTCGGTAGGGCGCCGGGTGGCAGGCCAGTGCCAGAAGTCCGCGGCCAGAGTGCCGAAGGCGGTGCGGGCGTCCTGGCGTAACACGCCCCCGTCTTCGCGGGGGGACTCCAAGACCACGTCGAGGCGCACGCCACGGTCGGCCGCAGCGCGTAGCTCGGTCACAACCTCCGGGATCTGGTACGCGGCGAAACTCACGACGATCAGACGCCGCCGGGCGGCCCGGATCACTTCGGCGATGACCTGGGCGGTGTACCGGACGGGCACGGCCGCTGTTGTAGGCCCGCTGACCACCAGGTCGACGCGGCGGGCCTCAGTCGCCGTGGTGTGGGCAACGGCCGCGGCCTGCAGGGCGAGAGCAACCGCCGGACCGTCGGGCGTCGGGAGGGCGCTGCTCCAGGCACGCATCAGCGCCCGGGCGAGCTCGGCCCGGGTGCCGCCAGGCCAGGCCGTCAGCAGCCGCGCCTCCACGCCGGGCGCGGGCACGGGCGAGGCGTGCAGCACTCGGATCCAGGCCTGCCGGTGGGCAGACGGAAGTTCGGCCGCCAGGCGCGCCAGCACCGCGGACAGGCCGGCTACAGGCGTCGGCTCCGAGGCCGGCACAGGCGGTGCGGTCACCGCTTGAAGAAGCCGACGGCGGGGCCGGTAAGAGTGTCGACGACCAGGGCACGGTCCAGGTACTGATTGCCGCGTTCACAGGTGGTCTCGGCGGCGAACAAACAGGCGTGGCAGGCCGCCCCGTACAGGCGGCCGTGGCCGCGGGGATCGTGCTCCGCACACAGCGGGTCCGAGCTGCACAGGCTCGCCGCGTCCAAGGCCTGCTCGAGCAGAGGACCGAGCCGGTCGGGGTCGCCGAGGCCGACCAGCCCGCCCAGGGTGCCTTCACTGTCCGGAGCGGCCGTGTACAGCAGGATGCCCGCCATGGGCTCGGGACCGGTGTGGGCGTAGATGCGCTCGCTGATGCCGGCGGCGCTGTAGCCGGCCTCGAGGGCGAGCTGCCGGATCAGGACGTGGGAGACGGTGTGCAGCAGCAGGTACCGCGCGCCCGGCCAGCCCTCATCGGGTTCCAGGCGACGCTGGGCGCGCCAGGAGCGGTGGGCGGATCGCAGGATCGCCTGGCGCGCGGCGACATCAGGCCGCTGCTCCCAGGAGGCGATGCGATCCTCGTTGAAGCGCAGGAAGATGCCCTCGCCGCGGATCTCGGCGCAGGGCAGCCAGGTGGGCGCGTGGGAGGAGAGCGGGGCGCGCCGGTATTCCTCGGTGTCCACCACGCCCCACTCGGGCGCGTCGATGCGGGCGAAGCCATACAGGGCGGCGACCTCCCGCAGCCGGGGCACCAAGACGACCTCGTCGAGCCAATCGCCGCTCCCCGCCGGCACGGCGGTGCGGCGGGTGGTGAAATCGGGCAGCTCGACATCGCGGGGACCGGTGAAGGCCTGCCATTCGGGCGCGGCCAGGTCCAAGACGTCGTCCCCCTCACTGGCGGGAGCGTTCGCTGCGGCGGCCCGGCGGCGCACCGCCTTCCACACGGCGGCCTTGCCGAAGGGTTCCAGCATGGGCCAGCACTGCAGGCTGGGCATCAGCCCCACGGCGTGCTCCTCGGGGAGCAGGGCGAGCAATTCCAGCTGCCCCCAGTGCTCGGCGACCGCGTGGTCGAGGGGCTCGACGGCACGAGGGAGGCTGAAGACGCGCATCTGCATGGCGAACCAGCTGTTGGTGGCGCCCAGAGCGACGGTGCGGGCAGCGGTGCCGCACGGTTCAAAGGTCCCCAGGTGGGGGTGGCGGCCGCGGCAGGCGGGCAGGTTCCGCTCCGCGGCCTCCCCGTAGGCCTCGGACATGGCGCGCCGTGACCCGCAGGAGCATTCGACGTAGACGCTGGTGACCTCACCGGTGGTGCCGCGGCCGATCAGCTTCAACGTGCCGTCCGGGCAGGGCTCGGCGCCCCGGTGGACGAAATACACCCAAGGAAAGTCGTCCATGTGCCCGTCCGGGCACGCGAGCACGAAACGGGCGGGTACGGCGGTGGGCCGGTTACGGCCGTTGCCCCGGCAGTTGTGCACGTAGCGGATCTTGTCGGGGGCGTAGGCGTTGGTGAGCAGCTCGAACAACCCGGACACGACCGAGGCGAGCCGGTTGCACTGCGGGTTCGAGCAGCGCAGCCACCGCGGGAACAGCCCGACCGGGACGCCGATGCGGCTCCAGTCGCCGAACGGGTCGGAGTCCTCTGGCGTGTAGGGCGGGGTGCGCAGGGTGTCGACCTGCGGGCCGAGGATCTTGCGCACCGCAGCGAGCAGGCGCTCCTCACGGACGATGTCCGCGCGGTCCAGCTGCCAGCCGTCCAGCCCGAGGACCATCACCGACAAATTGGGCAGGTCGGCGATGGCGCCCACGCCGAAGGTGTGCAGGAGCTGGTTGGGGCGCAGCTCTCCGAGTCGCACAGTGGCGTTCACGCGTTTCCTCCAGTGCCGTCCGGCCCCGTTGCGGGCAGGAAGGGCGGCTGATCGTGGTCACCCAGATCGTTGCCGGTAGCCATCAGCAACCGGATGCCAGGCTCGACATCACGCAACGAGGTGGGGCACGTCGTCAGCCGCCAGCGCCCCTGATCGGGTTCGCGCAGCAGCCCGGCGACATCGTCGGCCTTGCCCCAGGGCTTGCGGTAGGCGAGCCGGCGGGCAGGCACGGACCGCTCGTGCGCCCAGTGGTCCAGCCGCTGCTCGAGGGCCTGCTCCACCTCCAGGCCCGTGGCGTTGGAACCGGTGGTCTCCGCGGCACGCCGCTTCAGATACCGCACCACGTGGTCGGCGAGCCGGCTGTGCCGGTCGACGTCCCGAGCCCGCAGATTGCCGTTGTACGTGGACTCCAGATTCCTGATCAACCCGGTGAGCACACCGGTCAGCCCGCGGTCGACGGCACGCTCGGCGAACGGCGTCACCGACAGCGCCTCGACATGACGGTAGACCGTCGCGTGATAGTGCTCGAACCGCTCGTAGTGCGACAGATCCCGAGGCCGCGCCCAGTTGAGCACGGTCAACACCAGTCCCGGCGCCGCACGGCCCACGCGGCTGGTGGCCTGGATGTACTCGGCGGCCGATTTCGGCTGATTGGCCACCACCATCACACCCAGCCGGGGCACGTCGACTCCTACCGCGATCATGTTGGTGGCCAGCAGCACGTCGATGGGCCGCTTGGCCCCCTTGCCGCTCTTGCCCGCCCTGGCGCTGGTGGCCGGGAAAGCGGTGGACAACTGATCGAGGATCTCCGGGATGTCGCTGCTGGACAGCCGGGAGGTCAACTCGCGCAGCACCGGATCGTACCGGCGGGCCAGCACCGTACCGTCGGCCTGCGCCAGACGCGTGGAGACGTCGTCCTCGACCAGGCGCCGCATACCCCCCAGCTCCCGCAAGCTGTTGAAGTACCCGACCAGCGTCATATACGGATCGGTGACCGGGTTGCGGCCGTACTTCTCATGCAGCCGCTGCGCCGAACCCAGCACCGCCACATAGACGCGGATCAGAGTCGACTTGATCCGAGTGCCATGAGCGCAGATCCCCACATAGCGCCGCCCGGGCACCTGGTCGGTGTCGCGCTGCCGAGCGAAGAAGGTATCGCGCACATCCAAGCCCGGAGGCGGGAAGACGCGGGTGTCACGGAAGAACAGCGCGCTGATCTGCCGCTGAGCCCGGCGCACGGTCGCAGTGGAAGCGATCACCTTGGGCCTGACCGACCGACCGCCGCCCACCTCCCACGTACACAGCCGGTCCACCGCCGTCTCGTACAAGCCCACAAGCGACCCGAGCGGCCCCGAGATCAGATGCAGCTCATCCTGGATGATCAGATCCGGCGGCCGCAGCGCACGCACCGGCACCGTACGCGCCGCCCGAGCGTCCCCCTTCGCCGGATGGGAGCTGCTCTCCCAGTCGGCGTCCTTCAAATCCGCGGTCAGGTAGCCGTGGCGTTCGCAGCGCTCGGTGACGTTCCCGAACAGCGCCTGCGTCTCGCCCTTCCACGGCAGCTGCGCGAACTTGTCGACCGTCGCGATGACCAAGGACGGCAGCAGCCGGTAGATCTCCTCATCCACCACCACGACCGGCAACCCCTCCGGTCGGCCCTCGTCGTCCGAGCTGTTCCACTCCGTGAACGGGCAGGCGAAGTGGGGATCGCCGCACAGGATCAGCGTGCGCCGCCGAACGCCGTCAACCCGGATGTCACGCCCCGGGCTGATCGGGTTGCCGCACCACGGGCAGCTGGTGAGCTGGTGCGGGGAAGCCCGGTGCGACTCGCCCCTGTCGTTCCGCAGCCGGGTCAGCCACTCCTCGGCCGCATCCGTCCGGTTCGGCGTGACCTGCCCACCGACCCACAGGCCGATCCTGAACCGCTCCTCGCCCCACGTTCCAGGATCCTGGCGGCGCAGCACCTCGCACGCGCATATCAGCGCCGCGGCCCGCTGGAACTGCTGGATCGTCAGCAGCCGCAGCGTGTAGCGCATCAACACAGCCATGCCGGCACGAGGATCGCGATCCCCCCACGCGGGCTGCAGACGGCGCATCGCCAGCGTGAACGCAGTCAACCCCAGATAGGCCTCGGTCTTACCGCCACCGGTGGGGAACCACAAAAGGTCCGCCACACCCGAGTCCGTCCCGCGTTCCGGGTGAGCCGGATCGGCCAGCGCAGGCAAATTCAGCAGCACGAACGCCAACTGGAACGGCCGCCAGCTCCGGTTCTTGGCAACATCGCACTCCGCCAGCGCCGCCTCCAGCGTGACCCGCTGCGGATCCGCACGGCGCATGGCCGCGGCAAGACTGTGCACGCGCTGCAGGTGCATGGCCTGATTGGCGAACGCGAACGCCTGCCGCGCCGTCGCATCGGTCAACACGAGCCGGATACCCGCCTCGATCCGCTCGGCCGCCTCCCGCGCCTGCGCCAGGTTGGCATGGGCCTCGTGCGTGAAATCGTCCAAGTGCGCGCGGGAGTCGCTGATCTCCGCCTCCCGGTCGGTGATCCACCGCCGGTAGCCGGTCACCAGCGGCATCAACGCCGCCTCCAGCTCCGCCGGGCCCATCGCCCCCAGCCGGGCCATGTCCGTCACCAACTCGGCGAGCTCCGGCAGGTCCGGGTCCTCCGCCGCGGTAGGCACGTCCGTGTGCGGAATCTCGTATCCGGGCACGGCGGTCGTGCGGATCGCGACCGCGGCCAACGGATCCCCGGGCGCTGCCTCGACATGGACCGCGACGCCGTGGCCAACCGCGAACTCCGGATGAAACCGGTACGTCATCGCCAACTGGTTCTGCTCCTGCCGGTCAGCGGCATCCCCACCGGAAGCCCGATCGACCATACGGCGCCGGAACACCGCAACGCCGTCCGGAGCCGCGGCGGACAACTCAGCCTGAAACAACCACGCCTGCTGCTTACCTATGGCACCCGCCTGATCATTGACGAGGAACAGCGACACCAGCCAGTTGCCACCGAAGCGCCGCGCCCGGCCCCGCACCCGCACTTGCGGCGCCTCCGGATCTGGCGTGACCGGCTGCAAATCACCCTCGACAAGCGGCACCGTGACCGTGTCACCCATCGGGACCCGTCGCCACACGCTGCTGCGACGACTGCCCTCCGGCGCCGTCGCCGTCTCGTAGCGAGCCCACGTCGCCGTCACAGCCAACTCCCGGGCCTCGCCGTCCACACACGCGGTGAACCCGAACGTAGACGGGAACAGGCTCGGCACATTGGGGGCGTCCGGCTCCGCATCACCCTCCTCACCCCCGCTGGGCTCCGCGCCGGCCAGGTTTTCCTGCTCACCTGGCTCGATCACCGCTCCCCTCGGCGCGAGTCGACCCAGCAGATACCGATCGGTCGGGCGCTCCACAATCTCCTCAGGCACGTCACCCACCGGACCGAGCAGGTCGGCCACCACGGCCTCCACCAACTCGTCCCTGATCTCCGCCGCGCTCGGCACCCGCAGCACGCCCTCGTCACCCATACGGCTCACCCTAGATTCCACGACTGACATGCAGGCAGCTTGCTCTCAGAACAAGGCATCCGGCGGAGCCAGCAGCGCTCCGTCGTCAAAGACGACGGCGTCACCGCCTTTTCTCCGGCTACCGCCGCCCTGCTCCTCGGCGTAACGGGCGTGGTTCAACTCGAGCAGCCGGTCCAGCACCTCGCCCCGAACCTCGGGGGCGATGGTGAACCGGGTGCCTTGCTTGGTCTCATGGAAAGCGTGGTCTAGATGCAAATCAGTCCAGCCGTAGGCCTCGTTGACCGCCTCATCGATCGCTACATGGATCTGCCGCAGTTGCTCGAACGCCGGGTCGGTTACCTTCGGGTCATGCATCTGGTTATATAGCTTGGTCAACCCGAGTTGCCGCTCCAACATGAGCGAGCTGCGGTAGGCGTGCAGTTCCTCAGCTGCCTTGCCCATCTGGTCGGTATGGATGGGCTGAGGAAAGTTCTCGAAGCATTCTGAAAGCCCATATACGGGACGTGACTCGTGCGTCGTCCCCATCTTTAGAGCCCATGCTTGGTGTATCTCACTGGTCAATACTGCCAGGAGACCTGAGGTGTTATCTGCGAAGACCACGAGTCGTTCGTTGAATACCTGGTCACTCGATACCCGCGCGAACGTCAAATGCTTTGTTACGCGCGCGATCACGAGTACGTGATCGAGGCCAGTGATGGCCTGCTGAAGGCCAGGGCGTGAGTTCCAGAATTTCCACCACTCGTAGACCATCCGCGGATACTTCTTCGGATCCTTCTGCATCCGTTCAGGCTTGACATTTTGCTCGACATGGGCCCAACAAGCAGGGTATCGACGGGCCTCTTCCTCTGTCATCTCTCCAAAATTAATCACCCAGCGTCTGGGGGAGCAATCCGGGCGAGAGTTGAGATCCTCTCCATTGAGATATGGGTAGAGCACGTCAGCATTGCGTGCGTCTCTTTCGAGGAATGCATGAGCTTGCTCCGGTGCGAGGATGAAGCCCATGCCGAGGACGATGGCTCCCTGGAAGGACTGTCGAGCATTGGCTGCCAAGGGGTGCGGATTACCGCCGATCCGGCTGACCGGGTCGAGTGAGGGTGTGATGCCACGTGCCGACTGGCCATTCAGCACGCGAAGCTCGCTTTTCCCAGCCTGGCCAAGCCAGAGGAGGGAAACCTCCAACGCCGCCGTGCCTGGCCATGGCTGGGACTTCACTGCTCGGTAGATGCCCAACCCTTGCTTAGCCGCTTGGTCCAAGCCGACCTCGCGGGTGTCACCCTGGGCGATGGTGTTGGTGGCGATGATGCCGATTCGACCGGCCGGCACCAGACTGGTGTCACGAAGAAGGAAATACGCGCACAGATCAGCATTTCCGCGCACTCTGTTGGCGACGCGCTCGACGAGATAAGAGCGGTAGTCTTCACCAGCCACCGGTGAGATTTTCTTCCCGCCCACGAACGGCGGGTTCCCCACGATGGCGTCGAACCCGCGCCCCGCCGGTCCGAACAGTTCGGGGAATTCGAGCGGCCAGTGCAGTGGCCGGATCGGCTCCGGTCGAGGGCCGCGCAACCAGTTGTCGATACGCTGCCGTGCCGCCTTCTCCGGTTTGGTGTCGCCGCGCAGTGCGTTTTGGACTTCTTCGGACAGGCCTGTGAGCCGGTCGTCGTAGGCGCTCGCCTTCTGTCCTGCACCGGACAGCGCTGCGGCCACCACAGCGTCAGCGGCCAGGCGAAGCTTGTCGGTGAGGTCGTCGGCATACATCAGCTTCTGTGCCTTGAGTTGTGCCTGCCGAATGTCCACGACCGGCATCGCAGCGATGTCCTCGCGTACCTCGGTTGCACGGGCGAGGATGCGGGCGGCGTCTTCCTCGATGTCGCCGTACAGCCGTGCGTTGATGCGTCGGCCGGTGTCGGGGTTGAGGTGGAAGGCGGTGATCTGGTCGACTGAGGTGACGCCGATGAGGGAGTCGCCGTGGCGCAGGGCGTGGTCGAGGAAGCTGAAGGGCTTGTCCTTGGCGAGGGTGACCAGCCACAGCGACAGCTTGGCGAGCTCGACGGCCATGGGGTCGCGGTCCACCCCGTACAGGCACCGGTCCGCGACCAGCCGTCGCGCCGTCCGAGCCAGCTCGTCCCGGTCGGCCTCCTCACCGACCAGCACCGCTACTTCGACAGGCAGGCCGTCGCGCTCCCACGCTTTCACCACCCGTTCTGCCAGGTAGCGACAGGCTGAGACGAGGAACGCGCCGGAGCCCATGGCGATGTCGGCGACGCGCAGGGCCAGTAGTTGGTCGGCAGTTTTGACCTGCCAGGTGTCGGGTTCGGCGCCGTCAGCGGGGCCGGGAAAGTAGCACAGGGGGGTGAGGGTGTGCTCGACGACTTCTTCGGCCAGGGCACGGGGGGTGTAGTGGGTGCCGGTGGCGCGGCGGTCGCCGACCTGGGTTAGGACGACCGAGCCGATGGGACCGACGACGGGCCAGCCGCGCAGGTCGCGGCGGAGCAGGCCGAGGAATGGGCGGATCCGTTCGGCGAGTGCGGCGTCGTTGTCGCAGGCGGCGTCCAGGTCGGCGAGGTCGTCGCCGGTCGGTTCGGCGGTGAGTGCCTTCTTCATAGTCGCCGCGGTGAAGCCGGCCTTGTCCTTCAGCCAGTCTGCGAAGGCGGCCTCGCCCTCGCTGTGGGCCCGCTCGACTTCGGCAAGGGGCAGTTCGGGTTCCAGCTTGCCGGCCAGTCCCACGTACGGTTCGGTGACCCGCAGGCAGGAGAACTCCAGCAGGCCTTCGTAGACGTGGCCGATCTGTTCGACGTTCAGGCCCGCGTAGGAGAGCTGTTCGGCGCCGTGCTTGCCGCGCAGTACCAGGAGTGCGTCGAGGATCTCGCGGGCGACCCGGTCGCTGACCTTGGTGTCGGCGAGCCATGGGTAGCGGTCGGGGTCGAACAGGGAGCCGCCGTAGGCGGGGATGCGCAGGTCGGGGTGCTCGCTGCCGCCGTGCAGTGCAGCGAACGTGGCGAGCAGGCGCGGCCACGCGGCGGAGCGGCGGTCGCCGACCTCCTCGCCGTACAGGCTGCGCTCGTCTTCCAGGTGCCGGTGCAGGGTGGAGATGGCGTAGGAGTCGGCGTACAGCTCCGACTCGATCGGCAGCAGGCGCTGCTCCTCGGCATAGAGCATGAACACCAGGCGCATCATCACGGTGAGTGCGGCCCGGTAGACATCGCGTGCTTCGACGTCGGCCAGCAGGGTGCCGCCGGATTCGCGGTCCAGTCGGGAGAGTTCGCCCACCAGCAGGTCGACGGCGGCGCGGACCTGGCGGCCCAGGGTGTCGGTGATCTCGGCCTGGGCTGAGGCGCTGCGGTCGAACAGGGCGGCCAGGCTTTGGGTGGGCGTCCCGTCCGGGCGGGTGGCGGGCGGCAGGACCCGCTGTGCGCTGAGGAGGGTGGTGAAGGCGCGCAGCAGTGTGCGCTCTTCCAGCCACAAGTCCGGGTCGAAGGTGGCGGCGCTGGTGGGTTCGCCGCGGCGGGCGTGGACCAGGATCCACAGGCGGCCGTTGGTGACCAGGGCGAGCGGGGTGCCGGTGCGGCGGCAGGCCTCGGCGGCCTGCTCGAGGGGGGAGGACTCGCTCTTGGATGCGCGGGTGAGCCGTTCCTCCCAGGGACGGCGGTAGACGAGCAGGCGGCCGGCGCGGCCTCCCGTTCCGTCCGGGCCAAACGCCACGGCGTCCGGCCGCAGGCTCCCGCCAGGGGCCAAGGTGGTTGCAGTGAACTCGGCCGGTACGGTCGCCCCTTCGGCGAGGATCGGGCCGCTGTAGGTGAGCAGCTCTCGCAGGACCAGGTCCGTCCAGGCGGGCGCGAGCAGGTCGGGGGCCTCGCAGACCTCGGCCCAGGCCTGCCGGACGCGGGCCAGGGTGTCTTCGGGGATCGTTTCCAGCCCGTGCGGGAAGGTCTCGGTGAGGACGGGCAGGGCGAGGAACGGCCCGTCGACCGGGAGGAGGCGCAGCCAGTCGGCGTGCTGCTGGCCAGGGGCGGGGGCGGCGGGCTTGGTTGAACGCGGCATCAACGGGTACCTCGGGCCAGCGCGGAGGGGATGAGGAAGGTGACGGCGGCGGGGAACCAGCGCGCGGTGGGTTCGGCGTAGCGCCGACGCAGAGCTGCGGTTTCCTGCTCGCGCAGGCCGGGGATGGCCTCCAGCCGCTCGGTGAGCGCGGCACGGTCCTTGCGGAGCTGGTTCGCCTCGGCGGCGACCTCGAAGAGGCTGGCCTGCTCCCAGTGGGCGTGGTCGGCCAGCGCGGTGCGGATGGAGCGCTCCAGGTCGGCCAGAACGCTTTCGACTCCGGTGACCTCTTCGCTGCAGCGCCGCTCAAGCAGGCTGTGCAGGCTGCGGGCTCGTTGCTCGGCCCGGGCGCCCAGGGCCCGGCCCAGGGGGCCTTCCAGGGTCGGCCACAAGTCGGTGAGCCGGCCGAGGAGGGCGGTGTCGGGGAGCTGTTCGGTGGCGGCGTCCAGCCAGGAACTCAGGTCGGCCTCTTTACGACTTGGTGCGCGATAGCTGACACCCTGCCCTGAGCATGCGAACGGCCGTGCGGGACGATCATGATTGTGACGTCAGGATGGGCCCGCACG
>NZ_JBEYXD010000108.1:0-22873 GCF_040644975.1 Streptomyces sp. NPDC046900 | reverse complement strand
CCCGCACCCCGCCACCCCGTCGGCAAACACCAGCACAAAAAGGACACCCTTCGGTCCGAAGAACCGAAGGGAAACCTTTAACTTCAAGCTTAGAGCGTGCGCGGATAGGCGGGTGTGAGGGGCTGAATGCAGGTGCAGGCACGGCCCTGCGCGACCATGTGAGTTCCTACGACACATCCGGACCGGAGCACCGTGCGTGATGGCCACCTTGCTGATCAGGTCCGGCGAGACCTCGACGCCATACATGCCGGCCAGGTGGGAGCGGATGTCCCGCGCCGACATGCCACGGGCGTACAGGGACAGGATCTGCTCGTTGAAGCCCCCCAGCCGCCGCGCGTGCTTGGGCCCCAGCTTCGGTTCGAAGGAACCGTTGCGGTCCCGGGGAGTCGTTACGGTGACCGCACCCGCGTCGGTCAGCACGGTCTTCGACGAGGTCCCGTTGCGGCCGTTCCCCGAACTGCGGCCGGCGGGATCGTGCTTCTCATAGCCGAGGTGTTCGCTCATCTCGGCATCAGGAGCCCGCTCCAGCACGGCCCGGGTGACCTCGGTCAGCAGCCCGCCCTCACCCAGCAGGGCGGCTCCGGAGGCGTCGGCGCGGTCCATCAACCGCTCGACGACCTCGTCCACCAGTTTGTCCTCGACCGGCTCGCCGACCGGGGTCTATTCGTGGCCCGTCATGTTCTGTCCGTCCTGGCCGGCCAGAGGCCCGGGGCCGGGCCGCGGCCAGCCTGTCACATCACGGACTTAGCTTAGGGAAACCGAGTGATGCTCAGTGCCATGAGCCAATCGCCTTCGTGCCCTGGTGCACGACCGCACTCGCCAGCCCGCGTGACACGTCCCTCCGGACACTGGTCGGCAAGGCCGTAAGGCCACGCCGAGGAGGGGGCCCGACGTCGCCTGGGCGCCGGACGTGAGCGTCACACTCTGCCACAGGATCACTACGACTCGCTCATCCAACTGGTGAGCCTGTAATGGCCGCCGGTAGCGACCCGGCCAAATGCACCGGTCGATGGTGCCTGCCGGAGCCGGGAGGATCTCCGACGCCGCGGCCACGCCGACGGTTGCGACAGCCCAGCAGCGTCCCACCAGGAAGGCGTCCCCCAGGGTCGTTCGGCTCAGTTCGAGCTGAAGACCTCGACATCGCACTTGGCTGCGCCGCTGCGCTTGATCCGCCCATCGCAGGTGATCAGCGGGGCGCCGAGAGATTCGGCGAGCGCGACGTACTGTGCATCGAAGGCGCTGAGGTTGGCATGGAGAGTGCGAACTCGTTCCCACAGGGGGAGGGTGTCGTGCTTCCCCAAAGGCAGTACCGTGAAGTCGGTCATGGCCTTGGTCACCTGCTTTTCGGTGAGCTTGCCGCCGCGCTGCATCCCGAGCAGCGCCGATTGGACTTCGTAGTCGATCAGCGTGGGGGCGTAGACGGTGACGGCCTCGCCCACGCGCGTGCGGACGGCGCTGCCGGTGGCGCCGTGATGGGTCAGGAAGACCACCAACGCCGACGTGTCGATGACGATCAACGACCCAGCCTGCCCTCGTCGATCGCTGCCAATACATCATCGGTGGCGTACTCTGCGGCGGCTTCGCGCTCCAGTCGTGCAGCCATCTCCCTCATGGTGGGCTTGGCGGTCTCTGTGGCGATCAGTTCTTGCATGTACGCCTGGAGGGACTTCCCGGCCTGGGCGGCACGGGTCTTGAGGACACGGATCTGGTCTTCGGGCACGTCCCGGATGGTCAACACACTCATATCTGCATTCTAGCGCTATTTTCTGCATTCTGCAGAACAAGCCGTCTGGGTGCGACTCCGCATGTTCTTCGTGGGCGTGTCCAGGAGCCGTAGCCGATTACGGTACGCACTCCGGAGCGCCGAGTTCGGGCCGTGCCGTGCCCGCATGCCGGCTATAGCAGAACGCGGACTCGGGGTAGACGTCCCGCAGTTCGGTCTCGGCGGTCATGTCGTGCGGTACGAGCACAGCGCGTTCCTTCGGGTCGCCGAGATGCGAGGGGAAGCCCCACCGTCGGGGGCTGCCGTCGCCCCGGGAGCAGTCTCTGCCGATAACGGTCCGCAGCTCATGGTCGGGCCGACCAGATGGTCAGGCCTACCACGCCGCTCCACCCCCGTGTGCAGCGGTTGCCAGGCCGACTGCGCAGCCCCGGTCGGGCGGTGCGCAGTCGGCCGGCGCAACAGGCAGAGGTTCCTGCGCAGTCGGGCTGCGCGGTCCGGCCGCGCAGCCCACCCGAGGATTCCTGATCTTCCGCTGCGCAGGACCGGGTGGCGCATTGCGCAGGTGCCGGACGGGGTCCAGGAGAGTGCCGTCTGCGCACCGCGGGCGGGTCCGGCGGCCGAACATCACCTGGTCGCCCAGCGCTCGCTTGATCCGACGACCGTGAGCCGGCCCCGGTGTCCCGTTCTCGGCTTTAAGAGCCAGTCGTGGTCGGGTCTGTGGTCGGGCCGGCCATGACCCCACCCATGGACTTCGTTTCCGCGTCGTGACCTTGGTCGGGGGTTCGTGGTCGGTGGTTGGGTCGGGGTCGACGGGTTTTCTCAAGGTCAGCAACATCCGTTCTGATCTGGGAGTTTGACCATGTCCCCTGGCAAGCAGGCCTCACAGAGTGAGGCCGCTGCTCCGATGGCGGCTGGCGCCCGGCTGAAGGCGATGCGCCGCCGCGTACACCTCTCACGCGTGGCGGTCTGGACCGTCATCGCGGCTGGCCCCATCGCCCTGTGCGTTGCCGTCGCCTCTACCCCGACCACGGTCGCGGCGGCCCCCGCGGCCAAGCCCACCGCCGTACGCACCGCGTCCGCCGCCGACCCGGGCGGCTATGCGCAGGTGTTCGTCGGCGCGTGGCTGCGCAGCAGTGCGGACGACGCGACGACTACGCAAGCACGGCTTGCGCAGTCGATGGCGCCGGACGTCGAGTTGCCCACCCCGGTCCCCGATGCGCAGTCGGCGCCGGAGTCTGTGACGACGGTGCGCAGAGCGCAGCGCGGCGTCGGCGCGTGGGCGGTGACGGTGGCTGCGCAGTACGCCGACGGATGGGTGCGCTATTACACGGTGCCAGTGGCGGCCGACAGCGCGGGCTCCTCCTTCACAGTGACCGGTGCGCCCGGCGTGGTGGCCGGCCCGGCCCGTGCTGAGGTGCCGAAGTCGGTGTACGTCGTGACCGTCCCGGAGGGGGGTCTGTCGTCCGCTGTCGGGGAGTTTCTCTCCGCCTACCTGACGGGGGCCGGCGAGGTCGACCGGTACCTCGCGCCGGGGGTGGACCTCACCGCTGTCTCCCCCGCCCCCTACAAGGCGGTCGCCGTCGAGCAGGTGTCAGCAGTTGAAGCTGCCGCGGCCGCCGCCACGGCGGCGGCCGATGGCACGGCGGTGCATGTCCTCGTTCGGGTGGAAGCCCGGGATGCCGGCGGTCGGTGGCCACTGGCCTACGAGCTCACGCTCAAGGCCCGCTCTGGCCGGTGGGAAGTCGCGGCGCTGGAGTCCGGGAGTGCCCGGGACGGGGGTGCCCTGTGAACACGGTGCACAGCTTGATGCTCGCTGGGCAGTTGGACGACCTCGGCAACTCGTGGATCAACATGTTCAAGGAGTGGGCGACCAACGGTCTGAAGGCCGGTCTGGCCGTCCTCGTCGTCGTGATCATGGTCCAGAGGTTCAGTCTCAAGGCGGGGATCGGCGCTCTGCTGTTGATGATCATCGCGCTGGGGCTGTACAACTCCCGCGACAACCTCGCGAACATGTTCGAGGACGAGGTCAAGAACCCGGCCAAGGGCGCACCTGCCGTTCCCGGCGTCGTCCAGTCCGACCTCCCGGTTTCCGGTGACTACTCACCGGCCGTCGGAGGCCGGCTGTGACCGCGGCGGTAGCGCGGGTGGGCCGCTTCTATACCTCAGCCCGCCGCCACCCCTGGGTGCTGGGCAAGGTCGCCGACTGGAAGATCCCCCTCGGCCCGTACACCCCCGCGCAGATCGCGATCGCTGTCGCGGGCGGCTTCCTCCTGGTCAAGACGATCGGCTGGTGGTCGTGGATGGGGCCGGTCCCCATCGTCGCGTGGGTGCTGGCGATCTGGGCGGTGCGCCGCCCGAAGATCCGGGGCCGGGCCCCGATGCAGGCCGCGTTGGGCTGGGTGCTGCTCGGCTGGCAGCCGAGGGGAGGCCGCATCGGCGGTCGGGCCGCCCGCGACCGAGCGCCCCGAGCCTTGTCCGGCAGCTTCAGTATCGAGGTCGCGCCCACGCCGGACCCCGCCGTGAAGGCCACACCCTCCCGTGCGGCTCGGCTGTGTGCGCCTGGGATGCCGCTCGCAGGCCCGGCCGCTGCTCCCACGATGCCGGTGGCGCCGGTATCGGGTGTTCAGCAACTGCTCGCCGTCGCCCACCAGGGGGGTGCGCGGTGAGGGTTCCGATCCGTCACATCGCCGGGCACCTGGTGTGGTCCACGCAGGGCAGCGTGTGGGCCCTCTACCGCCTTCACCCGGGGCCGGACGCACAGGGACAGCGCGAGGAGACCGTCCAGGGCACCCATGTGCCCGCCGCAGTCCGCGACGAACAGCTCGCCAAGATCACACATTTGGTGCGGTCGCTGTCCGGAGCTCCGCGGTTGTTCGGTTGGTGCGCGCAGGTCGACCCGGGTGAGATCGCCCTGCGCATGATCGAGGGCATCGAGCCGGCCGAGCAGGTGCCGGGTGCGGGCCGGCACCCGTGGGTGGAGAACGTCGAGGCCACCTTGGATCTGCTGGACGACCAGGAGATGCACCGCCGCACCCTGTGGCTGGCCGTGCCCCTGCAGACCGAGGCAGGCGGCCTGCAGGTGTCGGCGTCGCTCGGCGCGGCGTGGGCCGAGATCGCGCCGATGGTTGGCCTGCGGCCGGTGCCGGTGGCGCGGCGCGAGGTGAGTGCCTACCGCGAGCAGGCCTTGCGGGTGGAGGCCGCGCTCGCCGGCGGCATTGCTTTCCGCCCCGCCCGCCCGGCGGAGATCGTGTGGATGATCCAGCACGCCCTCCACCGTGGCCTGCCGGAGCCGCTCTTGGCGGAGGCCGAGACCAGTGCGCTGTATGGCGGGCAGATCCAAGGCGGCGTGCTGCGCTCCCCCAGCTACGCCGACCTCGGCCAGGTCCGCCTGCAGGAAGGCGGCATCGACCCCGACCTCGACGACATCGCCGAGCTCAAGAACGCGGGAAGCATCACGAGGTCGGGCCGCACGGCCTGGTGGCGGCTGAACACCGGCTCACCGCTGGGGCGGCGCTGGCTGCAGGTCGAGTCCGATGCAGGAGTCGGCTACCAGGCGCAGTTGGCGCTGGCCGAGTGCCCGCCCGCGGTCAGCCAGGATGCCGCGGATCTGTTCGCCCAGCTGGAGATGCTCGACTTTCCCGTCGACTACACCGTCGACCTCACCTTGGTGCCGGCGGAAAAGGCGCGGGAGCAGGTGCGGCGCAAGAAGAACGAGCTGATCGACCAGGCCGACCAGTACGACGCCCGCCCCACCGGCATGCCCGCGTCCCTGACCGAGGCCGCCCGCGACCTGGGCGAGTTGGACGCCCGTCTCTCCCGCACCAGCGTGGAGGTCGAGGTGCAGTCGGTGACCGTGCTGACGGTGTGGGGGCCGACCGCCGCCGTCTGCGACGCCCGGGCCAGGGCCCTTGCCGCGCTGCTCGGCGGCGCCGACTACCGGACGGTGCGCCCGGCCGGGCTGCAGGAGGCCCTGTTCACCCTGGGGCTGCCCGGCACGGTGCGGCCTGGGGTGGTGCGGGAGTTCACCCAGCACCAAGTCTCCGACGACTGGGCGCTGAGCGGCGCTTTCACCACCGCGGAGGTCGGTGACCCGGGCGGGATGTTCCTCGGTATCGACCTGGACAGCGGTACCACCCGCCCCGTCATGATCAACGTGGCGGATGCGCCCAAGGTCGACGCGTCCGCTTCGATGGGCATCGTCGGGGATCTCGGCGCGGGCAAGAGCGTCCTGCAGAAGCTGATCGCGGAGGCGGTGTGGGCGCGCGGCGGTTGCGCCATCTGCATCGACCGCACCCCGGTCCGGGAGTGGGCCACCTTCGCCCGCACCGCTGCCAAGGGCCGCGTCCAGATCATCGACGCCGCCCAGGCCGAGGTGTCCATCGACCCCTTAAGGATGTTCGACGGCCCGCAGGGCCGCCACTACGCCCTGTCCTACCTCACCCTGCAGCTCGGCATCGGCCCGATGAGCACAGGCGGCGAGGTCCTCCACCACGCCGTCGAGCAGGCCGCCGCCGGCCCCGGCCGTCCATGCACCGCGTCCTTGAGGTCCTCGAGGAGATGGCCACGCGCGAGGTGGGCAAACGGCAGGACGCGGCAGCGACCCTCGCCGGCCTCATCCGGGTCGTCGCCACCAACTCCCTGGCCCGCATGGTCTTCGACCCGACGCTGCCGCCGGTGCGGCTGGACGCCTCCAGCACCACCGACATGATCGTGATCACCACAACCGGTCTGAAGCTGCCGCCCAAGGCCGCGTTCGACAAGCCGGAGGTCCTGCAGCAGCAGCCGCTGGAGGCGCTGATCGGGCGCGCGGTGCTCTACCTGATCGCCGCAATCGCCCGGCAGCGGGCGTTTAAGGACCCCGAGCGGTTCACCGCGGTGGTCCTGGACGAGCTGTACTGGCTCACCTCGTCCGCCGAAGGCACCGCCCTGGTCCACGAAATCCTTCACGACGGCCGCAAGCACGGCGCCGGTCTGCTGGGCGCTTCCCATGACGCCCTCGAGCTCGGCCCCGACCGCGGGCTGATGGCTTACCGCGCGCTCGCCCGCACCGCCGATCGTGAACGCGCCCGTCGCGGCCTGGAGTTCGTCGGGCTCGACCCGAACGACCCGGAGCTTTTGCGGCTGGTGACCACCGGCCTGTCCCCCGTCGGCCACAAGGGCCGGGAGGGCGAGTTCCTGCTGACCTGCCCGCGGCAGAACACCGGCCGCATCAAGGTCTCCATCCCCCGCATTGCTCGCATCACCACCTCCATCACCACCACGCCAGGACGCCGCACCAGCGCGGCCTCCCCCTCCGCGGCGGAGCCGCTCGCCGGTGAGCCCGCGGATGCCCGTCCGAAGGTAGGACACCTCTGATGACCACGTCTTCCTGGGACCGCTGGTGGCGCGTCGCCGCCGCGAGCGTCCTCACCGTGATCGCCGTCGTGGCTGCCGCAGTCGTTCTCGCCCTCGGGGTGGGCGTGCCGCAGGCGTGGTGGCCGCACACCGGACGGGCCTTCGCCGCCGACGCCCACCCCAAGGGCGATGATCCGTGTGGCCTGATCGTGGGCCCGGCCACGGCGTACTGCGAGCGCGGCGCCGCACGATCTGCACCCGCCGGCCGGCAGGACGTGGCCGGTGGCGCGTGGAGGCTGGTGCCTGCCGGTGCTGGTGTGGGTGCTCTCGTGGTGTGGCGGCTGCGGTCCGCCGCCGGGCAAAGGCGGCGCTGACGTGCTCCGTCCAGACCGCGCGATGCTGCGTTCCGCCGGATTCGTCGTGCTGCTCACGCTCGTGTTCCTCCTGGTCAACACCCAGGTCGTGTATGCGGCCGGCAGCAACAGCGAGACCGGCGACCTGCTCGCCCCGCTGAACATCGACTCGTCCGAGGGTGTGCCGATCGACGGGTACGACCTGAACGCTTCAGGCGGCTCCATCGTCGCCTTCAAGACGCAGGCCCTGGCTTTCGCCCTGTCCGGGCTGTTCACCCTGATCCGGCTGCTGGTAGGGCTGGCCGCGTGGGCCATCGAGGTGGCCTTCCGTTTCCCGCTGCTGAAGATCCTCATCCGCCCGGCGCAGAAGGTCGCCAAGGCCTACAACCACGTGGTCGTTGACACGCTCGGGATCAAAGGTCTGCTGCTGGCCTGGGCGTTCGTCTTCGCCGGATTCATGATCGTGCGCGGGCGGGTCGGCCGCGGCCTGGGCGAAATCTTCCTCACCCTGCTCATCGGGGCGATCGCCGCCTCCGCCCTCATCCGCCCCGACACCCTGCTCGGCCCGGACGGCCCTTTGGGGCAGTCCCAGCAGGTGGCAGCCGAGGTCGCCCAGCGATCCGTCAACTCCTACGACTGGGGCGGCAAACTCGCCCGTTACGACCCGTGCGCGGGCATGGCCGGCAACGCCGAGATCAAGTGCCTGGAACGTGAAGGCGAAGGACCGGTCTCCGCAGCAGAGGTGGCCCGCCCCATCCAGGACTCGATCACCAATGCCCTGATCGTCAAGCCGTACATGTTGTTGGAGTACGGCCGGATCCTCGATGCGGCCAAGTCTGCAGACCGCAAGGCCTACGCCGTCCATCTGAAGTGGATCACCGGCGGGTACCTGCCCGGCTCGACCCCGTCGGGCAGGGCGAAGGACGCCTGCAGCCTGGTCCACGGGCCGGCCAAGCAGTACTGCGAGCGTGACGTCGACGGCAAGCCGAGCGGCAGCTCCGAGCTCCCAAAGTTCACACCGGGGGGCGAGCTCCTCGACGCGTCCAACGCGATCGTCACGGACGAGGACCAGGCCTTCGCCGCATTCCTCGCCGACATGAAGAAGGCCGGCCCCGTCGGGCAGTCGTGCGCCGCCTACGCGGAAAAGCCCACCTGGTGGCGTCTGGGCGGCGCGTTCCTGCTACTGATCGCCGCGCTGTTCATCTGCGGCATGCTGCTGTCGAGCGCCATCGTTCTGCTCGGTACCCAGGGCATCTGTGCTGGAGCGGCGGCCGTCGGTGGGGTCACCTTCGTCGCGGGCATGCTGCCCGGCCCGGCACGCCAGAGCGTGTGGAAGTGGCTGTCCCTGTGGGGCATCGCGGTCCTGGCCGTGGTCGGGATCTGCGCGTTCATCCCGTTCTTCGGGATCGCCATCGACGCCACCCTCACCAACGGTCCCGACCTGATGGTGGAGCGGATCCTGCTCATCGACGTCCTCGCCATCGCCGGCGCGGCCGGGCACCGCCGCCTGCTGACGGGGATCTCGTCGTTGGGACGGCGCATGGCCATGCGGATGCGCTACGCCACGGTCGGCGGCACCCACCTGCCTGGCGACACCTCCGAGCTCGGCGCCGCGCTCGCCATGAACTCCCCGGCTTGGCTTGGCGGATATGGCGGTGGGCTGCGCGCCTTCGTGGGTGGAGGTGGTGGCAGGTTCGGGATGCTCGGCACTCGGCATCGGCTGATGGGCGCGCTCACCTCGCTGTCCGACGGCGCGGGCATGCCCGTGGACACCGGCAGGGTCCTCGCCGATGCCACGGCCGAAGCCGGGCGCGGTCTGGCCCCACTGACCGCGGCCGCCGCCCTGGGCGGGCTGGGCGCCCGGCTCGGCGCCAAGGGCGCGCACTGGCTGCTGATCGGCCGCCGGCCCGATGCGGAGCAGCTGGCCACGTGGCGCAAGCCCCTCGCCGAGGGCGACCCGAGTGCAGGCGCGGGCAGGCCCTGGGACGGCGGGGACGGCGGGGACGGTGGTTCAGGCGGCGCGGGGCCGCGGCGGCCCTCAGGCCCGCCTGACCGGTTCCGCAACGATCAGGGGCAGGTCATCGACCGCGACACCGGCCAGGTGCTGCACGACCAGAACAGCGATCGCACGTTGCTGTCGACCCGGGCACACAACCGGCTGGTCCGTTTCCGCGGCTACCGCATCCTGCACCGCGGCGGCCGGGCCGCGTACGGGGCGACGGCCGGTCTACCGGCAGGCGTCCGCCGGGCCCGGGCAGGGGGCTCGCGCTACACCCAGGACGCCCGCCAGCAGTTACGCGTGTGGGGCAACACCCTCCGCGAGGATGGCCGGGCCTGGACAGACACGGGTCGCCACGTGGCCCAGGTCCTGCGGGGTCACACCGCCCGCCCGGCTACGCCTGCGCCGTCCCCTCGTCCTTCGAGCCGTCCGACCTCTGCCCCCGCGCAGCCGCCCGCGTCGGCGGGCGGTTCCACGGCAACTCCGGCCTCGGCACCGCTCCCGCGCCGAGGCGGGCCTGCGCCGCAGCCTCCAACCGATCTCGGCGGGCCGGTTCTTCCCGGTGGGAGGAGCGCGCGTAGCCAGGCGCGGGAGGAGGCGCGGGCCCGGATGCAGGAACTGATGCGGCGGACCGGTCCCGACGCGGAACGCCTGCGCCAGGAGCAGGCCCGGCGGCGGAACAAGGGCGGTGAGGACGAGTGAGGCCGCCCAGGCGCCGTGTGAGGCGGTGGGGGTGCATGGTGGCGCTGCTGATGTTCGCCGCTGTGTGCTGTGCCGCGCCGGCGGGGAGCGCGATCAGCGCGTATGTCGCGCTGCAGAGGGGTGCACAGGACGACGGGGGTATCGCCGAGGGCGGCAGCGCAGCGGACATCCCGCCGCGGATGCTGACCGCCTACAAGAAGGCCGTCCAGGAGGTCGGGACGTATGTGCCCGGGTGCCGGGGCATGCGCTGGCCGATCCTCGCCGGGATCGCCAAGGTCGAGTCCAACCACGCGATCGGCAGGAGCATCGCCGCAGGCGGCGACATCCGCCCAAAAATCTACGGGGTACTCCTGGGCGGCTTGGGTGCCGGTGGCAACACCACCGCCGTCCCGGACACCGACGGCGGCATGTGGGACGGCACCGCGAACGGGGAGCGCGCCGTCGGGCCGTTCCAGTTCCTGCCTTCCACCTGGAAGTCGATCGGCAAAGACGCCAATGGAGACAAGATGGCCGACCCGCACAACGCGGACGACGCCGCTCTCGGGGCCGCGATCTATCTGTGCGGCAGCGGACGCAACCTGGCTAAGCGCGCTCAACTCAAGGCCGCGATCTGGCAGTACAACCACTCGAGCGAGTACGTAGCAGGCGTGCTGGGCTGGATCGGCCAGTACACGGCAGCCGCCGAGGGCCCGGACCTGAAGAACGTCTCCGAGAAGGTCCGCACTGTGATCGAGGCGGCGCTTTCCCAGCGGGGGGTGCCGTACTCGTGGGGCGCAGGCAACGCGAGCGGCACGTCGTACGGGATCTGCTGCTCGCCCGGCGGCAAGAGCGGCACGAGCATCAAGGGCTTCGACTGCTCCGGGCTGACCCAGTACGCGTACGCGAAGGTCGGCATCAGCCTGCCGCGCGTCGCGGCCCCCCAAGCCGGTGTCGGCCGGCGGATCCCGGCTGGCCAGGGCACGGGTGCGCTGAAGCCCGGTGACCTCGTCTTCTACGCCACAGCTCCCGGACATGATTCCACGATCTACCACGTCGGGATCTACGTGAGCGGCGGCCAGATGGTCAACGCCGCCCGCCCGGGGACCGTGGTGCGCCTGGACGCCGTCAGCGTGATGTCCGGCTATGCGGGGGGTGCACGACTGCTTTGATGACGACCCCGCACTCACCGCGCCTGCTGGTGCTGAGCACCGTCCTGCTCGCCGTCGCTGGGGCGGCCCTGCTGTGCATGCCGCACGATCAGCAACCGCCGGCCCCAGCGACGCCATCGACCGCGCAGGCGACCACGGATCGGTCATCGATCGCCGCTATGCCTTCTAGCGGCAGGCCGGCGACCGATGGCTCGGCTGCCTCCACGGCGTCCGAGGCGTCGACGCCGTCAGCCGACGAGTCCGCTCTGCCACCGCACGGCGAGGGTGTGGCCGGCGACAGGGCCATCCAGCGGAATCTGGAGACTGCCTGGCCCGCCGACCTTCCCGCCGGCGACGAGCGGGAGTTGCTCACCGCCGGTCGTGCGCTGTTGCGTGCGGACGCCACAGGAGTCGGCCGAGCGACGTGGCCAGACGTCTTTGCCGACTCCGGCCAGGAAGTGGTCCCGGCGTTCGCCACCGCTCGCTTTCGCATCCAGGCCGCGATCGCCCGCCGCGCCGGCAGCCCTACCCAGGCGGTGGTCCATCTGGTGTGGGCCGGCACGGACCGCGGCGGCACCTTCACCGATCTGCGCATCACCGACTGGCACTTCACCCGCACCGCTGTGAAGAAGGGAGCAGCCACGTGGGCCCCGCAGCCTCGTACCTGACGGACCTGGCCGGTGACACGTCTGCCGGTCAGGTACTCGCACGGGTCACCGGCTTGGTCGACGCCGTCGAATGGCTGTATGGCCACTGGTATCTGCTCGCGCCGGCCATCGCCGTGTGCTGGGGCGTCTTCGAGATGGTGGTAGGCCTGCTCGCGGCCAAGGCTTCGGCCGAGCGGATGGCGTTGGAGCTCGTTGCCACCCGGCACTTCGACCCGAGTCTGGAGGAGATCTTCCGGCGCGGTGTCCAGCTCGCCCGCGCGTCCACGGCCATGCCGTGGTGGGCACCCCGCCGGGCGAAGGCCGTGCAGATCCGGCTGCGTGCGGACGGCAGTTCGCCGCTGCGCTACCGCATCGAGGGTCCAGCGGGCGGACAGCGGCTGCTGTCCATCACCCCGTTCGGGCCCGATGTCACCGTCACCCGGGCCCGGCCGATCGTCGACGAGCCGCGAAAGCACACCGTGCGTGCCGAGTTCATCCTGCGCGGCACACCCACAGCGCCCTTGCGCGAGGTGCCGCTCACCCCCGACCCGCTCCAGCCGCTCATCGACGCCGTGGCCGACCTGCGCGCCGAGCTCGGCGACCTCGCCGAAATCCGGCTCGACATCCAGCGAGCCCCGAAGTGGACGCTGCAGGCGCGCCGCCTGCAGCTGATGGGCGCTGCGCGCCGGTTTGAGCGCCGCGAGGCCCAGCGGGCCGCTCGCTGGCTGCGGCAGGACGCCAGCGGTATGGCGGACTCTTGGGGTTGGCAGGTGCAGCAGCTGCTCAGCGACACACCCGGCTCGGGCCCGGGCGCAGGTCGGCGGCTGGTGATGCCGCCCGTTCCCCGCCGCATCGAGCCGTCTGAGGCGCTGGGCAAGCTCGCCGAGGACGACCGCCTGGTCCGCATCCAGCTCCTGGTGATGTGTGCCTCGAACACCGAAGGCCGCGCCCAGGCCCGTCTGGCCCAACTCCAGGCGGCGTTCGATGTGTTCGGCGGCCGCTCCCGGTGGGCCATGCGCGGCTGGCGGCTGGGGCCGTGGCGGATCGGCGCCGACCACTGGCCCACCCGGCGCGGCTTCGAGCGCCGCTGGAATCTGGGGCACTGCCAGCCGCCCCGCCCCAACTGGGTGAGGCTGGAGGAGCTGACCGGCCTGCTCAAGCCCCCGACCCTGCACTGTCGTCTTCCGGTGCTCGCCGGTGACCTGCCGACGTTCGAATTCGGCGACGCTGGGTTGCTGCTGCAGGGCATCTACCGCGGCCCGGACGGCAGAAGGCGGCTGGTGGCCACCTACGCCGAAGAGACCCTGTTCGAGGTCGGGACCGGCAAGGCGGGCGGCGGCAAGACGGAACGGGCCCTGGCACAGGCGATCGGCTGGGCGCACGCGGGTGGCGGCCTCGTCTTCGTCGACCCGCACCGCGACTCCTGGCCGCGCGCGTTGCCGTTTTTGGCACACGAACACCTGATGCCGCGGATCGCGCTGATCGACCTGGGCGGTCTCGGTCCCAACCCGCGGATCAGTTCGTGGAATCCGCTCGGAATGCACCACGGGCAGCCAGCGTACGAGGTCGTCGAGGCGATCGCCGACGCCTACGCCTCCGCACTGGCCTGGGACGACGCGACCGCCCCGCGTGCGCTGACCATCCTCACCGCCGCCCTGACCGTCCTCGTCGCCGTCAACGAGACGGCCTGCCAGGCCGGCCGGCCCGAGGACCAGGCCACGATCTTCCACATACGGGCCCTGCTCACCGACCCGGCCTTCCGCAGGGCAGCACTCGCGACGGTGACGGGCCGGCTCGATGAGGAGACCCTCGCCTGGTGGCAGTCGGTGTTCCCGACCTTGCCGCCCGACGCGTTCGCTGTCGTCCTCAACCCGATCGGCCGCCTGGCCGCCAACCCGGTCACCCGCGCGTTCCTCGGCCAGCCGGTCGGTGTCTACAACATCCGCGCGGCGATGGACTCCCGGATGATCGTCTGGGTGTGCCCGGGCGGCAACGGGCCCACCGATCGCCTCCTGACCGCACTCCTGGCCCGGGATCTGCTGCGGGCCGCACGCTCAAGGCGCGACACCCCGGAGCACAAGCGGGTGCCGTTCCGCCCGTACTTCGACGAGCTGATCACCCTGACCGGTGCGGCCCCGGAGACCATCGCCGCGATGTTCGAGGATCTCCGCAAGTACAAGTGCCACATCCACGGCATGACCCAGCTCCTGTCCCGCCTCCCCACGCCGGTGCGGCTGTCCCTGGTGCAGAACGCGTCCACACTGGCCACCACCGCCGGATCGAAGACCGCGATCGCGCCGATCACCATGGAGTGGGGCGATGACCCCAGCCCCGACCGGGTCGCCACCATGGAGCGGTTCGAGCACTACGTCTCCATGAACGTGCACGGCCGCCGCATCGGACCCATCCAGCTGCGCGGGCCCCACCTCGACGACGTCTTCGCCGCCCAGGCCCGTCCGCAGCAGGCCGGTGCGCTGGAGCAGGCCGCCCAGGCCAACGCCAAAGCACTCCCGCTGGACCAGCTCACCGACCGCGCCGCGAAGCAGCTCGGCCACGTCGCCGCCTTCCTCGCCGCACACTCCCCCGCCGGCGCCGCCGCTGTCCACCTCTCGAAGGAAAGGGATCAGGAGTTCGGATGATCACCGCCCAGCCCAAGGACCGTACGACGGCGGGCTTCACACTCAGCCCCGTCGAGCCCCTCAGCACCAACGCCTGGCCACGCTCGCCCAGCACCGCTGCGTGTCCTGCTGCGGGCCGACCGCTCCCGCCGTTCGGTCTCGGAGCGGCCGAGCGACCGACTTCGTCGTGCTGCCCTAGTCCAATCGGGGTGTATCAGGAATTAATTCCTGATACACCCCGGACGATTGTGGTTATGCGCGGTGTGAGCTCTGGGTGGCGGCCAGCAGGTTGCGGATGTCCACCACGCTCGTGCCGGTGCGCTCGGCGATGCGAGTGGCAGGCTCGCCGGCCCGGTACGCAGCGACGATGGCCGCGGTCAGGTTCCGGCGAGCCGTGTGCACTGCTTCTTGTGCGTCGCGCAATGCTGCGGCCGCCGTCTCCAGCGTGTTCTCCTCGCTCGTCATACCGGTCATCGTGTCAGTGGGTCCGCAGGGCGGGTACGGTGGGAGCGTTCCAGTATCGGGCAAGGGGTGGCAACGATGGCGGGCGAGACGCTGGTGACCGTGGTGGGCCACCTGACCGCCGACCCGGAACTGCGGCACACCGCCTCCGGCCTGCCCGTCGCTGGGTTCACCATCGCCTCCACCCCGCGTGTGTTCGACCGCGACCGCAACGAATTCGTGGACGGCGAACCGCTGTTCCTGCGCTGCTCACTGTGGCGACAAGCCGGCGAAAATGCCGCCCAGTCGCTCACCCGCGGCATGAGGATCATCGTCACGGGCCGCCTCAAGCAGCGCACCTTCGACGACAAAGAGGGCCAGCGCCGCACCACCCTCGAGATCGACGCCGAGGAGGTCGCGGTTTCCCTGACGTATGCGACCGCCGAGGTCACCAAGACCTACCGGCAAGGCACGCCCTCCCAGGGCGAGCCCCCACCGGCAGCCAGGCCGATGCCCGATTCCACGCAGTCGTCCCCGAACACGGCGCCCACCGAGCCGCACCCGTTCTGACACGGACAAAGGTCAGCCCCAGAACGCATTCCGAGGGTCGTCCAGCACAGCCAGGGCCTCGTCCAGCGACGAGACCGTCGACAGGTGATCGCACGGGTACCAGCGGCCATTGCGGTCCGCCCCGTCCACCTGCCATCCCTCATCGGTATGCCGCAGCCGAGCGACCCTGCGCGAGGTCCACTCCCCAACCCCATCCCACGGCGCGCGCTCCTCGGTAATCACAGCGGCACTGCCCCGCACAGTGCACCCCACCGAGACTTCCGCCTTCGCGTGTGCAGGAATGCGTTGCCCGGCCCACTTCTTCAGCCGGGCCTGGTCCATCTCCGAGATCTTCACATCTCCGACCGTACAGAGCCCGCCCCCGGAACGTGGTCTGCCGCAGCTACGCAGCTCCCGGGCACCTGCGCCTCGCGTGCACAACCGGGCCGCGCCATGCCGAGGCTGCACACACGCGGTCAGCGCCCCGCATCGCGGCCACGGGCGCCATCCGCGATCCGGGGCGCTGACCAGGCATGGCCACACCTGTGGTCGGGCCGGCCACGGCGACGGTCAGGGGGTGTCTCCGCGCCAGTCGAACCGGCGCCGGTCCACCGCTCTCGGGGAGTACAGGGCGCGGCCGCCCGGCCCGTACTGGCCCATCTCCGTATTCAGGGCGACGTCTTCGGCTCGAGCGTGGTCGGGCCAGTCCGTGACGTCCAGGAGCAGACCATCCAGCGGGCCGGCCACCAACTCCACGTAGGTGCGCCCCTGCCGCGGTCCGGCATCGTCATGGTCGGCCCCGTAGACACGGCCGCGCAGGAACTCCAACTCATCCATGACGGACAGCGTCGCAGCCGCCACCGACAGCCTGCATGACCCACTCGCAAGACGTCCGCTGAACCTGGCTGACGGCGACCACATCGTCGCTGCACACCTCAGCCACCGTCGTCTGCTGCGGGCCCAAGCCCTCAGCCAGAGCCCGCACCACCACGTCGCGGTCACTCACTCAGTCTCACTGAAGCGCTCACACACCAGATCGTCGCACCCCGCAACGCCACTCGCGGCCGCACAACCCGGCCCCGGCCACAGAGAATCGTCACATCCCGAAGGGTCACAGGGCTGACCTCGCCGCCCCGTAGGCGATGCCCCCGTCGGTAGCCGTCTCTACCTTCGCCCGTATGGGCATCCCTGCGCGTCGCGACGGCTTTATCCCTTCCTGAAAGTGGCGGGGAAAGGTTGAGACATCGGAACGCGTCAGGGCCGCACCCGAACCTCGGGTGCGGCCCCCATGTCCAGGCTCATCCGGGCAATGCGGCCAGTTCTCCAAGGGGATGCGGGCAGCGATCTCCCCGCAGGTGGCCCTCCTGCGTAACCAGGACGGCACCCGATGGTCTGCTCCCGCTTCAACCGGGCCACATTGCAGGGGTCAGCGTGCCTGCCTGGGATTGCGTCCGCCCCGTCCGCGCGAGCGCGATCCACGGCGTGACTGCCGCCGCACGCCCTCTTCCCCGCCGTCGGTGCCGACGCCGGCGCCTTGCGCGGAGAAGCCACCCGGAACGGGGGTGGGGTGAGGGATGGCAGGCTGCGCGGCGGGTGGGGTGACCTGCGGGATGGCGGGCCGGGTGCGCGGGGCGCGGGCGAGGACGGTGGCGTGCGTCATCAGCGGGGCGCAGGTCTCGCACACCTCTGCGAGGGTCCACACCTGGCCCACGCTCGGGTCGTGGCGCAAGACCAGCACGACCGCACCCGTGCACAGCGCGACCTTGGCTGCCGGGTGCGGGGAGCACTGCTGGGCCCGGCAGTGGCAGGCGGCATTGGGGCGCACGGTGGCCGTCTTGGCGTGCGCGGCGGCGTGCTGCGCGGCGAAGACACGCAGTGCCGCAAGGTCCCTCGAGCGGGGCGGCATCTTGCACCCGACGGTGGTGCAGGTGACGGTCGCCGTGCGGTCGGCGTGGCCGGTGAGCCTGATCGTCCAGGACCGTCCGGGGATGCGCGCGGCGGTGGATGCTTCGCTGTACGCGGTCGTCGTCACAGGGCTCCAGTCCTCGGGTGTTCGGTGAGAGAGGCGGTCCACTATGTGTTACCCGCCTGCCCACCTGCAGTTCGCTTTCCTTCCGCCCCGGCGCGTCGCTGTGCGGCGCTCAGCGTGGGGAACAACGAGCGTGGGGCCCACGAGCCGGAAGGGCTCTCCTGCCAGGTCGGCAACCAGGACTCCCGACTGCCCGTTGCACAGCCAGTGCACCTCGACCCGCCATATGACGTCTTCTGGCGTACTGAGCATCGAGTGGAGGATGAAACGCTCGGGATCAAGCTGCGAAACCCTGTACGGGAACTCAGGTACGCCGGCGCCCGGTCCCGGCAGGGGCATCGGGTCGCTGAGGTTCACCTCGAACGTGCGTAACCTCTGCGATGCCATGGGTCCCGGCGCGCGTCGTGGAGCGATCGAGCCGATGCCGGGAGAAGCAGACCGTGATTCCACTCGCACGCGGAGCTCCCGGAGGATCACGGCACGGTCGGCGGTTGCCTCGTGCTTCGGCGAGGGCACTCGGGTTTGTGACGGTGACTGTATTGTCGTAGCGCAGCAGGCTTCGGCCCGAGATCTTTCTCGTTGAACCCAGGTCGCTGTTCGCTCTGAGATGCTGGGATCAGTAGGCGAAAGGGACCGCGTTCATGCAGTGGAAGACCCATGGCGAACGCCAGATCTACACGAACCAGTGGGTCAACTTGTGCCTGGTGGACGTCCAGCAGCCGGACGGGCGTCGCTGGGAGCACCACGTGGTGCGTCTGCGGCACCTCGCCGTGGCTGCTGTGGTCAACGATCGCCGTGAGGTGCTGATGATGTGGCGGCATCGCTTCATCACAGACGCGTGGGCGTGGGAGCTGCCGATGGGTCTGATCGAGGACGGGGAGAGCCCAGAACAGGCCGCAGCCCGGGAGGTTCTCGAAGAGACAGGCTGGCGTCCAGGGCCGCTCAAGCCGCTGATCTATGCCGAGCCGGCCAACGGGATCACCGACTCGCAGCATCACATCTTCCGCGCCGATGGGGCGACATACGTCGGCGAGCCGACGGAGAAGAATGAATCGGACCGGGTTGAGTGGATCCCTCTGGCTGCCGTGCGTGGCATGATCGACCGCCGTGAGGTCGTAAGCAGCGGGTCACTTGTCGGCCTGCTGTATGTGCTTATGGATGAGGCGATCCGCTGAGGCGTTGTTCGCCTCACACCGTGAGCAGTTCCCGTAGGCGAGCTTCGAACACGGCAGCTGCAGGTTCTCTTCTGTGCGGCTCCAACTGGTCGTAGAACTCCCTGAGGTGGCCCGTCACCCGCTGGGATGCGACAGTTGAAGCCTATTCCACGGCTTTTGTGGCGGTGCGGCAGGCCTGGTCCAGCTTCCCTTGCTGAAGCTGGGTGCGAGCGAGCCAGAACGCGTGGAATGCGTGGCCCCGCTGGTTGGTGCTGTTCTCCCTGCGTAGAGCATCGGCGATCAGCGGCTCGGCCGTGGCTGCCTCGCCCAGGCGTCCGTGTGCGATGCCCGTGTCCACAATCAGTTTGGGCTCGTCGAAGTAGGCCACCCAGGGCGGATCGGCGTCGCTCGGCTGGATGCGCTCGAACTGGCGGTGCGCCTCAGTGATCGCCGCGTGCGTGGCAGCACGGTTTCCGAGAGTGGCTTGGGCGAACGCTTCCCTCATGGCCAGCATCGACTGTACGCGTGGGGTGGTTCCAGGTGCTGCGTGCGCCTCGTCCTGGGCAGCGCTGACGTAGGCGAGCGCGTCTGCGGGTTTGTCCTGGTAGGTGGCTTGGAGGCTCATGCATGCCAGGACGTTGGCCATGAACTGCCGGTCGTTGATCTGTTTGGCCAGCTGCAGGGCCTCACCGAAGTACGAACGGGCCTGGCTGTACTGGCGGGCGTCGAAGTGTGTCCAGCCCGTGAGGCGTGCTAACTCGGCTGCGACCGCGTACAGCTCCCTCTGGACGGGCTCCGAGCGGGTCTCCTTCAGGAGGTCGATGACGTAGCGGAGTTGGCCGACCACTGCCGGCCGTAACGCTTCGCCCCCGTGCTGGTCGTCTCGACGCCAGTAATCCTGGATCGAAGCGCGCAGCGCCTGGAGAGTGGAGGGGCTTGGGCTGGTTTGGGTGGTCAGCGCTAGAAAGCTGTCTACCTCCGCCCCGGGTAGGCCGGCGGCGGGTTCCGCCTTGAGCGTCGGCTCTTTCGCAGCGGATGGTTCACGCTCGGCCGTGGCCAGAGCCACGGGTGTCTCCCAGGAACGTCGTGCCAGCCCGAGCATGTGGCCCGGGATCCGCAGTCCGTCAGCCACTCGTTCGATGACGTCGATGTGCACCAACTGGCGCCTGCCCGCCATCACTTCGCCGACTCGACTGGGCGTCAGGTCGCAGCGTCGGGCGATCATCGAGGGGTAGATCCCCGCGTGGATCTTGATCAGACGGAATACGCGCGCGAAATCGCGAACGCGGCATGCGTCGAGCATCTCCGGGTCGGTGAGCAACCTGGCAGGCAGTTCTGGCGGCCGGGACGGCTCGGTCATGGCGATGCTCCCACGGCTGAAGATTGCCCAACGTCGCTCATTGTCACTTGCGGGTGAGGTTACCCAAGTTGGGTAACCAGCCGGACCTTTCTGCAGGGATCCCGCGATCGCGATGCTCTGAGCATGGCGAACGAACAGTTCACGGCTGCTGCCGAAGAGGTGTCGCCCGGCGGTTCGGGGCCGGTGCACGCTCACAGTGAGGGGATGCAGGTCGTCCCACTCCGCAAGGTCGAGCACCCCGGCGCGGGTCACCTGGCCGTGAACGCCGAGGTACTGGAGCACAACGCCGAGCGCGGCGGGCAACACGATCGCGTCCAACCCGGAGGAGGACGGGATGCGACGGCCGTACCCGCCGAGCGCCCTCACACCCAGCACGGCCGGGACATCTGCGAGCCGGTGGACGTCGCCAAGGTGATCAGCGCAGCGCATCGGGCGGAGCAACTCGCCACCAAAGACCCGGCATCCAGTCCGGCTCAGACCGTTGCTGCCGAGTTGAACGGCTACCTGCCGTCCTTGCTGGCTGTGGCGGAACACCGGCTGGGCCGCATGAGGAGTAGCACCCCGGCCGCTCTGCGGGAGCGCGATGTCCTGGCCAACACCGTGAGGCACGCCAGATCGGTGCACCTGGCTGAAGAGTGTGGCGAACTGACCAACCCCACCGCACGGCTCCATCTCCTGGCGGGGGCCTGCCGACTGCTGCACCACAACCTCGAAACCAGCTGGTAGCCCGTCAACAGCCCGCTTCTTTCCACTCTCTCCCCCTGGCCGCTCAGTGTGCCGGGGGTTCAAGCGGGGCGGCCCCGTACCCGACCGCGCATCCTCACCGCGGTCCCCCCGAGGGCGCGGGGCCGCCCCCCAACCCCCTAACTCCGAGGACACCCCCTGTGGCGAAACCATCGAAAGCAACGCGGCTCACCCGATTCGAGCGATGGCGAGCCCGCCGCCCCAACCGCTGCCGCGTCATCGAGACCGCCGTCACCACCGCACTGATCAGCGGCGTCGTGATCGCGTTCGCCGCCCTGCTCTGGCAGCTCGCCGCCACCGGAAACTAGAGGAGAGACAGATGAACCCGCGCGTGCGCACCGCGACCGAACCGGGCCTGATTCCCTACGTCACGCTGCGCCAGGGCGAGGAAGGCGCCCCCGGACAACCTGACCATTCGCATCGGGCCCGGTCGCCGGCCCCGGTTGCACTACCGGGATCAGACAGTCGAGGACTGGGACGTACGAGGCGTGCTGTGGGGGCGCTGCTCGCAAAACCGCAGGGACGAGCACAACCTGCCGACCGGCAGGCCGCTATGGAGGCTGATGCACCCTGCGCGGCAGCGGGAGACGATGCAGGCCATGCTCTGCCAGGTCTGCGCCCGGCCGGCGCGGACTCCCGCCGGGTGGATCTTCCTCGCCGGGCCCGACGACTGCGAGCCGGACGACACCACGATCCTGACGGCGCAGCCGCCGGTGTGCGTCCGGCACGTGCGGGCCGCGGCCCGGCTGTGTCCCCACCTGGATGGCCGGCCCATGGTCTTCCTGGTCCAGAGCGCTCCCCTGCACGGAGTGCACGGCACCCTCTACGGCTACGGGCAAGGCGGCGTCCACGTGGTCGCACAGCCTGACTTCCCGCTGCCTTACGGGCACCACAACCTGCCCACCTTCCTTGCTTCCCAACTGGTTCGGTGTCTGCGCTCGTTCCGGCTGGTCGACCTGGACGAACTGCTGCAGCACCTGCGGCAGGTCGCATAGACCCCCTCCGGTGGCCCGGATGCCCTGGTCCGGACCACCGGACAGCCCCGCTCCCGCCGCGAGGAACGTCTGCAACGCCCCCTACGGGCGGCCTTCCCCCTCGCGGCGGGGCTCGACCCCCTCGCACGCCAGACGCGCGAAGGGCTCTGCGAAGATCACTCACTGGAGGACACACATGAGCACAGCAACCATCCCGTTCGGTGCACGAGCCGCAGCGCCTCCGTGCCTGGTCACCACCTCGATCAAGGGCGTGGCCTGGAACGAGGAGCGGCAGCTGAACGTCCAGGCCGACGGCACCCCCTGGCACACGTCCGACCTGGCGGCCTCGACCACGGACACCAACCTGGACGGCCAGGGCGACGACGTCTCTGACCCGAATCCGCAGGTAGTAGCGGTGATCGGTGGCTGATGCAGAGACAGGTGCACTGCGGGTTTGAGAAGATCGGGGGTTCCAACACCGTGATCAGCTCGACCTGAAAGTGCACCTGCCGAGTGAAGAAGATATCGCGTCGTTGTACTGCCTCTCGCGTTCCTGGTCGGCGATGGACCCGGCTGAATGCGCAGGTGGGTGAGCCAGACGGGTCGCTGACCGAGAACGGCGGTCTGCTGCTGATCGCGGAGCTGGACCGGGTGCTGGGGATCACCGCCGCGCTGGACGTAGGGATTGGCCCGGTCAAGGAGCGCGACCGGGGCCTGTCGGGCGGCGAGTTCGCCCTGGCCTTGGCGGCGGTGCAGCTGACCGGGGAGGACCACCTGATCGGGTTCGACCGGCTGCGCGCGGACGCGGTCGGCGAGGGGCTGCTGCCCGCACCCATCTCGCCGTCCACGACGGCCGCGACCCTGGCCGCTCGGTTCGGGCAGGCTCAGCGCGAGGGCGTCGAGCGGTCCTCGGCCCAGGTCACAGCGCGGGCGCTGACCGTGCTCCCGGTGGTGGAGCGGGCTCGGATCCTGTCCGGACCGGTGACGATCGACCTGGACGCCAAGGACATCGAGGTGTTCTCCACCCACAAGTTGGGGTGGCGCGTTGCCCGCGCCGTAGTGACGGCGCGAAAATCGGCTTGGGTGCCGCCCGCGTCCGACGTCGACATGACCCTGGCC
>NZ_JBEYXD010000107.1:0-22890 GCF_040644975.1 Streptomyces sp. NPDC046900 | reverse complement strand
CTCGACGAAACACCACCGACCGGTACCGGCCCACCCCGAATGAGACCCGACCCGCGAATCAGCGGCACAAGGACCACGTCGGAACAGCCGCCCACGCAGGAAACGCCGCGCCCAACGGCGGTATCCCTGCGCGGGAACTGATCGGGTGGCATCCCAATACGGGATGACTCTTAGGGGCAACGAAGCCGACGACGACCTCTGGACGTTTGTCCGGCACCGGCGTTTGCCCCTCTGGCTCTGGCGTCATCACCTGCCCCGGCACACGAAGTGGCTACTCTGGGACCGCTGGCGCGTTTGAGACCACCGACGCACCCCAACCATTACCGGTGCACGCGAGTGCCGGCGGTGCCTCTTGCGTGTCCGATCCGGCGGGATCTCCCGGGGGCTCACGGGGAACGCCATGACAGTCGCGCTCCAGCCCGGGTCAGGGGATTCCCAGGTCAACCGCCATCTGCATACGCCGTCTTCCAAACTGGTGCTCCAGGACCGGGTAGCGGCGCTCGGCAGGGCCGTTGGGACTCCACCGCCCGCGCGATAGTGTTCCCGCGTGTCTGCCTCGTTGATGTTGGTCCCCGGCTTTTGTTTCGTACTCCTGGGCGTGTTGGCCTTGAACGGCCGAGGAAACGCGGCGTATGCGGGATTGCCTATGGTCGGCTGGGGTTGGGTGGCGATGGGCGGTGGCTTCGTCTTGGACGGCGGGCCGACGCTCCTCGGGTTCTCTTTCGGAACGAGGGCAAATCTTGCCGGCCTGGGCCTGGTAGTCACCGTGCTCGGTGGGGTGCTTGTGCTCTGGGGCAGAGCGAGGGCTCGTCGCGTCGAGCAAGGCGACTGACGTAGGCATCACCAAGAGCTGGGCCGTTTCTGGGCCGTGCTAGGCGGTCCAAGGACGGCCAAGACCGACAGACAACAGTCGCTGCACCGCAGGTGGAAACTTGTGGACGTTCGGGGCCGTCTGTGGGCCGTGCGAGGCGAACCGGCGTTGACAGGGCGCCTGTCGGTGGCCCGGCTGCTGTGCTACCGGTCCGGCCCGCCCGACTGTGCTACCGGCTGCGCCGGCACACCGGCCGCCGCAGGGGCGGCCGCCGCTGGCTCGGATGGTGGATCACCAGCAATCCGCCGATGCGATCTCTTCAAGAACAGGCTTGCACGATGCAACCGTTCGCCGCCCCGGAGAGTCACGATTCCCGTGACCGAAAATCCGGTTGCGGAACCCTGCGCTGCGCGGACCACAAGTGCCGTCGCAGCGGGAGGAGTCCACACCGTGTCTCAGGGGTTCGGCGACCGCCGGGCACCTCACCGTTCGCCGTCCGCGTCACCGGTCTCTCGGACGGTACAGAGGTACGTACATGCGCGTAAGAGCCGGCTGGGCCCTGTTCCCAGCGTTGGCCGGCCTGATCATCAGCGCCATACCCGGTGCCGCACAGGCGTCTGAAGTCTCGCTCGCCGCAACCCCTGCTACGAGTACGGCATCGGCAGGGGCCCAGCCGATCCGCACCGTCACGCTGATCACCGGCGACAAGGTGACCGTCAGCCAGGGTGTCGGTGGTGTTCCCTCCGTCAGCGTGCGACAAGGACCGAAACGCAGTGACGTCCGGTTCCAGATCTCCCACTACTGGAACGGCACCGACCGCCACATCTCCGTCGTGCCGTCGGACGCACAGGCTCTCCTGGCCGCGGGCCGACTCGACTCCCGCCTCTTCGATGTGACCGAGTTGCTCAAGGACGGTTACGACGACGCGTCGAGCGACTCCCTCTCGCTCATCTACGCCGGCCGCAACGGTAAGACCGCCGCCGCCCGCGCCGCGGTCCAGCAGTTCGGCGCGCCCGTCACCCGCACGCTGTCCGTGCTGCACGGCGGCACCATCGCCCCGCACAAGCGCGACGCCGCCACGTTCTGGCGCTTCGTCACCGGCTCACAGGGTCTGCGCGGCCCGCTGAACAAGCTCTGGCTCAACGGCCGCAGCCGGGTCAGCCTGGACCAGAGCACCGCGATCGTCGGAGCTCCCGAGGTGTGGAACACCCTCGGCTACACCGGCAAGGGTGTCACCGTCGCCGACCTCGACACCGGCTAGGACACCGCTCACCCGGACTTCAAGGGCAAGGTCGCCGACGGCGCGGCCGTGGACTTCACGGGTTCCGGCACGGTGGTGGACGGCAACGGGCACGGCACCCACACCGCCTCCATCATGACCGGCACCGGCGCGGCCTCCGGCGGTAAGTACAAGGGCATGGCGCCCGATGCCTCGCTGTTGGTCGGCAAGGTCTGCGACGACTACGGCGCCTGTTACGACGATGCGGTCATCAGTGGCATGACCTGGGCGGCGCAGCAGGGCGCCAAGGCGGTCAACCTCAGCCTCGGCGGACCCGCGGGCTCCAAGACGACTCCGCTCACCGAAGCGGTCGACTCGCTGACCGACCAGTACGGCACCCTGTTCGTGGTGGCCGCCGGCAACCTGGGCGCCCCCGAGGTCGACTACTACGGCGGCACCGTGACCAGCCCGGGCATCGCCGACTCCGCGCTCACCGTGGGCAGCACCACCAAGCAGGACACGCTCAGCGACTTCTCCAGCCGCGGCCCGCGGATCGACGACTTCGCCGTCAAGCCCGACATCGTGGCGCCGGGTGAGGACATCACCGCGGCACGGGCGGCAGGCACGACCCTGGGCACCCCGGTGGACTCCTGGTACACCACACTGTCCGGTACGTCGATGGCCACTCCGCATGTCACCGGCGCCGTCGCGCTGCTCGCGCAGGAGCACCCGACCTGGAAGGCCGCCGACCTCAAGGCCGCTCTCACCAGCGCCGCCCACGGCCTACCCGGTCTGACCGCCTACGAGCAGGGCAGCGGCCGCCTGGACGTCGCCCGCGCCGCCAAGCAGAGCGTGCGCGCCACCTCCGACAGCATCAGCTTCGGCAAGGCCGACTGGCCGCACGACGGCATCAGCCGGACCGGCACCGTCACGTACACCAACGACGGCGCCACCGACGTCACCCTGCACCTGGCCGTCGACGCAAACGGCCCCCAGGGCAAGACCGTCCCCGCCGGTGCTTTCGCGCTGTCCACCGACACCCTGACCGTTCCGGCCGGCGGCACTGCCTCCGCCACCCTCAAGGCCACGGTCGACAGCACCATGGTCGGTGCCTACGGCGGTTCCGTCGTCGCCACGGCGGACGACGGCATCGCTGTCCGGGACGCCTTCGGGATCTACGCCGAGCCCCGCATGCACGACCTCTCGCTCCGCGTTCTCGACCGTGACGGCAAGCCGGTCCCGGAAGCCTATGTGCCCGTCTTCGACGTCCGGAACGGTCAGTTCTTCAGCGCCACGACCGACGCCGACGGCAAGGCCACTCTGCGGCTGCCCGACAGCGAGTACGACTTGGCCACGACCAACATCTCCTTCGCCACGCACACAGCGGTCCTGTACTCCAAGCCCGGGGTGAAGCTCAGCGCCGACACCTCGGTCAGCCTCGACGGCCGCGAGGCCAAGCCGGTCAACCTCACCGTCGACAAGGCGAACGCGACCAGCGGCGGGATGTTCGTCGGCGTCACGTCCATCACCGCCGACGGCCGATACGGCAACCAGAAGGGCGTACAGCCCGTTCCGGGCGACCATGTCTACGCGACGCCGACCGCCAAGGTCACCAGCCACCAGTTCTGGTACCTCGCTGCCCAGCAGTGGAGCGGTTCGGTTCCCGCAGCCGCAGGCAAGCCGGCCTCGAGCTATGCCTACAACCTCGCCGTCAACACCAAGGGCAGCATCCCCGCCACCCTCACCCGCAGAATCCACGACAGTGAGCTCGGCCGGGTGTCCGAGACCTATGCCGGCGAGCCCGGGAAGCCGTACGGCGTGCGAATCGACACCCCGGTACCGTTCTACGGTGGTCTGGCCGGGGAGTTCTCCAACGAGGTCCCGATCCCCGGCAAGCAGACCCGGTACTACACCACCGACGACACGATCCAGTGGGATCGGAAGTTCGCGGTACGCGTTCCGGACGCCTTCGGTTTTGTGGACAGCCAGTTCGCCCCCGTCACCCGCTTCCTGGCGGACCGGGCGTACACCCGGGTGTGGAACCAGGCGCCGCTGCGCGCCCGGACGCTGGATGCTCTGTGCGGTCAGGACCTGCTCTTCCTCACCCCCGGCCTGTTCTCCACGGCCGCAGCGAACACCGGCAGCCTGTCTACTGCGGTCGGTGGCGCCGAGGGCTCCTCGGTCCTCTACCGCAACGGCGTGAAGATCGCGTCGCTGGACAGCCTTGACCAGCTCATGGTCCCTGTTTCGGACGAGAAGGCCGTCTATGAACTGAAGTCGACTGGCACCCGCAATGTCGATTGGACGCCCCTGGGCACCGAGGCCTCGGCAACCTGGACCTTCACCTCGGCCAGGCCGGACACCGACGCGCTGACCGACGTGCCCCTGCTCAACGCCCGACTCAACGGCCCGCTGAACACAGCAAATTCCATCGTCGGCGGCCGGACCTACACCTTCACGGTGGCCGCCGAACGCGGCGGCCGGGCCGCCACCACCGCTCTGGGCCTCCAGGTCTCCTTCGATGACGGCAAGACCTGGAGGACCGTCAAGGTCAACCGCGTCGGCGACCACGGCACCGTGGCGCTGGCACTGCCCAAGTCCGGCGGCTTCGCCTCGATCCGGCTTGCCGCCGAGGATGCGGCGGGGAACGCGGTGAGCCAGACCCTCATCCGTTCGTTCCGAGTGACGCCCCGGAGCTAGACATCCCGCACGGCAGTGGCCCCCGTCGACGGCTCTCGGGCCGTGGGCGGGGGCCCGACTCGTGATGCCGGCGGGGTAGCTCACTCGCCGGGCCGCTGATCACGCAGGAGATCTCAAAGCCGCAGGAGGCTCCCAGCCACCGACTACTGATTGTCCGTCCTGCTCAGCGGGATCGCGCGGCGCCGGGCAGGGCCCCGGCGGTGCCGTCCGGCGCTCGCGACTCCGGATCCCACTGGTGATGTACGAACTGTTCGGAGTGCGAGCCGGATGCGGCAGCGACGCCCGACCGCTGCCGGGATGTCACGACCGTGGTCGGCCGCGACCTCGGTCACCGGCGGGGACCGGCCTTCATCTGCGCCTGCAAGGCCTCGTAGCGGACCCGCACATCGCGGCGGTCGCTTTCCTCTCGTACGGTGTCGTCGCACGACCGCTGGATCAGGTCCGCCTGGTCCATCAGCACGTGGCGGCGCTCCGCTTCCAGGGTCTGCTCCATGATCTTGGACAGGGCGTCGAGCTGCCGGATCATGACCGCCGGCATGCCCGCTCCAGCCTGCCGGATCTTCTCGAAGGACCGCGCGATGAGTCGGTCGTAGTCCGCCTGGTAGGCGATCAGCCGCACCCAGCCATTCGGGTCCCGCCTCACCCGCCGCGGGTGCCAGCCCGTGGTGATGCGGCACAAGCAGTCGCCGAGCCAGTCGATGCAGGTCATGGCGGTGAAGGTGTCGTTGACCGCCGGGGACAGCGCGCGGATGGCGATCTCGACAAGCTGGTCCACACCGAACGAGACGTCCTGGGTCAGGGTCCGGTAAGGGCCTGTGATCTGCCCTCGGGCGAGCTGCTGTTCCACCTGGGCCGCGGCCTCGGCCGGCCACACGGCGGCCAGGGGATGCCCCTCGACCAGGAAGTGCCCCGGCCGGTACGGCAGGTGGATGACGGCGTCGGCGTCGGCGGCGATCCTGACCAGTCGCTCATGGCGAATGAACTGCAGATACCCGCTGTGCGGAGTGCGGATCACCGCGCCGGACTCCTCGACCTTGACCAGGAGTTCCTCCCAGGAGGGCCCGCACTCCCGGTCGGCGGGCGCAGCGGGGTCCTCGCCTCCCTGGGCCTCGATCGCCCCGGACAGGTCGCGCGCGATGCCGGCGATCACGTGCGGCAACTGGATGCTCGTGGCGATGTGGTTGATGAAGTAGATCAGGACGGCGAGGTCGACCAGGGTCAGTCCCAGCGCGACGGTGACGGACAGATGGGGTACGAAGTCACCGTGCGGACCCGGGCTGATCACGACCAGCACGACCACGGTGTAGAAGAACGTGGCCACGAACGTGCCCAGGGTCAACTGCGTCCCCAGGTCCCGGATGAAGTTGCGCAGCATGCGCGGTCCGAACTGGGTGGAGGCCAGCGTCAGCGCCACGATCGTGATGGAGAAGACCAGACCGGCGACGGTGATGATCGCCGCGGCCATCGTCGACAGGATCTGGCGTGCCTCGTCGGCATGGCCGGAGAGCACCCAGGAGGGAAGCGTGGCATGCCCGCTGTAGACGGCGCGGTCGAAGCTGTAGGTGGCGGCGAAGAGTCCCGCAGCGGCCAGCACCACGGCCGCGGGCACGAACCACAGATTCGTTCGCAGCGTCTCACGCCGCCAGTCGGCCTCCAGATACGCGCCGCCGCGCATCAGAACCCGCACCCGAGTAGTTTGCTGCGTTCGGTGGAGCAGCACGACGGGGAAGATTGCACCAATGCCTCCGGGACCGACGGACAACAGTGCCGACCAGACTTCCCGGCTCACCTGCCTCGATCGTACGACGGCAGCCTGAGGCCCGGGCACCCGGAGGGGCCGTGAACGGCGGGGGAGCGCCGGGCGGGGTGCGACGACGCGAGGATGCGCGGCTCGAATGATCAGCGCGGCTGGTCAAGCGGGATAGCTGTACTCCCTGACCAGGCCGCCGCGGAAGCGGGTGCGCAGGACTCTGCGGCTCGCCGCTGCAGGAACAAGGGCTTCGCGGGGGCGCCGATCACCTTGTGCCCAGTGGACAGGGGGCGGCGGTGACGCCGGTGAGGTCGAATCTGCGGGTGCCGTGCTCAAGGAAGACCAGCGCTTACAGGCAGCTGTCGACACTGCCGTGATCCACTTCAAAACATGCCGGAGCCACTCTTGCCGGCAGGGGTCAAGCGTGGTCGGCCACTGGTTCACAGCAGGGGAAAGTCGACCGACAGATGTCGGTGTGATCAGGGCGGTCACACCGACATGAGCGACTCGATAATTCCGTTCCCCGCCCGTAGCAAACATGCTTGATCTCAAGGTCCGACCTGGACACGGGGCCGGCACGAACCCAAGGAGCGCACATGCACGAGAGCGGCGCGGAGCGGCCGGTGCAGTGGACGGCGGGCCGGCGCAAGCCACCGGCCTTCCGCACCGGCAAGATCCCGCCGCGGCTGGCGCTGGTGTGTGAGGGAGCCCCCGGCAATGTGCACCTGCGGTGGACGCCGCGTCCTGACACGGTGCCCGCATGACCACCCGGCTCAAGCACCAGAACCCGCTCGGAGTCCACCGGACGCGAATCGAGTGGATCGACACGGACGCAGGGGGCATTTACCACAACAGTACGATCGTCCGTTTCGTGGAGGCCGCGGAGGCCTCGCTCATGGCCGAGAGGGGCCTTCACGGCTACTTCCCGGTCGCACCCCGCGTCCACTACGAGGTGGACTTCGAGGCACCGCTCTACTTCGGCCAGGACGTCCGCACGGTCGTGGAGCTGATACGGATCGGCACCACCTCGATGACCTTCGCCTTCGAGGTCTGGGGCGAGGAGTTCCGGGGGCGGCCGCGTCGCCGGGCCGCGCGTGGCCGCTACGTGACCGCCCACATCGACCGGGACCATCTCAACGGTGCCACGAGCACGCCTTGGCCCGAGGAGTGGATCGCTGTACTGAGAAGGCCGATGTGATCGCGGAGGTGCGTCCGCCGCACTGACTCCGGCTGCCGCGTGGACCACGAGGGGGAGGCAGACCGCCTTGTCACGGCCGGACGTGGGACTTCATCGTCCGCACCCGCAAGATGAGCGACCCATCGGCGTGCATGAGTCCCAGTATTCAACTGAGTACCAATGTTCAACTGGAGGAGTCATGAGTTCCACGTCGGCGAACGCGGCCACGATCACCGTCGAACGGGACGGACACGTGTTGCTGATGGGCCTGAACCGCCCCGCCAAGCGCAACGCCTTCACCAGGCAGATGATCAGCGAGCTGTCGATGGCCTATGGGCTGCTGGAGTCCGACGAGGACCTGTGGTGCGGGGTGCTGTTCGGCCACGGCGACCACTTCACCGGCGGGCTGGACATGATCGATGTCGGCACCGAACTGGCCTCGGGTGACTTCGACGTCCCGAAGGGCGGCCGTGACCCGTGGCGGCGGGACGGCACGTGGTCCAAGCCCCTCGTCGCAGCCGCTCAGGCCTGGGTGATGACCGCGGGCATCGAACTGCTGCTGGCCGCCGACATCCGCGTGGCCGCTCAGGACGCCCGGTTCAGCCAGCTCGAGGTCCGCCGTGGGATCTACCCCTTCGGCGGAGCCACGTTCCGTTTCCCCCGCGAAGCGGGATGGGGCAACGCGATGCGCTGGATCCTGACCGGCGAAGAGTTCGACGCCGCCGAGGCCCACCGCATCGGCCTGATCCAGGAAGTCCTCCCCGATGGCGCCACGGCGATCGAGCGAGCCAAGCAGATCGGGCGCGTCATCAGCGAGCGATCCGCACCGCTGGCCGTGCGTGCCGCTCTCGCCTCCGCCCAACGGGCTCGCGAGCTGGGTGATGCCGAGGCCGTCGCCCAACTGCGCCCCGACATCGCCCGGCTCTTCAGCACCGCTGATGCCGCTGAGGGCGTAAGGTCCTTCGTCGAACGCCGCGACGCCGTCTTCACCGGCCGCTGACGACCCGCACCGCCATCCGCGGGGCATCGCCGTGCCCACCGCGGAGGCGCCCCCTGCCCTGCTGACCTGCCGCTCGAGATCGCGAGGCGTACCTGGGTACACGGCTTCGTCGAGGAGTGCGTGCGTCCCTGACTGCCGCCTAGCGATCGAACTCCTGATGCCCTAGTCGGCCGCGGCCTCGTCGCTTCTCCTGGCGGCACGGTGCTCCCGGGCAAGTCCGTGATCGCCCAAAGATGCTGCTCCTGGACGAGGCGAGGTTCGAAGCCGGCAGACGCTTCGAGCTCGAACGTCCCCTGTTGCTCTGCCGGGTCGGCCGTCACTCACGAGTGCCGTCCTCCGATGCGCGGCCCGTAGTGTGCCGGGCCTGCCACCTGCGCGGGCGGAGCTTGAGATCGGCGTTCTCCGCCCGCAGCTCAGCCATCTCGCCCAGCGCGACCGCCGACTCCGCACGGACCTGAGACGCGAGGCAGCTCAGTGCCTAGCCGCGAAGAACTCTCAGCCGCCCGCATCGGCGCGCCACATAACGGCGGCCCGTAAGACTCGAGTTCTCGACTGTCGGCTACAAGCCCTAGCTCACCAGGGCACCTTGAATGCTCCATCCTGACCATGAACACAGTGGGTGACCGCGCTCCTGCACAGAGCCATAACGGTCTCAACTCGCCTTCATTTCATCAGAGTTTGTCCGTTTCTCATGTGATCAAGGCCACACAACCGATCCGGGGATCGCATCATCGAACGATTCGCCAAGGGCTCTTCGTGTCGTGGGGCCGACAGCGGCAAACCCCCGAGTGGATTGAGGGCACGTGAGACACAGAGGACGGATACGGATGTTGGAGTCGTCAACGCGGTGGGTGGGAGGTGCGTTCGGGCTCGTCGCTCTGGTGGCGGGCTCCCTGGTGGCAACCGGTATCGGTTCGTCGTCTGCGGTTGCCGACACACCTGGGCCCGCGACACCTGGGCCCGGCATCACGCGGCTGGCCGGGACGGCGAACTCCGGAGAGAGCGTGGCCCGCGTGCACGAGGAGGTGATCGACGGAACGCTGCTTGAGCATCACGCCACACGGACTGTCTGTCCTCAGTGCCACGCCAGGGTCGTCACCGAGGGCACGAGCGGAAGTACTCCGTTGCGCTCGGCCGCGCCCGCCGGTTATGGCCCCGCCGAGTTGCAGAAGGCCTACGGGCTGCCTGCCGCCTCCAACAGCACCCGGACCATCGCCATCATCGACGCGGGCGTCTATCCGACTCTGGAAAAGGACCTGGCCGTATATCGCAAGACGTTCGGGCTGCCCGCCTGCACCACGGCGTCCGGCTGCCTCAAGTTGGAGAACCACACCGGGGGGAAACAGCCTGCTCCGCAAACGGGAGCGCAGGGCAAGCTCGTGGAGGAGGAGGTGGCCCTCGAGACCGCGCTCGACCTCGACATGGCCTCCGCGGCCTGCCCCACCTGCCACCTCTTGGAGGTTTCCGTCCCCTGGCAGGATGCTCAGGACAACAACGATGTCTCGACCGATGACTTCGCCAAAGCGGTGAACACCGCGGTGGCCGCCGGCGCTTCGGCAGTCAGCGTGAGTTACGGCTACACCGCGGATGTCCAGAACACGCATGGCTCCCGCCTTTCCGCCTTTGACCACAAGGGCGTGGCCATCACCGCGTCGACCGGCGACGAGGGGTTCAACGGCGGCATTCACCAGGCCTGGCCGTCCAACCTGCCCTCGGTGATCAGCGTGGGCGGGGTCACCTTGCCCACCGTCGGCAAGGCCAGCGCGTGGTACGCCGCGGGTAGCGGCTGCGAGTCCGTCTTCCCCGCTGCCACCGGCCAGCCGGCCAGGATCACGGCTTCCTGCGGCGGTCACCGCGGCGCGGCCGACATCTCCGCGGATGCGGACCCCGCCACCGGTGTGGCGGTTCGCGACACATACGCTCCCAGCAGCGGCGAGCCGAACAACTGGGTGGTGGCCGGCGGCACCAGCGCGTCAGCGCCCTACGTGGCCGGACTGTTCGCCCGTGCCGGACACCTTTCCGCCGTGAACGGGCCCAAGAGCCTCTACAGCGCACCGGCTGCCGACTTCACGGACATTACGAGCGGCAACAACGAGGCCTACCACCAGTGCGCCTCCTACCCCGGCGTCAGTGCCGCCCTGTGCAACGCGGGTCCGGGTTGGGACGGACCGACCGGTCTCGGAGTTCCGCACGGTCTGGGCGCGTTCTGACCACCCCGCCCTGCGACCGAGCCGGTTCCGGCAGCCCACGGACCACCTTCGTTCCATAAGAGAGGCACCTCATGCGTCTGAGAACTCGCGCGGCGGCCATCAGCGCGACAGCCATCGCGATCCTGCTGAGCGCTGCGGCGGTGGCAAGCGCCACCATCGGCAGCTGGACGTCTGCCGACAAGAGCACTGCCCAACGGCCGGCCGCCGGCGCTGCGACCATCCGTCCCTGCGCCATCGATGACGTTTCGTTCTACTTCGGCGGCTACACCGCGGGCACCAGTCGACGCAGCTTCGATCTGACCGTGCTCGCCCACGACGGCATCACCTGCACCCTCAAAGACACCCCGCTGATATCCCTCACCGGACCGGCGGACCAGACCAAGCCGATCCCGGTCTCCGTCAACGGGCGCGGCGGCACCCTTGTGCTCAGGCCTGACTCCCCGCTGCACACCACCGCGATCTACAACATCCCCGACGCACCCGAACACACCCTCAAGGTCAGCTCCATGACGCTGGCCATGCCGGATCACACCAGCCGCAGCACGTACTTCTTCGTGCCAGGCGTCAGCGACGTCTACCAGACGGGCGTCTCGTTCACCTCTTGGACCACCGGACTCGGCCTCGGGCAGGGCGAGGAAGCCTTCTGATGATGTGAGGGTGCAGACCCGGTTGCACGGCAACGGGCGCTGTGTACCGGGGACTTGTCACCGATGCGAAGCCGGCGTGGGGCAGGAGGTCGCGGCCGCTCAACCGGTGAGACGAACCTGTGGTCGGAGCACCGTGGGGTCCCTGCCGTCGGCAGGGACCCCGGCAGGACTTACTGCTGCTGCGCGCGCCAGTCGGCGAACTTGGTCTCGGCGATGTGCGCGTCCGGACCCGGCAGGAGCGTGGCCTCCTGCAGCTTGGCACCCCAGTAGGGGGCGTGCTCGTCCGCGACCACCGTGCGGGAGTCGTCCTTGGCGGCGAGTGCCGCACGGATGAGCTCGTCGAGCTGGAACGCGTCGGGGCCCGCGACCTCCACCACCCCGTTGACCGGGGCATCCACCGCGGCGCGGCCGACGGCTGCGGCCACGTCGTCGGAGCCGATGGGCTGGATCTTGACGGGGGCCAGGCGCACGGTGTCGCCTTCGGTGGCCGCGTCGGCGATCGCCTTCACGAACTCGAAGAACTGGGTGGCGTGGACGATGGAGTAGGGGATTCCGGACGCCTTGATCAGCTCTTCCTGGGCCTGCTTGGCGCGGAAGTACCCGCTCTCCTGCAGGCGCTCGGTGCCGACCACGGACAGTGCCACATGGTGCCCCACGCCGGCCTCGGCCTCCGCCTCGAGGACGTTGGTCGTGGAGGTGCGGAAGAAGTCCATGACGGCGTCGTCAGCGAACGAGGGGGAGTTGGACACGTCCACCACGACCGACGCGCCCTTCAGGGCCTCGGCCAGGCCCTCACCCGTCAGAGTGTTGACGCCAGTGGTGGGTGCGGCCACGACCGCCTCGTGCCCATGCTCGTTGAGCTTTCCGACCAGCTTGGAGCCGATGAGCCCCGTTCCACCGATCACTACTACCTTCATAACGGGTTCCTCTCAAAGAATTTCGGCCTGTACCAGGAGTGACCGGAGAGCGGTTCTCCTTGTGACGCGGTTTTCATGATTCGCTTTTGGCGCGTCATGCCGTCGGCAAGGTGGTCACCCTTGCCGGTCGTAGCGAGCGCGCGCTTGGGTAACCGTGTCCGGATCGACCGCTCCGGTCCGCGCCAGCTGGTCCAGGGCGGCCACTACGACGGACTCGGCGTCGACTCCGAAGTAACGGCGCACGGCGTCGCGGGTGTCCGACAGTCCGAAGCCGTCCGTTCCCAGTGACGAGTAGTCCTGATCGACCCACTGGCTGATCTGATCGGGCACCTGGCGCATCCAGTCGCTGACCGCCAGGACGGGCCCTTGCGTACCCGACAGCGCCTCCGTCACATACGGGACGCGCTCCTCGCCCCGCCGCCGCGCCGCGTCGGCGTTCAGCGCGTCGCGGCGCAGCTCCGTCCAGGACGTCACTGACCAGACGTCAGCGTGGACATTCCACTGGGACATGAGCAGCTCCTGGGCCTTGAGCGCCCAGTGGATGGCCGTTCCGGAGGCCAGCAGCTGGATCCGCGGTCCGGCGTCGTGGGGCTCCGCCTGCCGGAACCGGTACATGCCCCGCACGATCCCCTCCTCGACCGCTGACCCGATGGGCATGGCGGGCTGGAGCTTGGGCTCGTTGTAGACCGTCAGGTAGTAGAAGATGTCTTCGGGCTGGTCGCCGTACATCCGCCGCAGCCCTTCCTTCACGATCACCGCGATCTCGTACGCGAAGGCGGGGTCGTAGCCGACGGCGGCCGGATTCGTGGATGCCAGCAGGTGGGAGTGCCCATCGGCGTGCTGCAGTCCCTCGCCGGTCATCGTCGTACGGCCGGCCGTCGCTCCGACGACGAAGCCGCGGCCCATCTGGTCCCCCAGGGCCCAGAACTGGTCGCCGGTTCGCTGGAACCCGAACATGGCGTAGAAGATGTAGAAGGGGATCATGGGTTCGCCATGCGTGGCGTACGAGGTCGCCGCGGCGGTGAACTCGGCCATGGAACCGGCCTCGGTGATGCCTTCGTCGATGAGCTGGCCGTCCTTGGCCTCCTTGTAGCGAAGCAACTGGTCGGCGTCGACCGGCTCGTAGTTCTGACCCAGCGGCGAGTAGATCCCGGCCGTCGGGAACAGGGACTCCATGCCGAACGTCCGCGCCTCGTCGGGGATGATGGGCACCCAGCGTCGCCCCGTCTCCTCGTCGCGCATCAGGTCCTTGACCAGCCGGACCAGAGCCATCGTGGTGGCCACTTCCTGCTTGCCGAAGCCCTTCCGGAGGGCGTCGAAGGGGCCGGACGGTGGCTGCTTCAGGGGCTTGGCCACCACCCTGCGCACCGGGACAGGGCCTGCCAGAGCAGCACGTCGCTCACGCAGGTACCGGACCTCTTCCGAATCCTCACCAGGGTGCCAGAACGGCACCAGATCCCCGTTCAACGCGCTGTCCGGAATGGGCAGTTCCAAGGCGTCACGCATCTGACGGAACTGGGACATCGTCAGCTTCTTCATCTGGTGGTTGGTGTTGCGTGACTCGAAGCTCGCACCCAGCGTGTGTCCCTTCACCGTCTGGGCGAGGACGACGGTGGGTTGGCCCCGGTGCTCGACCGCGGCCCGGTAGGCGGCGTAGACCTTGAGAGGTTCGTGCCCGCCCCGGGAGTTCACGAACAGGTCGGTGAGCTGCGCGTCACTCAGTCCGGCGGCGATGCCGGAGAGTGTATCGCCGCTGAAGAAGTGCTCGCGGATGTAGGCGGCGTCCCGCGCGGCGTAGGTCTGGAACTGGGCATCGGGTATCTCGCCCAGGCGGTGTACGAGGGAGCCGTCGGTGTCCCGCTGGAGCAAGGGGTCCCAGGCCTCGCCCCACAGGGTCTTGACCACGTTCCAGCCCGCACCGCGGAACCGGGCCTCGAGCTCCTGCACGATCTTGGAATTCGACCGCACGGGGCCGTCCAGCCGCTGAAGATTGCAGTTGATGACGAAAGTCAGGTTGTCGAGACCCTCGCGGGCGGCGAGCGCCAGTGCGGCCGTCGACTCGGGTTCGTCCATCTCCCCGTCTCCCAGGAAGGCCCATACACGCGACCCGGAAGTGTCCTTGATTCCCCTGTCGTGCAGATAGCGGTTGAACCTGGCCTGGTATATGGCGGAGAGGGGGCCGAGCCCCATGGAGACGGTCGGAAACTCCCACAGCCACGGAAGGCGCCTCGGGTGGGGGTACGACGGCAGGCCGTGGCCGTCGGCCTCCCGGCGGAAACCGTCCAACTGCTCCTCGCTCAGCCGCCCCTCCAGGAACACCCGCGCATAGATGCCGGGCGAGGCATGCCCCTGGAAGTACAGATGATCCCCGGAGCCGTCTCCGTCCTTGCCCTTGAAGAAGTGGTTGAACCCGATCTCATAGAGCCAGGCCGCAGACGCGTAGGTCGCGATGTGGCCTCCGAGACCCAGACGGGAACCGCGGGTGACCATCGCGGCCGCGTTCCACCGGTTCAGCGCGGTGATGCGCGACTCCATGGCGAGATCGCCCGGAAAGGCCGGCTGGGACGACGCCGGGATCGTGTTGATGTAGTCCGAGGCCAGCAGCCCCGGGAGGGCCACTCCGGACCTGGCCGCGTACTCGTGCACGCGCCGCAGCAGGTACACGGCGCGCTCGGGTCCGGCATGCCTGATGACGGCCTCGAGGGAGGCCTGCCATTCCCTCGTCTCCTCGACGTCACGGTCGGGTATCTGGTCGAGCTCACTCATCGAGGCTTTCCTGTCAAGGCGTGGGGAGGTGAAGGCGGACGGCGGCCGCGGCCACGAGTGCGCAGTGGCGGCCGCCCGTAAGAGATGTGCCTGGGGAGGCCGCCGCCGCGTCCGCGCGCGTCAGCGCTGCGCGAGCCACGTGCTGAAAGTCGTGGGACCGATCTGGGCGCCCGGTTCGGGCAGAAGCGCGCCTTTGCCCACCAGGGCGGCGAAGAGTCTGGCGCGCACATCGGTGACCACACTTCTGTCGACACCATCGGCGGCGAGGAGCTTCGCCATGAGGTCGTCGAGGTGGTACTCCTCGGGGCCGGCCACCTCGTGCGTGCCGAGCAGCGGCACCCCCACGGCGACATGCGCGACCGCGGCAGCGACGTCGTCCGTCGCCACCGGACGGACCAGCGCGGGCGCCACGTGGACCCCGTCCGGGCTGGTGTCCGCGACAGCGATGGCCTGGAGGGTCTCGAAGGTCAGCGCGGCACGCACGATCGAATGGGGGATCGGAGACTTTCGTACCTGGTACTCCTGGAGCTCTTTCGCGAGGAAGTAGCCCGACCGCAGCCGCTGGGCCCCCACCACCGACAGGGCCATGTGATGCTCCACGCCGGCCGAGGCCGCCGCGGCCAGGAGATTGGCCGTCGCAGTGCGGAAGAAATGCAGACCGGCTTCCTCGGTACGCACGGGCGCATCGGTGACGTCCACCACCACCTCGGCCCCCCGCAAGGCCTCGTCGAGACCGTTACCCGTGATCAGGTCGACGCCATGGCGACGTGAGACGGGCACGACCTGCACTCCATGGTCACGGAGCCTGGCAACCGTTCTTGAGCCGATCAATCCGGTGGCTCCTGCGACAACGACTCTCATGTGAATCCCTCCCAGAGGGCTCATCGACCCTGTGTGCGTCTGGTGACACCGAAGTCGGCCACGTGCACTACATGACAGGTCTCGCACCACTGTTGTGACATCGATGGGAGCAGTCTGAAAGCGGCGGCCTCTGTCACATATGCCTCCTGTCCTCGGTCGTCCATAAGGAACAGCCGTGCGGGGAGCCAGAAATGAAGAACGCTGTCCCCGCCAGGGCAACGACCAACGGAGGTGCACAGTGTCAACCAAGAACTCAGCGGCCGTGAGCGACGACAAGGCGCGTTCCGGGACGTGGATGACCGCGGCGAAGATGCTGCAGGACGCCAAGCCGCCCCATATCCCCGAGGGCGCCTCAGGCATGACCGTTCTGATCGAGTGGCCGCCCGGTGACCCCGGCACGCCTCCGCACCGTCACTCAGGGCCGGCCTTCGGATACGTGATCGAGGGCGAGGTGCGCTTCGAACTGGAGGGAGAGCCAGAACGCATCGTCAAGGCCGGCGAGACCTTCTGGGAGCCGGGCGGAGACGTGATCCATTACCAGGACGGCAACGCCCGAGCCGATGTGCCGTGCCGGTTCGTCGTCACGATGCTCTGTGCGCCGGGCCGGCCGATGCTCACGCTGGTCGACGAGAAGGAACTGGCCGAGCGGGCCCACCTGCGTGCTCCGCGCCCCGCGAACTGACCCGTGGCTTTCTCCCGGCGAGGTCGGCGCAGCCCGAAGCAACAATGCTCCGTGGCAGGGCACAAGACGCAGGAGTGCCATAACCGTCGTTTACCCCTGCTGACAGTGCTGTTGGTGGCCGCAGCCCTTCACGACCTGCGGCACCACGTTCTTCCGCGCAGCTGCGTGTGACGCGTGCGGACAGACGGTCTCCTGCACATCGTCATGGCCACGGCCATGTCCGCCCCGGCGCGGTGCTGGGGCGCGTGGATGCCTGCGGGCGGTCTTCTTCGCGGCCGCGGCGCTGTGGTGTCCCTTGTCGGCGATCAGTCGGCGTCACGCGCCGCGACGTGCCGCGGCGGCACGGAGTCCGGTGTCCGCCGCGCGCATGGCCGCGATGGCCTGGACGGCCCGCCCGTCGGCGAGTTCGGGACGTGAGAGCCTGGCCGGGGTCCACGCCGGTCTCTCCTTGCACACCCCAGGATCCGAACGCGCCGAACACGACCACCCGGTACGGGCAGCCCCATGGACCGGGAGCCAAACAGCCGGGCCGAAGGGGCGTCCGCGCGCCCACCGGCGGTGGCCGTTCCGGTGCCGTACCGGGTACCGTGGCGGGCGACCACGGCGCCGGCCGCAGGCGCGGACCCGGGCGTCAACACGTGCCGTGCCGACCGGTACGGTGCCGATCGACCGAGAGTTGTGATGTCCCCGACGATTCGCAGGGCTGTGATCCCCGCCGCTGGACTCGGATCCCGTCTGCTGCCCCTGACGAAGGCGACACCGAAGGAGATGCTGCCGGTCGGCGACAAGCCGGTCATCGAGCACACCGTGCGCGAGCTGGTGGACTCCGGCATCACCGACATCACCATCGTGGTCTCCGGCGGCAAGAGTCTCATCCAGGACCACTTCCGCCCCAACCCCGCCCTCGTCCAACAACTCCGCGCAGACGGCAAGACGGCCTACGCGGACGCGGTGGAGGAGGTCGCGGAACTGGCCGGCCAGGGCCACATCACCTACCTCGACCAGCACGGCCCGTACGGCAACGGCACCCCCGTGCTGAACGCTGCCCGTGCCTTCGGCGACGAGCCCGTGCTGGTGCTGTGGCCCGACGACGTCTTCGTGGCCGAGGTCCCCCGCGCCCAGCAGTTGATGCGCGCGTATGAGCAGACCGGCTGCCCGGTGTTGGCCCTCATACCGATGGACCCCTCCGACTCCCAGCGCTATGGCGTACCGATCGTGAAGGAAGACCTCGGGGACGGCCAACTGCGCATCACCGGCCTGGTCGAAAAGCCCGAGCCTGCTGCCGCCCCGTCGTCGTACGCGGCCATCGGCGGCTATGTCGTCACCCCCGGCATCATCGACGAACTGCGCGAGCAGACCCGCCGCTGGTACGAGCACCGGACCGGCGAGATCTACCTGACCGACGCCATCAACGCCTATGCCTCCACCCGCGCGGTGTACGGACAGGTCATCAACGGCCGCTGGTACGACACCGGCAACCCGGCCGACTACCTTGTCGCCCAGATGGCGTTCGCCCTCGCCCACCCCGAGTACGGCCCCCGTCTGCGAGGTCTGCTTGCCGGACTCGACGGCGACCGTAGTGCCGCCCTCCGGTCGGTGACCAACGCCTGACCCGCCGCTGTCGCTGTCCGTCTCGGCCGCCCGCGCCCAGCGAGCAGCCGAGAGAAGCAATCATTTCGTAGTACCTCAACGCGTTCTCGCACAGTCAGGTCCGAGGCGACCTCGGCGGTAAGCCGTGTCCGCTGCGCGCTCGGGTCAGGTCCTTCCCGGCACCGGGGTGTCTGTCGCCGCGGTCGCGCTGTGGTGGGCGCGGATGAGTGCTATCACTGTGTCGGTCGTACGGTCGAGGTAGCTGCGGCCATCGGGCAGCCGTCCCTCCGGGCTGATGTAACTACGCGGCCCGAGGTGGGTGGCAGGAGCGAGTCGATGCACGGTGATCTTGCCGGCACGTCGCGCGCGGTTCCATCCGCTACGGCGGAACAACCGCCAGCGCTGAGGGAAGATCCAGGTGCCGACGCGCTCGATCCGGTCGCTCGCACTGGTGAGCCGATGCAGGTGTTCGGCATGGGTGAGGTCGTCGGCGCCGTTGTGGAACCCACCCAGTGTGATCAGTACGAGCGGGGAGCGCAGCTGGGTGTGCAGTTCGTCGACGGCGCTGGTGGCGACCTGGGCGCCGCCGCTGTAGCTGAGCAGCACCACGGGGATACCGCTGTCGGGCTGGTAGCCGGCGAGCCGGAGCTGAGTGGCGATCTGGCAGCCGACGGCCCGGTTGTAGAGGGGGCGGTACCGGTGGTCGGCGGCGACGAAGACCTGCATGACGTTGTGCAGGAACAGCAGCAGCCCGGCGTGGCGGCGCAGCCACGCCCACACCGGCCGCTCGGCAAGCGGGTCGGCCAGCGGCGAGTAGGGCTGCACCTGACCCAGCACCCGCAGCTCCGGCGCTCCCGCGATCACGGCCTTGACCAGTTGGCCGCCGTCCCGAGTGTCCCGTACGCGACGTTTCCCGATGCCGTCCAGGTAGACCAGGTAGGCGGCCGGGGGACTGTCAGCAGCCGCACCGCGGGCGTAGGGCATACCACTCGGCAGCTCGGTGGTAGGTGCCCGCCAGCCGGCGCTGTAGGCCAGCACCTCGTAGCGGGCGAGCAGGCCTTCGGCGAGCAGAGCCGGCCCGAGTACACAGGCCCAGAGCACGAGGTCGTTCATGTGATGGACTCCGATGCTCGGGGTGCGCTGATCCTCACGACCAGTCGCCGACCGGTCTCCACAGCGAAGCCAAGGCCGACCCCGGCGATGGCCACGTAGCCCGCGGCGCTCCACCAGCCGAGGCCGGTCGCCGCTGCGAGCGGGCCGGCCAGGCCGGCTCCGACCCCCACGAAGAGCAACAGGTGGAGCAGGGGCCCTAGCAACGGGAACGCAAGGACGGCGGCGAGCAGCAGTGGGGCGACCAGGCCCGCTGTCCACACCAAGTGCGCTCCGGGCGGTGGAGAGGACAGCACCACCTCGGCCAGGTTCCAGGCGGTCGCCGGCCACAGGGCGAACACGGCAACCTCGACGAGGCCGGCGGGCAGCAGCAACCCGGCCAGGAAGGTCCGCGACATGCCGGGCCGGCGAACCGCCAGAGGCAGGATGCGCCCGGCAGCCTCCGACACCCCGGCGAACAGCAGCAGGACGACAACGAGGTGTGACATCGGTCAGCCTCGCTGTGACGTATCGACGAGGGCCGGCCGACCGGCCGAGCCGGTCGCCTGCAGGTACCACTCGAGTTCGCCGGCTGCGCGCCGATATCCACCCGCCTCGTGCTGGGCAGCCTGCAGGGTTGCCGCGGCTGCCCGGAACCGGGTGCCGTGGAGCAGGCGCTCGGCGAGGAAACGCACGGAAGCCGTGGAGACGTCCTGGGTACGGATCGTCAGGCCCGCGCCGAGTTCGACGACGCGACGGGCCACCATCGGCTGGTCGGCGCCCTGGGGGACCACCAACATCGGAACCGCGGCGTACATGGCCTCATTGACGCTGTTCATCCCGCCATGGGTGACGAACAGCGCCGCGCGTGCCAGCACCTCCGGTTGAGGCACGAAACGGCAGGTGAGCACGTTGGGCGGCAAGGGCCCTAGCGCGGCGAGGTGTCGATGATCATGTCTGGCACGACACCGCGCCGCTCCAGCGCGTATCCCACACCGACATGAGCCGCTCCGAGCGCGTCACCCGCGCCCACCACCACGACGGCGACGGGGCGGGGGAGTGCGCACGAGCCCGCCGACGGGCCTCCGGTCGACCAGGTCGGCGGAAGGAGACACGTCCCCGCATCTGTCCTCATGTCCGACGCGCCGCATGGCCACGCCGCTCTCCGAGTCGCCCCCGCCGAAGCCGGAACCTGCCGAAGAGGCTGGTCTCCGGCGACATGTGACCCTCATGATCCACCTCACTCATCACCCATCGGGCTCGCACCCAACCAGGACCGGACCGCGACCCAATGTGTGACACTGTTCATCAGTGTGATGTGCGACATCGTCATTGAGATCGGTCAAACGCACCGCGTTCGCCGGCCGGCAGGCGCCATGGTGCCTCGCGAAATCCTTGGGCCTGGGTGGGTCGGCACCGTCCAGCTCTTCCCGGCGCCGACGCCCGGCCATCTGCGGGAACGTGTGCGGAAGCCTCGACGCGGGAGTCTCAGGAACGGCAAGCATCAACTCCGCGCCGACACCTGGTCTGCGCCGGCCGTCTTGGGCACCGTCGCCCGCGCTGCTGGTCCGTAGAAGCGTTGTCCGTCACAGACGTTGGGCCCTTCTGGTCTTTCACTGCGAGGCAAGGAGCCTCGAATGCACGGACGCTGCAGCCGCCGAGCGTGAGATGTCGGGACAACAACCGACCGCCCGGCAAACGGACATCCACCCATGCAGGCAAGTACCATGGAGGTACAAAAGGTGTCAGGCACCGACGCGGCGCACCCGACTCCCGCCCGTGACGGGGCACTCGACCCGAAGTTGGAAAGAAGGGGCCTGTCTGTGCCGCTCGTTCCGGATCCGAAGGTCGTCAGGCAGTTGCTCACCCGGTACGCGTCCCTGCAGATCGCGCTCGCCGAGAGCGAGAAGCCGGAAGGGGCACGTGAGCTCGAGGACGTCAGCTACACGCTGTGCGTCATGACGGGAACCAGGCGTGTGCACGACGCCATAGAGGTTGCCGACGCGCTGCTCGTGGCTGGGACCGAGCGGGACAGCGTCAGGGTGCCGGACGGCAAGCACGGTCTGCGATGGCAGTCGCCTCTGTCTGAGGAGGCCGCAACACAACGTGCGGCCTTCCCTGGACAGGGAGCAGCGGAATTTTGATGCGGTCGGCATGACGGATCGGGGCCTGGGCACGGTGTAGGTGCGTGCGGAGCTTCAGCAGCGAGTGGTGACCGAAGTCGCCTTCGGCGACGTCAGACGTCCTCGGCTCCGTTCGTGGCAGCCTCACTGCTCCGCGATGGTGCCACGGCGACGAGCAACGGCATTTTGTGCAGCGGCGGAGGATCTCCCTCCAGGCCGAGCCGCTGCCAGGCCAGCCTCATCGATATCTTCAGCACCCGTCGCGCCCGCAAGATGAGCAGGACGGCGAGAGGCAGCTCAACCAGCACGGCCGAGGCGGCGCTCGCCCACACATCCTCCTTTCCCCAGCTCAGGGAAATGTCGAACCAGGCATCGCAGAGGAGGAGCGTGGCTGCCACGAACGACAACGGGACCAGGACCTGGCGTCTCAACCACACCGCCACTCCCGCACCGGCCAGTGTCACGAGCAGCATCACGTCGAAGCCCACCCACACCCAGGGCCAGTGCCGGGCCTCAAAGCGATCCGGCAGCGACACTGCCAGGTAGATGGTCCACGGCACGAGCACGAGCACGCACAAGCCGAGCTGCCGTAGAACCCGCCGTCGGCGGCGGAGCAGCGTGGAGCCGTCGAGTGAGAGTTCGCGGGCCGTCGTACCGGCGGGGGCGGTGGGGTTGTTCTGCTCGCTCATCATTGCCTGTTTCTGCTGACAGCTGCCGGTCCAGCAAACCGCCGGCCATGGTGAATCACCCTGCTGTCTGCACGGCACGGGGGCAACGCCTCGACGTACGGCTGCGCCGCGAAGACTGTTGACAGTCACTTGATAGTACGACGAGGTCACATCCGGTCTGGCGGACGGTGCCGCGCTGACGTAGTCCAGCAATGCAGCGGCAAGACCCAAAAGAGGAGGTTCCCTCATTGCAGTGGGCGAGCATCGGCGCGGCCCTGGTGCAGGTCGAGTCGGCTTGGAGGGCTCTCACCTGCAGCGATGCCGTTACGTGCCCCCACACGGTCGCCGTGGTCGTCACCGCCTTCGGCCAGTACGGCGGGCGCGTGGGCGCATCACGGAGTCCGCACGTCCGTCGGTGCCGCGGTCCTCGCGTGCGCCAGGCTCTTCATACCTGGTTCCGTGACCCGCTTCGCCGACACCCACCGCCCGGCCGACGACTCCGATGTCGTCGAGGGCGTCACCCGGGTCATCCAGCAGCTCTCCCAGGCCGGCACCGCGGCCGTCTGATTCCGCCGTCGCCGGAACGCGCGGGGGCGCCGCGGGCGCCGCGGGGGGGTGTGGTAACGCCCGCGGGGGGGGGGGGCCCCCCCCGGGCACCCCCGGGGGGGGGGCGGGGTGTG
>NZ_JBEYXD010000106.1:0-23629 GCF_040644975.1 Streptomyces sp. NPDC046900 | reverse complement strand
CGACGAGGTCGTCCTCCTCGGCGGGGACCAGCAGGATGCGGGCGTGCGGCCGCAGCGCGAGCAGCGCCTCGCTGGTCAACCGCCCCGGCGTGACGACCAGGCCCGCCGTCATGATGCCGCGAACCCGGCAGGCCGCGCCGATCGTCGCGGCCGCTTCCGCGTTCTCCCCATTGGTGGAGACGAGTACGAGGCTGTTGCTGTCCTTCAGCTGCTCGGTGAGCGGCACCGTCTCACCGGACATGGTGAGGAGGTTGTGCCCCGGGTCGATGGTCGAGTAGAACCTTGCCTGCGCCCATTGCATCTGCGATGTTCGGTGCACGATTTGGTCGGCGGTGTCGTCGAGTGCTACTACCCGGGTGTTCCGGGCGGCCGCCAGGGGATAGTCGATCCGGAAGGCGGCCTCTTGGGCGGTTGCTGCGCGGGCGCAGCTGCTGATCAGGCCGGTCTGTGTCACGGCGTACTCCTTGGGGTCTCAGACGGTGGTCTGGGGGACGCCGGGCTTTGCGATCATGGCCTCGCCGATGCCTTCGACGAAGGGCTGGTCGGCTGGCAGGACGACGGCGACGGAGCGGACCTTTTGGTCCTGGGCGCGGTTGCCGACGGGTTCGGTGCCTTCTTCGGCGAGTGCCAGTGCGGCCTTGCGGAGCTTCTGGCGGGCCTTGATGATGCCGGCGTCGGTGGCGACCAGGCGTTCCTTGGTGCGGTCGACGACGGGGCCCATCGATTCCTGCAGTGAGGAGTCCTGCAGGGCGATGCCCTTGATCCCGGAGTACGTCTCGCCGCGGCGCTGGGCCTCGCGGTCCATCAGGTAGTCGTTCTCCTTGCGGGCGAGCGGACGGTAGTTCTCGTCGTTCGCGCTGTGGACGCCCATGCCGGCGCGCATGGCTGCGACCTCGGTCTCGGTGAGGCGGCGGGCGGGGTGGTAGTCGAAGCTCCAGGCCCAGCAGTTCTCGTCGTCGATCGGTACCCAGAAGTGGCCGTGCACCGGGTGGTCGGCGCGTGGCGGGACCATGGTGAAGTTGGGCAGTACCCACGGTGTCACACGCCAGTAGTAGTGGCCCTCCTCGGCGTTGCGCCGGGCACCGATGAGCAGGCCGCCTTCGTAGTCGACGACCTCGAAGAAGGGCTTGAGGTCGCCCTTGTTGTAGGCGTTGCCCTTGGATCCCTTGAACAGGGGGTCGTTGTCGAGGCTGCCGGAGTGCAGGAAGGTGACGTGGCTGGAGTCGATGCCGCCCTCGAGGGCCTGCAGCCAGTTGCATTCCTGGAACCGCTTGGAGGTGAATGCCTGTCCCTCCGGTACGGTGACGAACTCCCATTCCGGCAGCGGCGGCTGCTTGTCGGGGTCGCCGAGGTAGGCCCACAGCACGTCGCCGAGCTTGATGAGGGGATAGGACTTCAGCTTCACGTTGGCGCAGAAGTTGCTGGTCTCGGGCTCGCTCGGGACCTCGATCGCCTGGCCGGTGTAGTCGTACTTCCAGCCGTGGTAGGGGCAGCGCAGGCCTCCTTCCTCGTTGCGGCCGAACCAGAGAGAGACGCCGCGGTGGGCGCAGAACTCGTCCATCAGACCGTAGCGGCCTTCGGAGTCGCGGATGGCGATCAGCCGCTCCGAGAGGACCTTGACGCGAACCGGCGGGCAGTCGTTCTCCGGCAGCTCCTCCGCCAGCAGCACCGGCTGCCAGTAGCGGCGGAACAGCTCGCCCATCGGGGTGCCCGGCCCGGTCTGGGTCAGCAGCTCGTTGATCTCGGTACGCAGCATCGCGTGATCCTTTCAGCGAAGCATAAATCCATTGGTCCAATTGCCCTGGGGGAGGCGGGGTGGCTGGACGTTAGGCCTGGGTGGGGGGTACATCGACGACGAGGCCGTCGAGGTCGTCGTCGATCTTGATCTGGCAGCCGAGCCGGCTGGTGGCGCGTCGGTCTTCGGCGCCGAGGTCGAGTAGGTCGTCCTCGAGGTCGCCGGGACCTCCGACGCGGTCGGCGAAGTCACGGCGCACCCAGACGTGGCATGTGGCGCAGGAGTTGTTGCCCCCGCACTCGCCGACGATTCCTGGCACGCCGCTGCGGACCGCGGCGGACATCACCGTCTCTCCGGCTGCGGCATCGACGACGCGCTCGTCGCCTTCGGTGCTGACGTAGACCACCTTCGGCACGTACGACTCCTTCCCCGTAATGGCCTAACCAATATACCCGTCTACCGCAGATCTCGGAACAGTGTGGCGCCGGAAGGGCGAACCGAGCCTCGGTACGGCACCGAGACGCCGCACTGCGATGTGCAGATGGCCGGAGCGCCGATGACGACTGCGCCGGGCGTTCCGAGGGTGGGTGCCGGCACGGGCGCGGCGGGCGGGCAGTTGTGGAGTGTGGATCGAGCCGCGGGAGGTCGGCGACCCGGTCTCCCTGCTGTGCTGGACCACTGCCTCGCTGCGGGACCTGGCCCGGGAACTGACCGCGGCAGGCCATCCGGTCAGTGCCCCGGCCGTGCGCGAGCTGCTGCGCTCGATGGGCTTCAGCCCCCAGGGCATGGCGAAGACCCGTGCGGGGAGCCACGTCCCTGACTGCGACGCCCAGTTCCGGCACATCGATGCCACGGTCGAGCGGTTCCTGGCGCAGGGCCTGCCGGTGGTGAACGTGGATGCGAAGGAGAAGGAGCCGATCGGTGACTTCGCCCGGCCGGGCCGCACCTACCGCCCCAAGGGGGCCCCGATCACGGCCCCGGACCACGACTTTGTGGACCCCGACACCCCGATAGCGGTCAGCTGGTCGAGGCGGCTCTGGTCGGCCCGACCAGCCGGACCGTCGGGGCGATCCGGACGACCCTGAGGACCGTATATCGGCCTGAGCGGAGCAGAAAGTTCGGCCTGTACAGTGCACGTTCCACCGCCCGCGGTCCGCGGGGCACGCGCCAGACCGGTTCCGCGTCCACCGCCGCCGGGTTCTCGGCCTGGACGTCAGCACGAGCACCCATCACGGGCACGGGCTGACTCCGGCCGGGAGGACACCAGCTTTCCCGCCGCCGCCCACCTCGCCCCCTACGTTGGCCTCGCCCCGACGAGGAGGTCTTCGGGGACCTCCGCCCGCCGCCTTTGCGTTTTTCTGCGGCCTTTTCCCGCCACGCTTTCGCGTCGCACTTTGCGCGGGCTTTACATCGCCGCAACTTGCCCGAATCATTATAGGCCTGTTGGTATGACCTAACGCAAGGGTCTAGCTTGACGGAGGGAACGCCATGGCACAGAGCCGGCGTCTGGAAAATCGGGTGGCCGTCGTCACGGGCGGAGGGAACGGAATCGGAGCGGCGTACTGCCGTGGCATGGCCGCGGAGGGTGCGCGGGTCGTCGTCGCGGATCTGGACGGCGAGGCGGCCGAGGCGGTCGCGAAGGACATTCGAGCCGACGGTGCAGAAGCGCTCGCGGTCACCGCCGACGTCTCCTCCGAGGAGGCCACGCAGCGCATGGCGCAGCAGGCCGTCGACCGGTTCGGAAGCATCGATGTGCTGGTCAACAACGCGGCCATATTCGCGACCGTGCCGATGTCGCGGGTACCGATCGAGGAGGTGCCCATCGAGGAGTGGGACCTGCTCATGGCCGTCAATCTGCGCGGGACCTTTCTGGCCTGCCGTGCGGTGCTCGGCCGGATGCGGCAGCAGGAGAGCGGCTCGATCATCAACATCTCCAGCGGCACGGCGCTGTCCGGTTCGCCGAGCCGGATCCACTACGTCACCTCGAAGGCCGGCATCCTCGGATTCACGCGGTGCCTGGCGCGCGAGGTCGGGCCGGCCGGGATCCGCGTCAACACCATCGCGCCGGGCAGCACCCTGAGCGAGTCGGATCCGGACGGTACAATCCGCGCCTACCGCAGCAAGCGGGTGGGCGCGCGTGCGCTGCCGCGGATCCAGTACCCGGACGACCTCGTCGGCGCCGCGGTGTTCCTCGCGTCGGACGAGAGCTCCTTCATCACCGGCCAGACGCTGGTGGTAGACGGCGGGGCGGTGATGCTGTAGTGCAGCTCGACTCTCCGAGGACGACGTCCGGATGATCACTTTCACCAATCCACGCCTGCTGCATGGGCGTTCTGATCAGGGGCGGAATGTGACAGCCGCGCCGCTCACCATCCGCTCACCACGCTGAGGAGATAGCAATGGCAGATCTCGACTGGCCCCGGGACGGACGGCACATCTTCGTCGGCGGCGACTGGCTGGAGCTGACCGGCGCGGACCGCATCGAATCCGTCTCACCGATCGACGAGGAGGTGTGCGGATACGCGGCCGCGGCGCGCGCCGAGGACGTGGACCGTGCCGTGGACCTCATCACGCCGGCCCTGGCGGAGTGGGCAGCGCTCGGTGTCGTGGCACGCGTGCCGTATCTGCGGCGTTTCGCGGACGCCATCGCCGCGCACGCCGACCAACTCGCCGCGCTGGAGACGCTGGACGGCGGCCTCACCGCCGCCACCGCCGCACGCGACATCGAGACCGCGGTCGACTCGCTCGGGTTCTTCTCCTCGTACGCCTATGAACTGACCGGTTCCACCTACTCGGCACCGGCCGGCACCGCGGCGTACACCGTTCGCGAGCCGTACGGCATCGTCGGGTGCATCGTGCCGTTCAACCATCCGATCATGTTCGCCGTGCAGTACGCGGCCCCGGTGCTGCTCGCCGGGAACGCGGTGATTATCAAGCCGGCGGAGCAGGCCCCGCTGTCCACCCTGCTGCTGGCCGAGATAGCGCGCGGTGTGCTGCCGGACGGAGTCTTCAATGTGATCACCGGCTACGGGCACGAGGCGGGCGACGCGATCGTCGGCCATCCGCGCATCCCGCGCATCGGCTTCACCGGCAGCGTTCCGACCGGCCGCCGCGTCCTCGAAACCGCGGCCCGCCACATCAAGCACGTCTCGCTGGAACTCGGCGGCAAGAACCCGCTGATCGTCACCGCCGACGCCGACGCCGACTTCGCCGCGCAGGTGGCCTACAGCGGCATGAACTTCACGCACGCAGGACAGTCCTGCCAGTCCACCTCGCGCGTCCTGGTGCACACCGACCGGTACGACGAAGTGGTGGAGCGGCTTGCCGAGCGGATGCGTGGCATCGTGGTCGGCGATCCGCGCGACGAGAAGACGGTCACCGGGCCGCTGACGTTCCGTGCGCACCTGGACCGCGTCCTCGGCTACATCGACAGCGGCATCGAGGAAGGTGCTCGGCTGGTCGTCGGCGGTCACCGTCCGGACCATCTGCCGAAGGGCTTCTACCTGCAGCCCGCGCTGTTCGCCGACGTCACCCCTCAGATGCGGATCGCACGCGAGGAGATCTTCGGGCCTGTGGTGTCAGTCATGCGGTACGTGGACGTGGACGAGGCGGTGCAGATTGCCAACGCCACCGAGTACGGCCTGACCGCGCGTGTCGTCGCCGGCACGCTGGACGAGGCCGCCGCCATCGGCCGCCGTATCGAGGCCGGCACCACACTGCTGAACACCGCGGGCCCGCGGCGGCGCGGCATGCCGTTCGGCGGCCACAAGGCTAGCGGCCTCGGCAAGCAGTCGTGCCTGGAGGAGGTGCTCAGCTATACGCAGGAGAAGAGCGTGGTAGCGGCGGTGTAGGCGGCACAGCCAGGCGTCCCCGGCGAGCGGATGCCACCGGGCGGGTCGGGTCGCCGCTTGTCGGACTGCCTGAGGCCCCCGGACGGCAGCAGCCGTCCGGGGCCCTCAGGCCATGCCTTACCGGTCGGACAAGCAGCCGCTGACGCCGGCCGGAGAGGTCGGGTACCGGCCAGAAGTGCCCAGCGCGAAGACCTGCGGCAGCTGACCTCGGGGAACCAGCGCTGGGATCAGCGCCTGACGGGCGGGCTGGTCGAAGCCGGCCGCCGCAGTGGTGAGCACAGCGGAGGCAACCACCTGCGCCACGTCGACTCGGCCGGCGAAGGTCGGTGCCGCGAGCGCGAGGGCCACGACCATCGCCACGCCTTGCGACCACGGAAGGAGCCCGCGCCGACCGACCCTGTCCGCATACACGCCACCCAAGGGGCTGAGCATCACCAGCGCAACCGCCAGGGCGATCCCGATGAGACCGGGGCTGCGCCACCGAACCGGAGAGCGCACAGACCTGGTAGAGGTTGGCTGCGATCGTGCCGCGGCTGCCGACCTGCGACAGGATCACGCAGCCCGAGTAGGCGTTGACGTCGCGGTTGCGCACGTTCGGGATGGTCGTCGCTGCTTCGGGCACACTCACCTCGGTCGTGCATGACTCCGACCAGGACGCGCATGGTGTGGATCACAGCGCAGGTGGTCCTCCCAATGATGGACTAACCAAAAGTCCACCATTGTGTTCGGGCGTGCGGCGCGTCACAATTCGGAGGATGGTTTAATGGTCCTGCCAATCTAGGAGGTTCGGTGTCGACCAAGACGACTACCAAGACAAGTCACTACCACGTACAGAAAGCCCGGCGGGCGAAGTTCGTCGAGGACTGGCGTGCGAACCACCGCACGGTCATCCGCGGCGAGGACGTTGCCCTGAAGGAGACGGCGCGGGGCATGCGCACGGGCGTCTACATGGGCGAGGACGGTGACAACCCGACGCGTTCCATCGACGCCCTTGTGCACGAGGTCGACAGGGGGAAGGTCACCACGATCCACCGTCACTCGTGGGACGTTATGGTCTTCGGCGTCGGCGGCGAGGGCTGGATCGAGATCGACGGCGAGCGTGTGAAGGTCGCCCCCGGCGACTCCGCCCACATTCCGTCGTGGGCCTGGCACCGCTCAGGCAACGACAATGACGAGACATTCCGCTACCTCACGTTCTCGAGCGAGCCGCTGCTCGCCACGATGGGCATGTCGATCCTCCATGACCGCGGCAACGAGGCATTTGAGAACCTCCCGGGTCGCCCCGAGTTCAGCGCTCCCGACGTCGAGGGGGACGACCCCTACGCCCGTCGCCTGCGGCGCCTCGGCAAGGAGCAACAGGCCCGTCGCGGTGGCCGGCTGCACACCGACTGGGACGAGCTCGAGATGCTCAACACCCCGCGCGGCACGCGGACGACCTTCCTCCTCGACCGCGCCATCGGTTACCAGGCCTCCGGCATCACGATGGCGATGTTCGAGATCGGCCAGGGCCGCCAGCAGTCGATGCACCGCCACGCCGGCGAGGCTTGGCTGTACGTGGTGGACGGCGAGGGCCACTCCTACCTCGGCACCGAGCCGGAGGGCGGAGAGAACCACCCGTGGAAGAAGGGCGACCTCATCGTGGTCGATCACTTCCTGTGGCACCAGCACTTCAACGACTCCAAGGAGAACACCGCGCGAGTCGTCCGCATCCACATGTTCGACAGCCTGCTCGAGACGATGCGTGCGCTCATGGATCCGCAGGTCCTGTTCGAGGAGCCGCCGGAGCACATCCGCGACGCCCAGGCCGGCGACGTGAGCACGATTGTCTGGCCCGAACTCGACCGGCCGAGCTGGCCGTGAGCCAGCAGACCCTCCCGCCCGGGGTCATCGGCCTGCACGCACTTCCTTCGGACCACCACGACGGCCCGTGGGACTCGATGATCGTGCCGCCAGGCACCAAGGAAAGGCTGCTCGGCACCGCCCTGCTCGTACTGCGTCAGGGTCGGCTGCTGGGTGGACTCTCAGGCGCGCCCCACGGTCTGGTCGTGCTGGCCGGACCTCCGGGCACGGGCAAGACCACGCTCGCCCAGGGCCTCGCCCAGGCAGCCGCCCTGAAGATGGCGAAACGCGGCGCCACGACGCTGGTGGAGATCAACCCGCACGCCTTCCCCAGCGACATGCTTGGTGAAAGCCAGCGGGCAGTGTCGCGGCTGTTCCTCGACACGCTGCCGGAGATCGCCGCGCGACGACCGCACACCATAGTGTTGATCGACGAGGTCGAGGCGCTCGCCGTGAGTCGAAGCTCGGCGTCGTTCGAGACCAACCCCGTCGACGTGCACCGTGCGACGGACGCTGTCCTGGCCGGTCTCGACCAGCTGCGGACACAGTGCCCCAACCTGGTGCTGGTGGTCACGACCAACTTCCTCAGCGCAGTCGACGAGGCCGTGCTCTCTCGTGCTGACCTGGTCATGGCTACGAAGCTGCCTGACGAGGAGACCATCGAAAAGATCGTCGCGTCGTCACTCAACGAGTTGGCCGGGCAATGGACCGATCTGATGCCGCTCGCGCAGGACGTCGATCTTCACGCCGAGCTTGCCAAGGGCCTGCGGGGCCTTGACGGGCGACGGGTCCGGAAGACGGTCCTCGCGGCGCTCACGGTGCGCACCGAGGTCGCCCTCGACCCGACCCAACTCACGGCCGAAGATCTGCGCCACGCAACACAATTCGCTCACGACGGCTGACCGAAGGCCCCGGCCAACACCCAGTTGCCGAGTCGGCGGTTTTCGACGCCGACTCGGCATCTGGGTGTGTCGGACAAGAAGAACTGAAGCCGCTGCACCCCCGGCATCCCTGCACCGGCCACCGGCTCCGCCGCTGCCAGACAGGGTGATCGTCTTGTTCCGCTCCGCGGCGCCAGCAGCCCGGACACGGACGGCAGGCAGTCAACTCCAGCCCCGAGAATGGTAGTTGACTCCTACCACCGGCCTACGGCCAACCCGACCCGACGTCAACCCACACCACCGACGGGTTTAACGACTACCGATAGCTGTGGGCGCAATGGCGGGAGTTCCCCGGACCGCATCGCACGGCCGGGGGCGTCCACAGGTCTGGAGTCGCTCGCTTGTCGGCCTTCGCGGCAGCACATGTGTCCGTCGTTGGGTGGTGGTCGGTCCCAGCCGAGAGCTGGATGGCGGATAGTGCTCACCTGGGGGCGCACTCGGCGTCCACTTCGTGCAGAGAGAGCACGTGGGCGTACTTCGCGCTCATGTCGAACAGGTTACTGCAGTGCGCGAACCATGATCTGTCGAAGCAGGCGTCGTCGACGACGAACGTGTCGAAGCCGTTCGAGCACGAATCGACGACGGTGGCCCGAACGCAGCCCGAGGTGGAGACGCCGCAGACCACGACCGAGTCGACCTTCTCCTTGACCAGGTAGGCGAGGAGAGGCGTTTGGAAGAACGCGCTCGCCTTGGTCTTGCCCAACACCCAATCGCCGTCCTGGGGAGAGATGGCGGGCGGGAACTCGCCGTATCCGGGCGCTACCTTGCCCGCGCGCTTGCTCTTGGTGGCGCGTCCGCTGAAGCCCTGGTTGTGCGTGTCAACACAGGTGAAGACGATCGGCGCATTCCGGTTGCGGAAGAGCTCAATGAGCTTGGCGATGTTGGGCATCGCCGCCCACGAGGCCGGACCGCAAGCCGTCGGGAACTCCTTGATCGCCTCCTCGAGAGTGAGCCCCTTCGACCCTGTGAATCCGTAGGTCACGTCGACGACAATCAAGGCCGGCCTCGCCCCGAGACTGATCCGGTTGAGAAATCCTGCTCGCTGGTAGGTGGCGATCTCAGACTCCGGAATGACCTTCATCCACTCTTTCATCACGATCCGTTTCTCGCGGGGAGTCAAGCTGTGACGTTGGTGTCCCCGATGGCGACCGGGTTGTGCCGGCAGGGCCTGTCGAAGCCATCAGGACTTCCGGTTCACCGACCGCCGGATCGGGCACAAAAAGGGCCCCGGCGCGGTGGCGTCGCAATGAGCGACGTCTGCCAGGGCGATGACATCGCGAGGCGCTCAGTAGATCTCGGTGCTTGTTGGACACCGTCGGCTGGGAGCGCCTGCTCGCCCTCGCCCATACGCTCGAGGGGCTACCGACCAACGTTCGGCAGCCCCTCGACGAACACGCATTGTTGGGCGACTTGTCAGGAGACCTTGCTAAGGGTTGTCCCGTAACTGCTGGTCACGGGTGAGATGATCTTGGTGTGGCTGGTGTGATCACGGCGTCGGAGCCGCCCTGGACAGCCCCGTTCGCTCGCGCTCCAGCAGCGCAAGCGGTTCCGCAAGGACACGGTGCTGATCGTGGACGGAACCCTGGTGCCCACCCGCGACCACAGCATCGCCGAATGGGAGTTGTCCGGCGCCAAGGACACCTTCGGCAAGACGACCGTGATCGCGGACGGCGGCTACCGGGGCACCGGCCTGGTCATCCCGCACCGTCGCGAGCGCGGCCAGGCCGAACTCCCGGGCTGGAAAGAGGAACACAACACCTCCCACCGCAAGGTCCGCGCCCGCGTCGAGCACGTATTCGCCCGCCCGCACAACCTCGCCCTCGTCGGATGACGGGAAACAGGCAGGTCGTCCAGCATGCCGGAGATCATTTACGGGACAAGTCTCAGGCGACGTAGAGCTTCCGGTTGTCCTCGTAGATGAACGGGGCGGGGTCGCGGGCGAAGTCGTCGTAACTGCCTGGCGCCGAGATTCCCGGCACTGCCGGAATCCACCGCTCCTTCAGGAACACGTCCGGGTCTCCGACGTAGCTTCGCGCGAGGTCGACAACCGCCGGGTCGTCCAGTGCCTTGAGGTGTCCGTTCTGGATGACTGGAATGACGTTGCCCTCCGGCGTCGTGATCTCGTAGGTCGGGAACAGCAGGTGGACGTGGAGGTGTCCGTACTTGATGCCGTGCTTCGCGGCCCAGGCTTCCTCGCCGGCGCGCCACCGCGTGCCCATACCGCAGTGGATGACTCCGGACCGGCGTCGCTCCCACTCGAATCCCCCGGAGGAGACCATGTTGATGTCCGGCGACCGCACGGTCCAGGGATTGGTCCCGATCGCCACCTCCCAAAGCCAGAAGAGTCCGGGCCGCGGGAACGAGGGGTACTGGATGTTCTTCGTCTCGTTCAGCACCTCGCGCCATGCGTCGCCATAGGGGCCACCACCTTCGATGGCCTCGATGCGCCCACCTTCGATGTACACCTTGATCCGCGGGAACGGCTTACCGATGTGGCTCGTCGTGCCGGCGATGACCCCGGTCGCGTCCTCCTTGTCCAAGATGGGTGTGGGCGGATGCCCGTGGAGGTGGCCGAAGGCGCGGGTGGGCGTCTCGGTGAAGTTCCGACGGCTCCCGTCGAAGTACTCCTTGTGCAGTGTGAAGGAGATGTCGGTCCCCTCCGGGTCGGTGAGCCTCACGGTGCTCCCGGGGCCCTTGCGCCAGATCTTGTCCCACGTCGTCATGTTGATCAGGCGGTGAAGGTCCCGTGGAAAGCCACCGGCGCCCTGAAGCAGGTGTTCTTCCTTGATCCACGGGAACTGCTCGTACCGGTAGTCGGTCGGCGGTGTCGGACCCCCGCGGCCGTGGAGCAGGAGGTCGTAACCGGCCTTGCCCGCGAAGTCCTCGATCGACGGCAGACCTTCCCAGCGCCGAGGGTTTTCCGTCCAGTGCGTATCGCGGATGACGGCGTCGATCTCGTCCCGGTAGCCGGCCTCACGGTCAGGTCCCGCGTCGGTGGTGATGACGTCGACGGTCGCGCCCTTGTCGCGAAGGGCGTTCGCCATCGCGTCCACGACCGTTCGGTCGTAGTAGTTGTCGACCGCGATGAGCACGCGGTCGCCGACCTTGGTCTCGCCGTACCCGATGAAACCAACTTGAGGAGCACGATCCTCGGGCAGGCCGGAAAGGACCGCAGCTACTTCGCTCATCTTCCAGCTGCTTCGGCCACCTCTGCCTGCTGCCTCGGTGATGGTCGCCCTCATCCCAGGCGGAAGGACGAAGCTCTCTTCTGAGCCGCACATGTTCCGCTCCTTTCAATTCGAAGGAGGCGTACCGGCCCCGCTCGAGTGCACCCTCGAGCGGGGCCGACGCCGAGAACCTCAACGTGGAGGGCGGTGCTGCGGCAGGATCTGGACGCAGCACCACGGTGTTCGAGGTGTCGATTCAGGTAACGCGACCTCGCGGTCGAGTTACTTGCCCTTGAACGCCTTGTCGACGAAGGACGAGTCGATGAGTTTCGAAAGATCGAGCTTGTCGACTCCGGCAACCGAGCCCGCCAGCGACGTCTGGGCCGACGCGAGCTGAGCCTCGGTCGTCTCGGGGATGTCAGGGATGACCTCGGTGGAGTAGTACTTCCACGTCTCATCGAGCGCACGCTGGTCTTTGAGACCGAGGTGCGCGCCAAGTACCTGGGTTGCGTACTTCTGGTCGCTGCGCTCACGATCGAAGCCCTTCTTAAGGGCGGCCATGAACTTATCGAGGACCTCGGGGTGATCCTTGATGTAGGAACTCTTGGTGGAGATTCCCACGGTGTCGTTCGGAATCTTCTCCTTGGCGAGGTCGAGCACCATGTGCAGTCCGGCATCCTCGAACTGAAGGCTCGCCGGCGGGTGCGTGGCGGCGGCGTCGATGGTCTTGGAGAGAAGCGCGTTGTTGACGTTTGTCACCGAGCCAAGGGGAACCAGGTTCACGTCCTCGGGGCTCAGCCCGGCCTTCTTCAGGGCCGCCAGGGTTGCTGTGTACTGGGATCCGCTCTTCGAGGTGTAGCCGATCTTCTTGCCCTTCAGCTTGGCCGCGCTGTCAACGTTCGCGTACAGCTGGTACGCGAACACCGGCGTCATCGTGGCCAGCACCTTGACGTCACCGCCTGCGGCCGCGCCGGACACGATCTGCGAACCTCCGATCGAGGCGATCTGCGTCTGTCCGGAGATGAGCGCGGGGTAACCCTGGTCGCTCGAGAGGCTGACGAGCTTGACGTTGAGTCCCTGCTCCTTGAAGTAGCCGGCCTCTGAGGCGATCCACAGCGGCAGCTCGTCAGCGACCACTTCGCTGTAGCTGACCGTGATGACTCCGCCGGACGAGGTGTTGGCGTTGGAATCGGCATTGCCGCAGGAGGTGAGGGACATGGCAAGCACCATGGCGAGTGTGACTCCGGCGGCACCGGCGGCGCCGGGCTTGAGCTTCATGAGACTGTCTTTCTCGGGATGGGTTGGGGCAGAACTTCAGTCGTTGCTCGGGCGCCATGCCGCGAAATGGTTCTCGACTCGGCGCAGTAGTGCGGTCAGAACGACGCCGGTCGCGGCGAAGATGACCAGGCCTGCGAAGACCGTCGCGGTCTGGAACTGCTGGCCGGCCGTGCTCATCATCAGGCCGACGCCGTGCTGTGCGCCGCTGAGCTCGGCCACGAAGACGCCGATGAGGGCCTGACCGACCGCGAGCCGAATGCCGCTGGCGATGAAGGGGACGGTGCCGGGTAGGGCAACAGTGCGGAAGAGCTGCAGGTCGCTCGCACCGAAACACCGCGCCACGCGAACGGCACCTTGTTCGAGGGACTGAACGCCCTGCGCGGTGTTGATGAGCACCGGGAAGAAGGCCATCAGGAAGACGATCGCGATCTTCGAGGAGCTGCCGATGCCGAGCCAGATGATCAGCAGAGGTGTGAGTGCGATGCGGGGGGTGGCGTAGAGGAAGTTGATGAAGGGATTCAACGCCCAGGCGGCCCGCTTGTACCAGCCGATCAGCAGGCCCAGGGGCAGACCGATCACCACGGCCAGCCCGAGACCGACGAGGAGCTCCTGGGCGCTGGTCCACAGGTCGACCCAGATGTCCCCAGCCCCGAACAGGGACTTGAAGGCATCGACGACATCGAACGGCCCGGGGAGGATCAACTTTGGCCTGATGCGGAGCAGTGCAGCGATTTCCCACACGATCAGTGCGAGGACGACGGCGCCAACGCCGATCAGGCGCTGCTCGCTGAGCCACGACGGCAGCCGGCGACGGGAGGCCTGCCGCACTCGGGGGCTTGGGGCTCCCGGACGGGACCCGGTCCGCGGGATCTGGGAAGAGGAGGCGCTCATCGGGATCCTTCCTTCTCCGGGCCAACGCCCGCCTTGGCGCCGTAGAGAGCGTCGGCGATCTCGTCACGCAGCTGCGCGAACTCGGGTGTCCGACGGATCTCGTGCGAGCGCGGGCGATCCCACGGCACCGTGAACTCCTTGACGATGCGACCGGGCCGCGGGCTGAAGACGCAGACCCGGTCCGCGAGGAACGCAGCCTCGGCGATGTCATGGGTGACGAACAGAGCCGTCACATCGCGCGCGGCGCAGACTCTGAGTAGCTCGACCTGAAGGGTCTCGCGAGTCTGGGCGTCGATCGCGGCAAAGGGCTCGTCGAGGAGGAGGATCTCCGGGTCGACCGCGAGTGCGCGGGCGAGGTTGACACGGGCCTGCATACCGCCGGAGAGCTGCGCCGGATACTGCTGCCCTACACCGGCGAGGTCAACCAGGTCCAGCAGCTCGTCAGCACGCTGCTTGGCCTCCGCCTTCTTGGCCCTGTGGGAGAGCTCGAGGCCGTAGCTGACGTTTGCCTGGACGGTCCTCCATGGCAGCAGGTTGGCCTGCTGGAACACCATCGCCCGGTCCGGCCCTGGGCCGGGGATCGGGCGCCCATCGAGCTGGAGATCGCCCTCGGCGATCTCGACGAACCCGGCGATCGCGTTGAGGAATGTGGTCTTGCCACAGCCGGAGGGGCCGACCAGGCAGACGAAGTCCCCACGCTCCAGGGTCAGGTCACACCGCTCGACCGCAGTTGTAACCTCATTCGTCCCAGGCTTGGGGTACTCGATCACGACACCTCGGGCCTCGAGGTGCGCGACCTCGCCCGCGGCCCCTGCGCCGACATGTGCAGCATCATGGCCCGCCGTACTGGACAGTGCCCGCTTCTCTCGACTCAGCATGGATGCGAGAGTAGGACTAATTGTCAGTCCAAAACAATGGTTCTGCGGGTTTTTTTTGGGGGGCGGTGGCCGTCGCCCGCGCGGGCGTAGACTCCGTCTCTGACCCGGGCAACTTGGGGCGAGGTCAGACCATTGCCTGTGAGATTACGGCGTTGCACGGGTTCAGACAACGATCGAGTGGGCGGCGTGGCCGCATCCGGGGTGGCGCGAAAGGCGACCCCTCCAGCCCTGTGGGCATGTCGCGAGTCTCCCGGGTCATCGTGGATCAGATCAAGGTCATGATCCGCGACGGCTTCCTTGCCCCCGGCGACGACACTGGGAATGCTGGTGCGCGCGGACTGCCGCCGCCAGCCTGCTCGGAAAGGAGGCTCCGGGTGCCGGGATGCCATCGTTCTGGTCGGACCAGGCCGATCTGAACTTCAGATCGCCGGTGTCAGCAGTGGGTACGACGAGGCCGTGTTCAGGGGCGACCCCGACAGCGAGCAGTTCTCGCTCCTCTACTACCGCAGCGGGCGCCTCATCAAGGTCGACGCCGTCAACGCGCCGCGTGACTACATGGCGGTACGGAAGATTCTCGAAGTCGGCCGTATCATCGCGCCGCGCATCGGCGCCGACACCGACGTGGCCCTGAAAGAGTCCGTCCGCGCGGGCGCGTAAGGACGGGCAGCGGCTCAGTCAGCATCCGCCAGGCCTCGTTGATCCAGCCGCCCGAGGTGGTAGCGCCAGAGCGCCTGCTCGTTGAATGCGGCGCCGAGGTCCAGTAGGACCGCCCGATCCTCAGGAGGTACGCCGTCGGGCCGGCCGCCCAGCTCGGCGATCCGGAGTCTCATCCGGGCGAGCTCGTCCAGCGCCGGCGTACGTATGACGGCCTGGGCGACTCCATGACCGACGCTGACGACGCCGTGGCCACGCAAGCACGCAGACCGCGGCGTCGCCGAGCGTCGTGGCAAGCTGGCGGCCCGCCGCCGGCGTGCGGACGAGTCCGCGGCGCGGGTACACCGGGATGCCCTGCGCGGCCAGGCGGTAGGCGGGAATGCCGAAGGCCCCGAACAGCGGGCGCAAGGGATGTCGGCAAGGTTCGCGACCACCGTGCTGCGCGGGTGTGTATGCACCACCGAGGTCATGCCTGGACCGGCCTGGAGGATCTCGGCATGGATGGGGAACTCGTTGGGCTGTATCCGTCACCCACCTCACCGGTGTCGTCGAGGCCGACGCCCCGAATGTCGGCGGCCTCGGTGAACAACAGCCCCCAGCTCCTGAGGTCCACGACAGCGTACGAGCATGTGGCGGTCGACCAGCCAGAGCTGACGTGGCCGAGGAGTGGCGTGGTGGTGTCGGTCGCCGCGAGGACGCGGCAGCCGAGCGCCACCTGCCGGCGAAGCTCGTCGAGATCCGCCATCAGCTGAGATCCTCCATCAGATGACGAAGGACTCGGTCGACTCCGCCGCGAACAGCTCCTCGGCGGTGCGCAGCCGGGACGAGAGACCCTGCTCGTGGTGGTAGCGGAGGAACACGTCGAGCACGTGCCGGTTGGCGTCCAGCCCGTAGGACCAGTAGTCGGGGCCGAGCAGCCGGCGGGCGTCCTCTAGGTGCTGGTTGAACCACGGCTCCATGAACCGCAGCGCCGAGGCGTCGTAGATCCGCGCGTACGCCTCGTCCTTCGCGGCCGTGAGCGCCTTGGTCAGGGACTGGGCGACCCACGGGTGGCGCTCGTAGACCTCCCGGCGCAGCACGACCACGTGCATGATCGGGAAGATCCCGGTGGCCGCGTAGTACTCCTTCTCCGCCGCGACGGTGTCGGGGAACAGTCGGGCGACGCGACTGTCGTCGGCGACGTACGAGCTGGGGATCCGCGGACTGTGCAGGGCGTCGATCTCGCCGGTGGACAGCATCTCCGAGAGCGTCCTGCCGGGCGGGATCGGCTGGACGTCGAAGCGTGTCGCCACGGCGCCCTTCTCTATCCTGCCGGGCGTCTCCTGGCCACCGGTGAGGTAGGTGACCGAGTCGAGCGGGACGTCGTACCGGTCGGCGAGGATGCCGCGGATCCAGACACACGCGGTGAGCTGGTACTCCGGCGTCCCGATCCGCCTCCCCCGCAGGTCGGACGGCTTCTCGATGCCGGCTGAGGTGTTGATGAAGACACCGCCGTGGCGGAACATCCGCGAGGTGAACACCGGCAGGGCCACGAACGGCGCCGGGTCGTGGTCGAGCGAGGCGACGTAGGTCGACAGCGACATCTCCGAGGCGTCGAACTCGCCGTGCCGGAGCATGCGGAAGAACGTCTCCTCGACCGGGAGCCGGAGGTAGGTCAGGTCGATGCCGTCGGGTCGGATCGACCCGTCCTCGAGCGCGCGGGTGCGGTCGTAGTCGCCGCAGGCGAAGGTGAGCTGAAGCCGGCCCATCGGGTCACCGTCCCATCGCGGCGAGCCGCCGGTCGAGCCGCGGGTAGACCCGCCGGGCGTTGCCCTCGTACACCGCCGCCAGGTCCTTGTCGGCGAGACCGGCGCGGTCGACGTACTGCTTCGTGTCGTCCCAGGCGATACCGGTGTCCGGGTCCGCTCCGCGGACAGCGCCGAGCATCTCGGAGGCGAAGAGTACGTTCGGGGCCGGAAGCGCCTCGAACAGCAGGTCGACGCCGGGCTGGTGGTAGACGCAGGTGTCGAAGTAGACGTTCGACAGCAGCTCGGCCGGGTCCTGCCAGCCGTTGCGCATCGCCAGGCCTCGGTAGCGGCCCCAGTGGTAGGGCACCGCACCCCCGCCATGAGGGATCACAAAGCGCACGCCAGGGAACCGCTGGAAGAGCTTCGACTGGAGCAGCTGTGTGAAGACGCTGGTGTCGGCGTTGAGGTAGTGCGCCCCGAGGGTGTGGAAGTTCGGGTTGCACGCCGTCGAGACATGCACCATGGCGGGCACGTCGAGCTCCTCCAGGACCTCGTAGACCGGGAACCACGACTCGTCGGTCATCGGCTTTCCGGCCCAGGTGCCGGACGGGTCCGGGTTGAGGTTGGCACCCACGAAGCCGAGCTCCTCGACCGCGCGTCGGAGCTCGGTGATGACGCCGCTGAGGTTGCCCTCGGGTGTCTGTGGAAGCTGTGCGACCGGGGCGAAGTGATCGGGAAACAGCTCGCTCACCCGGTGCACGAGGTCGTTGGACGCGCGCGCCCAGGCGTTCGCCATGTCGGGGTCGGGGACGTGGTGCTCCATGCCGGAGGCCTTGGGCGAGAAGAGCATCAGGTCACCGCCGCGTTCTCGCAGAATGCGCAGCTGGTTGCCCTCGACGCTCTCGCGTAGCTCGTCGTCCGAGACCGGCGCCAGTGTCGCCCGGCCTCCGGCCAGCTGCGCGTCGCGGAACTCTTGCAGCGCCGCCGGAGCCGTCGTGTAGTGACCGTGGATGTCGATGATCACCGGTCGCGGACCTCCTTGACGTACTCGTTGTAGTCCACATACCGCAGGCCTTTGCGGGCGAGCCGCTCGCGCATCGAGTTGACGTCGAGACCGAGCTCGCCGTCGGCATAACGGGCCCGAAGGCGCGCCTCCTTGTCGTCCCGCGCCAGGGAGGCGGCGAGAACCTCGTCTGCGTCGACGCGGCGTACGACGACCACCCCGTCGTCGTCGGCGATGATGACGTCACCTGGCTCGACGAGCCGTCCACCGCAGACGACGGGGGTGTTCACCGAGCCGAGGGTCTCCTTGACCGTTCCCTCGGCCGACACGGCCCGAGACCAGACGGGGAAGTCCATCGCGTGCAGCTCGGCGACGTCGCGGCAGCCCGCGTCGATGACCAGGCCGCGGACGCCGCGCGCCCTGAGGGAGGTCGCAAGCAGCTCCCCGAAGTAGCCCGCGTCCGACGGCGAGGTCGGCGCGACGACGAGTATGTCGCCGGGCTGGCATTGCTCCACGGCGACGTGGATCATCCAGTTGTCGCACGGCGCCACGCTCACCGTCACGGCGGTACCAGAGACGTGGGCACCCGGGTAGATCGGGTTGAGCGCGGAGGCCATCAGTCCGCTGCGTCCCTGGGCCTCGTGGATGGTGGCGACGCCGAACCGGCCCAGACGGTCGCGGGTCTCCGCGCCGGTGCGGGGCGGGTTCGTGACGACGATCCCGGTCGCGCCGCTCATCGCACGACCGCCCCACCGGCGCGCCCGATCAGCTCGGGCATCAGCGAGATGTGGATCGCGTCCTCCTCTGTCTCGCCGGCGAGCACGCGGATGGCGTGGTCGACCTGGTCGATGCCGTAGCGGTGGGTCGCGAGCTTCTCCAACGGGAAGCGACCCGACGCGAGTTGCTCGACGGCAAGCTCGCAGGCCTTGTACGAGTGACCGCGAGCGGACTTGATCGTGATCGCCTTCTCGGTGACCTTCTTGACCGGGAAGTCGGGGAATGCGGCCAGCTCGCCCTGGATGAGGAGCGTGCCCTCACGGCGCTTGAGGACGTCGACCCCGAGGAGGACCGGCGCGGTGCCGGCGCGCGAGGTGCAGTCGAGCACGAAGTCGACGCCGCGACCGCCTGTGAGGTCCATGATCTTCTCGCGGGGGTCCTCGGTGAGGACGTCGATGACCTCGTCGGCGCCGAGCTCCTTGGCGAGCTCGAAGCGGTGCTTGTCGCGCGTCGTGCCGGAGACGAGGATCTTCGAGGCGCCGGCCGTCTTGGCCGCGACCAGCTGCGAGAGGCCCTGCTGGCCCGGTCCCTGGATCAGGACGGTGTCGGCGTATCCGACACCGGCGGTGAGCAGCGCCCACTCGATGCCGTTCGAGAGCGGCATCACGAGGCCGGCGAGCTCGGGGGTGATCGTGTCGGGGACCTTGTGGAGGACGGCGTTCCAGGGGAGGTACATGTACTGGCTGAACCCGCCCCAGAGCGTGCCGGGGTTCTCCGCGGAGGTGTAGCCGTAGCGTCGGCCATCGGGGTTGGTCCGCCAGTCGGTCGCCTCGCAGTGGCGGTACTCGCCGATGCGGCACCACTCGCAGTTGAAGCAGCCGACGTAGTGCTCGACGAAGACCCGATCGCCCTCCTTGAGCCCCTGGCGCTCCTTGAACCGGCGTCCTGCCTGCGCGATGACACCGACGTTCTCGTGCCCCATGATCACCCGGCCGTGGATCATGGCCGGCGGGCTGGCGTACATCTTCACGTCGGTCCCGCAGATGCCGGCGACTTCTACCTGCAACAAGGCGGAGTCTTCGTCGATCGGCGGAAGCTCGAACTCCTGCATCTCCGTCGTGCCGGGCGCGATCCGCACGGCCGCCTGCACCTTCTGGGCCATGGACTCTCCTTGTTGGCTGAATGGTAAGCCCAATATACCATCCGTGTGACCCGGGCCATAGAGCGGGCCCGCACGGAAGCCACGAAGGACGAGGCGAGGATCGATGAGCAAGCACCTGCTGACTGTGACCCGCACCCAGGACAACAACCGCGCGCTGAAGGACGGCGAGGTCGTCCCTGCCGGCTGCTCCCTGACCTTTGAGGAGGTACCGGTCCTCGTCGACGGGTTCCGGCGAATGGTCCGCGAACTTGCCTACGACGTCAGTGAGATGGCTCTGACGACCTATCTCACCGCGCGCGAGCACGGCGTGCGGTTCACCGCACTCCCCGTCTTCCTGGTCCGCGGGTTCCACCACGGCGCGATCCTCGTGCGCAAGGGCTCGGGAATCACCGAGCCCGGCGACCTCGCCGGCAAGCGAGTCGGCGTCAACCGCGGATACACGGTCACCACGGGTGTCTGGGCGCGCGCGATCATGGCGCTCGAGCACGGACTCGACCTGGACTCGGTCACCTGGGTCCTCTCCGGCGACGAGCACGTCGAGTCCTACCGCCCGCCGGCGAACGTCGTCCCGGCCGGGCCTGGCAAGAAGCTCGCGGACATGCTGCTCGCCGGCGAGCTGGACGCAGTCGTCAACGCCAAGGTCGACCACCCTGACGTCGTACCCCTGATCGCGCAGCCGGAGGAGACCGGGTACGCCGCCCTGCGCGACCGCGGTCTCTACCCCATCAATCACCTCGTCGTCGTCAAGGACGAGGTCCTCGAGGCGCACCCGGACGTCGCGAAGGCCGTCTTCGACGCGTTCGCCGAGTCCAAGCGGCGGTATGTCGAGGGGCTGTGTGCCGGGTTCGTCGAGACCGCCGATGACCGGATGTACGCCCGGGTGATGGCCGAGACCGGGCTCACCGACCCGCTCCCCTACGGCATCGAGCCCAACCGTGCGGTCCTCGAGCTGCTCGTCGAGCAGGCCGCCGCGCAGCACATCCTGTCGAAGCCGGTGGACGTCGAGTCGCTCTTCGCGCCCGCCACCCGCGACCTGGTCGGCTGAGCGATGCGCATCGCGATCGCCGCGGACCACAACGGCGTCCGCCTCAAGGAGCGCCTCTCCGCGTGGCTCACCGCGCAGGGACACGAGGTCGACGACCGCGGCTCGCACTGCTGGGTCGAGGTCGTCGACCACCCACCGCTCTGCGCCGACGTGAGCCGACCAGTCGCCGACGGCCGCACGGACGTCGGGGTCGTGCTCGGCGGAAGCGGACAGGGCGAGGTCATCGCCTGCAACAAGATCCGCGGCGTCTGCGCAGGCCTCGGTCACACCGCGTTCATGGTGGAGATCTCGCGCGGCAACAACGACGCCAACGTGCTCGTCCTGGGCACGAAGGTGGTGGAGGAGGAGGCGGAGAGACTGCCGGCACTGTGGTTGTCGACGCCCTTCAAAGGCGGACGCCACCGGGAGCGCGTCGACGAAATCACCACGCTGGAAGCCTGACCTCCGGCCGGAGCGGGGTGGCCGTCGGTACCTCGACGGCGGCCGCCTCGCTCACCTCCAGTCCGCTCACGTGGGCGAGGAGCATGCGCAGCGTGTTGCCGTGGGCGACCACGAGCACCGAGCTGCCCGACGCCAGCAGCGGCTCGAGTACCTGGTGCCAGTAGGCGCTCAGCCGCTCGTGCAGCATCAGCAGGCTCTCTCCCCCAGGAGGTACCCCGCCCGGCGACCGCCGCCAGCACGCGACCGCTTCGTCGCCGTATCGCTTACGCGCGTCGTCGCGCCGCAGCCCCTGGAGGGCGCCGTAATGACGCTCGACGAGCGCTGAGTAGTGCTCCACCGGAAGCCCCGGGGCGAGCAGGCTCCCGGCGATCGCTGCAGTACCGGCCGCACGAGCGAGGGGCGAGGAGTGCACGGCATCCGGGCGCCAGCCGGCGAGCCCGGTCGCGGCGGCATGCGCCTCGACGACACCGGCCGGCGTGAGCGGGACATCGAGGTGACCGGCGAAGACGTCGCCGGCGTTGGCGGTGCTCTCGCCGTGGCGGAGCAGTACCAGCGGAGTCACCCGTCGCCGCGCAGGAACTCGAGGATCCGCGTCGACGCGGTGTCGGCCGTCTGCTCGGCGACCGGGACATCCCCGTACTCGTGCACCGGCAGGCACTCTTGGAGATAACGCGCGGCCCACGGGCCAACTTGCGGATCCTTTTGTTCGGCGGTGTCGTCCAGTGCCACTACTCGGGTGTTCCGGGCGGCCGCCAGGGGATAGTCGATCCGGAAGGCCGCCTCCTCGGCGGTCGCCGCGCGGGCGCAGCTGCTGACCAGGACGGACTGTGTCACGGCATGCTCCTCGGGATCTCAGACGGTGGTTTGCGGGACGCCGGGCTTGGCGATCATGGCTTCGCCGATGCCTTCGACGAAGGGCTGGTCGGCCGGCAGGACGACGGCGACGGAGCGGACCTTTTGGTCCTGGGCGCGGTTGCCGACCGGCTCGACGCCCTCCTGCGTGAGTGCCAGTGCGGCCTTGCGGAGCTTCTGGCGGGCCTTGATGATGCCGGCGTCGGTGGCGACCAGGCGTTCCTTGGTGCGGTCGACGACGGGGCCCATCGATTCCTGCAGTGAGGAGTCCTGCAGGGCGATGCCCTTGATTCCGGAGTACGTCTCGCCGCGGCGCTGGGCCTCGCGGTCCATCAGGTAGTCGTTGTCCTTGCGGGCGAGCGGACGGTAGTTCTCGTCGTTCGCGCTGTGGACGCCCATGCCGGCGCGCATGGCTGCGACCTCGGTCTCGGTGAGCCGGCGGGCGGGGTGGTAGTCGAAGCTCCAGGCCCAGCAGTTCTCGTCGTCGATCGGTACCCAGAAGTGGCCGTGCACGGGGTGGTCGGCGCGTGGCGGGACCATGGTGAAGTTGGGCAGTACCCACGGTGTCACACGCCAGTAGTAGTGGCCCTCCTCGGCGTTGCGCCGGGCACCGATGAGGAGGCCGCCCTCGTAGTCGACGACCTCGAAGAAGGGCTTGAGGTCGCCCTTGTTGTAGTCGTTGCCCTTGGATCCCTTGAACAGGGGGTCGTTGTCGAGGCTGCTGGAGTGCAGGAAGGTGACGTGGCTGGAGTCGATGCCGCCTTCGAGGGCCTGCAGCCAGTTGCATTCCTGGAACCGCTTGGAGGTGAATGCCTGTCCCTCCGGTACGGTGACGAACTCCCACTCCGGCAGCGGCGGCTGCTTGTCCGGGTCGCCGAGGTAGGCCCACAGCACGTCGCCGAGCTTGACCAGCGGGTAGGACTTCAGCTTCACGTTGGCGCAGAAGTTGCTGGTCTCGGGCTCGCTCGGGACCTCGATCGCCTGGCCGGTGTAGTCGTACTTCCAGCCGTGGTAGGGGCAGCGCAGGCCCCCTTCCTCGTTGCGGCCGAACCAGAGAGAGACGCCGCGGTGGGCACAGAACTCGTCCATCAGACCGTAGCGGCCTTCGGAGTCGCGGATGGCGATGAGCCGCTCCGAGAGGACCTTGACGCGGACCGGCGGGCAGTCGTTCTCCGGGAGCTCCTCTGCCAGCAGCACCGGCTGCCAGTAGCGGCGGAACAGCTCGCCCATCGGGGTGCCCGGCCCGGTCTGGGTCAGCAGCTCGTTGATCTCGGTACGCAGCATCGCGTGATCCTTTCAGCGAAGCATAAATCCATTGGTCCAATTGCCCTGGGGGAGGCGGGGTGGCTGGATGCTAGGCCTGGGTGGGGGGTACATCGACGACGAGGCCGTCGAGGTCGTCGTCGATCTTGATCTGGCAGCCGAGCCGGCTGGTGGCGCGTCGGTCT
>NZ_JBEYXD010000105.1:0-23725 GCF_040644975.1 Streptomyces sp. NPDC046900 | reverse complement strand
GCGGATCTGGAGCGGGCCGGCGACCTGGCGCAGCACGTGGCCAAGCTGGCCCGGCGGCGCTCCCCTGATTGCGCGATACCTGGTGACCTGCACAGTACGATCCTCGAAATGGGTCAGCTGGCACAACGGCTGATGGCCAAGGCGGCCGACGTCATCGGCTCCAAGGACGTTGAGAAGGCCCTGCAGTTGGAGCACGACGACGACCGCATGGATGAGCTGCATCGCACGCTTTACCAGCATCTGCTGGACCAGCGCTGGACGCACGGGGTCGAGACGGCAGTCGACGTGACCCTGGTGGGCCGCTACTACGAACGTTTCGCCGACCACGCGGTGTCAGTGGCCAGGCGTGTGGTCTACCTGGTCACCGGCGAATACACGGATGAGCTCACCCCGCCTCCCAACGTGGTCCCGGACGACCTCGCATAACCTGCGCAAGCAGCGTCAGGTCCCTTCATCGCTGTGACGGCAGGAGCGGTCTGCGTGAGGGGGCTCGGCAGTGGCCTGTCGTCTGTGTCCGTCGAGCGTCAGATGCGCCAGGAGCGGATCCTGTCGGCGGCGCCGAACACGTTGTCCTTACCGGCGATGAGGTCCTTGCACAGTTCGACGAGTTCGCCGTAGGGGGCGTCGAGGCCCTCGCCGCCGGCGTGCATGTAGGCGAGGGTGACGGCGCACGCGTAGCGGACGTTGAGGGAGGGTAGCGGCCGCAGCAGGAGCAGGGTGTGCAGCAGCGCGGCCGCGCGCCAGGACGCGTCCGGGTCGACGCCGAGGCGGGGCGGGTCGACACGGTGGCGTGCCACGGCCGCGACGAGCGCCGAGAAGTCGCTGATGTGGGGCTGGTCGGGGAGGGCCACTTCATGCTGGTGCAGGAGCCAGCGGACATCGATGTGGATGGCGGGTGCCATTGCTCAGGCAGCCCTGCCCGCCACGCCCGTATCCGGACCGTCGTCGATGCCCGCGGCGGCGATGGCATCGGCCAGCGCGGGGTCGGCGAAGACCCGCTGGAAGACTTCGGCGCCGTCCTTGAGGGCCCGGTGGTGGGCGATCGCATCGGCGGTGGACGCCCTCACGAACGTCTTCATCGGCACGCCCTGCTCCTTTGCGATCGCCCGGAGGTCCTCGAGCTCCGCATCGGAGAATTCCACGTTGAGTGCTGCCATGCGGGTAAGGCTACCGCTCGGGTACCCGGGATTCAATCACCGCAGGTCAGAGTGACCATCCTGGGTACCCGAGGGGTACGTCGCGGAGCCGGGTTCAAGAGATGGGGATCCCTTGAACGCGCTGGAGAGGCGGCGCCAGACACTTTCCGCGCCAACGCGACGAGCGGGAGCGATCACGTGGGCAGGCCAGCCGGGGAGCGAGGCGCAATCGCGCGAACCGGAAGATCGCCCGGCCTGTCAGGTTTGGGGGTAACAATGCTCGCGCAGAGTTTGCCGGCGCCCGGCGAGCCACATTCGGTGGCGCAGGCCCTGGCCGTGGCAGTGCACTGGTGGCCGCCAACGCCCGCCCCGGGCTGGTTCCACAATGGTTCCGGGAAGGCTGGGACGTTCTGGATCTGCTCGCTGCCTGGATGGCCGGTGGGCAACTCCCCAACCATGAGGAGAAGTTCGGCGCCATGCGATGAGCGGCCGCCCTTCCGGTAGCTCTGTGCCAGCCCCCCGCGACCCCCACTTCACATCAGCTACGTCGGGAGCGTGTTGCGGCGATGGCCCGAGCCAGGTCGAACGCCGCTGCCGGATGGCGATGCTTCGTCCCGAGCTCTGCACCGCACCACAGGCCGATCGGCTGGAACTGGTCCAGCGCGGCGTTGTAGCACTGCGCCTCGACCAGGTGGTGAGCCCGCGGATGGCGCAGCCGTGGCAGGCGCTCGTCGTGGTCGGGGACTTGGTTGAGTGACCGGGCGACGCTCTCCAATGAATCCTTGGCCACACGTGAGGACGGCAGCGGGGCATGGCCGGACCGGTGGGCGAGCTCGTCCAGGGCGAGCAGGCAGATACCGGCAAGGGGACTGCCGGTAGGCGCCCGGTGCGCCGCGCGTTCGGTGAAATCCATCATCAGCCTGTAGGTCCCGGCCCATTTGTCACACCGGTACTGCAGTGCCTGCCAGTGCCCCCTGTAGTAGTGGGGAGCGTGCGGAGAGCTCCAACCAGAGCTGCTGGAACTTGTCGTGCTCGAAACGCAGTCCACGAGCGACGGTGACCATCACGAGCCACGACCCAGGGTCGTGGGATGCGAGCGGGGCCGCCCTCTCGGCCGCGTCCAACGCCTCCCTGAGCAGGAGTATGAAGCGGGCCATGCGGTTGGCGGAGATGGTGTGTACATATCCGCTGCCCCGCACCGCCCAAGCGCAGGATCCCGGGGCCGCCCGGTACGCAGCCGCATGCGCAATCGGACCCCCTGGCTGCACAGCAGCGATGTTGCGCACCCGTCTGTTGCACAGGGCTGAACGCATGTGGTCGGCTCGCCCCTGAGCCCGACCAAACAGCCGTCACCCTGCCTCCCCGCTGATGTGGGGGTGACTTCGTGACGACTCTGGCTAGACCAGCGGTTCGCTCAGGTCGATGGAGCGCAGTGCTGCCGACAGTGCGCGTTCGTCCCCGACATCGAGGGCTGTGTCGGTCAATTTGATGACGTGTTCGTCGCCGTGCGCCAGGGCCCGTTCGAAGACCTCTTCGGGGGTGTGGGTGCCTGGTGGGGTGTAGGCGACGGGGGTGTCGGGTGCGTACGTCGCGGTCACTGCTGCGGATGCCGTCCAGGCGGCCCGCAGGCTCGGTACCCATAGGGCATGCGGGAGGGCAGGCAGGGAGCGCAGCACGGCATTGGGAGCTGTGGCCGCGTGAACCAGCATGGTCTGCTCGCCGTGGCCGTGGGTGGCGTACCGGTGCGTGGCCGCCCGCACCAGTTCGGTGAGGCGGCGTCGCGCCTCGTGCGGGTCCGTGACCGCGGTCGCCCATACCGGCAGGCCCGTGACACGGCCGAGCCGGGAGGGGAAGTTCCCCTCCCGTGTCGTGATGGGTGGCACCGTGTCCAGGGCGGCGGCTGCGCTGTCGGCGCCGGGCAGCGAGGCAAGGTCTGCGACAGGGTGGTAGCGGGCGGCCCAGTAGCCAAGGCCATGGGCGAGCTCGGTCAGACGTGGTTCGGTGCCGTCGTCCGTCAGCAGAGTGCGCACGGCATGGCCCACCCGGATCACGGGGTGGGTAGAGCCGCCATACATGCCGGGCAGAAGACGGGGCCACCACTCGGCGAGTACGTCGCGCCAGGGGCGCTCGGCGATCTCTCGGCCGAAGTAGCCGATCCAGTCCGCAGCGCGACGTGAGTCGCCCAGCGCGAAGCGCCAGTTGGCGGCTGTGACCGGCTCGACGCCGAGCGGGAACTCCTCGAGCTTGCGACTGTACGCATCGAGCCAGTCGGCCGTCGACAAGGGTGGCCTGCCCGCGTCATTCCGCCCGCAGTTGAGTCCGTAGTCGTCCAATGAGGGGGCGTGGACCTGACCCACCCGATCGCTGCGCCCGACCACAACTCGAAAGGCTTTGGAGACCCCCCTACCGGACGGGCACCCGGCAATCGCCGCTGCCCGCATCCCGAACAAGCGACCAGAGCACGCCCGACGCCCCTGAGCAGAATTCACGCGGTGGATCGAGGTTGACAGGTGGAGCCCCGTGCGGGTGTCCTGTCCCGCCTGGTTGGGGTGATTCAGCAGGTCGTATGCCGGACGAGATGACACGCGGGTCATGGGACTTGGCCCGCTCGACTCGACTGGCTCGACCTTCCTTTTCGAAGGGCTTCCGCCCGCCTCCGGTTCCGGCATAGCTCAAGGGTTGTAATTCCCGTACATGCGTGGAGATTTGGACTTCCCCTCCTCGAGTGCGGTTTTCGCGAAACCGGATGAATTGCCGTCGGATTTTCTTGCGTCGTCCGGCTCCTTCTGCCCTTCCGGCGTGCACAGAAATGCAGTTTGAACTTGATTCAATTCTCGCGAGATGGATGCGCGGCCGCTCGGCGGCCCCTGCGCGAGTGGATGGGGTGTCAACCCCCGTGCGGACGAGGTGCCGACCTGACGTCGGCGGCGAGTGGCGGGTGCCTGCCACTGACGTCACCCAAGGCCGACATATCGGAACAATAGGGCGAAGAGTATTAATGGGGTAACTCCATGGGGGCGCTTGACTTAACGGAAGGTGGCGTTAAAGGTGGGACCCGCCATTTAAACCGGTTCAAATCCCGGCCGACTTCTGCCACCTGTGGCGCTGTGGCTGGGACAACTCGTTCCTGGTATCGGGGCCGCGCCGTCCAGACGGCCGTGAGGCCTGCGTGCGGGGAACGTGAACCGGTCAGACATTGCAGCCCTCGACCGGCAGAAACTGGAGTGCGCAGATGGCCCGTCGTCCCACGATCGCGGATGTGGCGCAGTTGGCCGGGGTGTCCCGTGCGACGGTTTCCTTCGTCCTCAACAACCGCCCCGGTGTGGCGCTCGCCACGCAGCAGCGCGTCCAGTCGGCGGCCGAGGAACTGGGGTGGACCCCGAGCCGTAGCGCGCGGGCGCTGTCCACGGGGCGGGCACGTGCCGTCGGCCTCGTACTGACCCGCGAACCCGACCTGATCGGCACCGATCCGTTCTACCCGGCGTTCATGGCGGGCATCGAGGCGGTGATCTCCGAGACCGGCGACGGTCTGATGCTGCAGATGAGCCGGCCCGGCGACGAGATAGAGACCTACCGCAGGCTCGCAGCCGACCGGAGGGTCGACGGCGTCTTCCTCACCGACCTGCGCCTGGACGATCCACGGCCGGGACTGGTCACAGAGCTCGGCCTGCCCGCAGTCGCTGTGGGCGCAGTGGAAGCAGACACCGACCTGCCGACGGTGAACCTGGACGATCGTCCCGCCGTCCGCAGCGCCGTGCACCACTTGATCGAACAGGGACACCGCGACATCGCCTACGTGGCCGGTCCCGAGGAGTTCGTGCACGCACGGCGCCGCCGCCAGGCATGGGCTGAGGCGCTTGCCGACGCGGGCCTGCCCTCCGGCACGTCACTGCCCGGAGGATTCACCGCCGAGGGAGGGGCACAGGCGACTCATGCGCTGCTGGCCCGGCCTACTCCTCCCACCGCCATCATCTACGGCAACGACCTGTCGGCCACGGCCGGTATGGCGGTCGCCCAGGATGCGGGCCTGCGGCTCCCCGACGACCTCTCGATCGTCGGCTTCGACGACGTCTCCTTGGCCTCCTGGACCAGCCCCACGCTGACGACGTGCCGCGCCAACCCGGCCTCCTGGGGGTGGGCGGCCGCCAAGGCGCTGGTGGAGTTCATCGAGCGAGGCACCACATCTGACGTGGAGCTGGACCCGGCCACGCTGGTGATTCGCGGGTCGACCGGCCCCGCCCCCGTCCGCGGGGGTCGATGACCGCCGGCGGCGGTCCCCAGTCCTTCCTTCCCTTCCTTCAGCAAGGCGGCCGGCGGAAGCCCAACGATGTCGTGCCCGCCGACGGATTACCCCTCTAAGAAACGGAACCTCCAATGAAGAAGGCCCTCCTCGTCATGCTGCCGGTGGCCGCTGTGACGCTGACCGCGTGCGGCAGCGGATCGGACACCGGTAGCGCCGGCAACAACGCCCGTGGCCCGATCACGGTCTGGTACTCCAACAACGCTCAGGAAGTCGCGTGGGGCAAGAGCATGGTGGCGGCCTGGAACGCCGCTCACCCCAAGGAGAAGGTGAGCGCGCAGGAGATTCCCGCCGGCAAGAGCTCCGAGGAGGTCATCGGCGCGGCTATCACCGCAGGTAACGCGCCGTGCCTGGTTCTCAACACCGCTCCGGCGGCCGTGCCCGGCTTCCAGAAGCAGGGCGGTCTGGTCGCGTTGGACGACTTCCCCGACGGCAAGCAGTACCTGCAGTCCCGTGTCGGCGACCGCCTCGCGCAGTACGCGTCGCCGGACGGGAAGTACTACCAGATGCCGTGGAAGAGCAACCCGGTGATGATCTTCTACAACAAGGAGCTCTTCAAGAAGGCCGGGCTGGACGCAGAGCACCCCAAGCTGGCCAGTTACCAGGACTTCCTGAACACCTCGCGCAAGCTGGTCAAGAGCGGGGTGGCCAAGTCCGCCATCTGGCCCGCGCCGACGTCGGAGTTCTACCAGTCCTGGTTCGACTACTACCCGCTGCTTGCGGCGCAGACCGGCAAGCAGCTCGTCGAGGACAACAAGGCCCAGTTCGACTCGCCCGAGGGCATCAAGGCCGCCGAGCTGTGGAAGACCATGTACTCCGAGGGCCTGGCTCCCAAGGAGAGTTACAACGGCGACGCCTTCGCTGAGGGCAAGTCCGCGATGGCCACCGTCGGTCCCTGGGCCATCTCCGTCTACGGCGACAAGGTCAAGTGGGGCGCCGTGCCCGTGCCGACCGCCGACGGTGCGCCCGGCAAGGGCACCTTCAGCGACGAGAAGTCCATCGGCATGTACACCTCATGCAAGAACCGGGCGACCGCCTGGGACGTCATGAAGTTCGCCACCAGTAAGGAGCAGGACGGCAAGCTCCTGGACGCCACCGGCCAGATGCCGATGCGCCAGGACCTGACGTCCGCCTACCCGTCCTACTTCGCTTCCCACAAGGACTACGAGGCCTTCGCGCAGCAGGCTGAGCACACCATCGAAGCGCCGAACGTGCCGAACTCGGTCGAGATCTGGCAGACCTTCCGCGACGCCTACACCAAGGCCGTCATCTTCGGTAAGGGCGACCTCACCGCCACCTTGAAGGACGCCGCCGGCAAGGTCGACAAGCTGGCCGAGAACCAGTGACCCGCCATGTCATCCACCACCCATGACTCCCACCGCCCCAGGCATGCCCAGCCCGGGTCCGGAACGACACCAGCGGGGCGGATGCGGCAGTGGCGGTTGCGGCTCGGCGGGCACCAGCCCATCGGCATGCTGTTCGTCTCGCCGTACCTGCTCTACCTGGCCGCGATCTTCGTGTATCCACTCGGGTTCGCCGTGTGGATGTCCTTCCACGACTACTTCTTCGCCGCCCCCGGTGTACAGGTCGACCGGCCCTTCGTGGGGCTGGACAACTACACCGCGGTACTCACCGACCCCGACGTGTGGCGCTCCTTCTCCAACATCGCGGTCTTCCTCGTCATCAACGTGCCGCTCACGACGGTCGCCTCACTGGTCCTCGCCAGCGCACTGAACAAGAAGATCCGGTTTCGATCCTTCTTCCGGACCGCGTACTACATCCCCTACATCACGGCCAGTGTCGCGGTCGTGGGCGTGTGGCTGTTCCTGTTCAACACCAACGGTCTGGTGAACCGGGCACTCGGGCCGCTGGCTCCGGATCCCTCGTGGCTGGTGAACTCCCATCTGGCGATGCCCGTGGTCGCGGTCTTCGTCGCCTGGAAGCAGCTGGGCTTCTTCGTGGTGCTGTACCTCTCGGCTCTGCAGAACGTGCCCAACGAGCTGTATGAGTCGGCGGCCCTCGACGGCGCCGGACGGTTCCGCACGTTCCGTTCCATCACGGTCCCCGCGGTACGACCCGCCACGCTTCTGGTGCTGATTCTGGCGACTGTCACAGGAGCCAATCTGTTCACCGAGCCCTACCTGCTCACCAGTGGCGGCGGGCCGGACGGCGCCACCACCTCTCCCGTCCTGCTGATGTATCAGCGAGGTCTCCAACAGGGGCATCCCGATCAGGCCGCCGCCATCGGCGTGATCCTCGTCGTGCTGATCACCGGCATTTCGCTCGTCTACCGCCGCTTCTTGGAGAGGGACTGAGATGACCACCAACGTCGCAGCTCCCTCCCGCGAGAAGCGTCGGCGGAAAGCGAACGCCACGGGAACCCGCCCCAGGTCTATCGGGTCGAAGATCGCACTGCTCATCGGTGCGTTCGCCTTCCTCTTCCCCTTCTACTACATGATCATCGGGTCCCTGCAGAAGCAGCCCGACTCCAGTCCGGCCGGGGCCTTCCCCGACCCGGGGAACCTGAGCCTGCACAACTACACCGCGATCAACTCAGCCATCTCGCTGGGACGCTCGCTGGTGAACTCGGGGATCTTCACCGGTGGAGTGATCATCTGCACCACCGTCTTCGGGCTCCTCGCCGGCTACGCACTGGCCCGCCTGCAGTTCCGGGGCCGGGGTTCGACCTTCGCCCTTGTCCTGCTCGTTCAGGTCGTCCCGTTCCAGCTGCTGATGATCCCTCTGTACGTACTGATCGTCCGCGACTACGGCCTGGCCGACTCGTACCTGGGCATGATCCTGCCGTTCGCGATCAACACCAGCGCCGTCTTCATCTTCCGCCAGTTCTTCCTGCAACTGCCCGCCGCCATGTTCGAGGCGGCCCGCATGGACGGAGCCAGCGAACTGCAGATCCTGTTCCGCATCGCGGTGCCCCTCTGCAAGCCGGCCCTGTTCTCGGTGGTGCTCCTCAGCTTCACCGGCCCGTGGAACGAGTTCCTGTGGCCGTTCCTGGTCACCAAGCGGCAGGACATGCAGCCGCTGGCCGTCTCCCTTGCCAACTACATCAGCACCGTCTCGTCGGCCGCCGCCAACCCGTTCGGCGCCATCCTCGCCGGGGCCTGCGTACTGGCGGCACCCGCAGTGGCGCTCTACATCGTCTTCCAGCACCGCTTCACCTCCACCGACATCGACTCAGCAACGAAGGGCTGAACCCCCGTGACCCACAGCACCACCACCCCCATCCCCTACCGCCTCACCCGGGTCGGCGTCGTGATGTCACCGCTTCCCGGCGAGGCCAACGAGGTCGAGGGTGTGCTCAACCCCGCCTCCGGCCGCACCCCCGACGGCAGGCTCCACCTGCTGCCGCGGCTGGTCGCGCAGGGCAACGTCTCCCGCGTCGGGCTCGCCGAGGTGATCGTCGAGAACGGCGTGCCCACCGGCGTCGAGCGCCGCGGCGTGGTCCTCGCGCCCGATGCGGGATGGGAGCGCGGCAAGAACAACGCCGGTGTGGAGGACCCGCGCACCACCTGGATCGAGGCCCTGGGCCGGCACGTCATGTCCTATGTGGCCTACGGCCCGCTCGGCCCCAAGCCGGCCCTCGCCGTCTCCGAGGACCTGGTGAACTGGGAGCGCCTCGGCCCGATCCAGTTCGAGTACCAGCCCGATCTGGACACCGACCTCAACCTCTTCCCCAACAAGGACGTCGTGCATTTCCCCGAGCCCGTTCCGGGCCCGGACGGTGAGATGTACTTCGCGATGCTGCACCGCCCGATGTGGGACCTGGGCTGGTTCCGCCCTGGTGAGGGTGTGCACCTGCCCGCCGGCGTGAGCGACGAGCGGCCCGGCATCTGGATCTCCTACGTCCCCGTCGACGAGGTCAAGCAGGACATCCGCGCGCTGACCCGGCCGCGTCACCACCGCTTGGTCGCCCTGTCCGAGCACTCCTGGGAGGAGCTCAAGATCGGTGCCGGCCCGGCTCCGATCCGGGTCGAAGAGGGCTGGCTGCTCATCCACCACGGTGTCTCCGGCAGCATCGAGGACCCGTTCGCGCAGGTGCAGACGGTCCACTACGCGGCCGGTGCGATGATCCTCGACCCCGCGGACCCGGCCACGGTGCTCTCGCGTACCACCGAGCCGCTGATGGCTCCGGAGACCGAGGAGGAGCGTTCCGGCACCGTGCCGAACGTGGTCTTCCCGACTGCCATCGAGGAGATCGACGGCGTGCGGTACGTCTTCTACGGCATGGCTGACGCGCACATCGGCGTGGCCCGCCTGGACCGGGCCGAGTGACCGCCATACCCGAGGCGGGCTTCGGGCTGGCACTGGTCGGCTGCGGCGGCTTCGGCGCGTATGTCCTGGACGCGGTGCACGACATCCCCGGCCTGCGGGTCGTCGTGTGCGCCGACCCCGACCGTGACCGGGCCCGAGCGCTCGCCGAACGGCACGGCGCGGACGTCTGCACGAGCGTCGAGGAGGCGGTGGCGCGTCCGGGGGTCGACGTGGTGGCCCTGGCCACCCCGCCGGCCGCCCACGCGGATGCGGCCGTAATAGCCCTGCGCGCGGGCAAGCACGTCTTCTGCGAGAAGCCGGTCGCCGTCAGTCTCGCGGCCGCCGCCCGCGTCGCCGAGGAGGCGGACCGCGCATCCGGCGTGTTCGTCGTCGATCACGTGCTGCGCTACAACCCGATCCTGCGGCTGCTCCAGCGGCTCGGCGGGGAGGGGTTGCTGGATCCGCTGCGGCGGTTCGCCTTCGAGAACGATGCCTCCGACGAGGACCTGGGCCCGGACCACTGGTTCTGGGACCCGGCGCGCAGCGGCGGCATCCACATCGAGCACGGCGTGCACTTCTTCGACGCGGCGAGCGCCCTGATGGGCAGTGATCCGGTCGAAGTGCAGGGCATGGCGGTGCGGCGACCCGGTGGCCCGGTGGACATCGTGGTGGCCACCGCCACCCACCCCCGCGGGAGCGTGGCGACCCACACGCACTCCTTCACCCACGCCCACCGCGCCGAGCGGCAGTTGATGCGCCTGGACTACGGCTTCGCCGAAGCCCGGGTCACCGGCTGGATCCCCACTTTCGCGACGGTCACCGCCTGGACCGACGAGGCGGGCGCCTCCCGCTGGGAGCGGCTGCCCGAGCGGGCGGACGACCTCCTTGCGGTACCCGGGTTGCGTCCGCACGGGCAGGAGCGGATCACGGTGTCGGTGGCCCGCGGGGCCGGTTCGGACCGTCCGGCCTCCGGCCGCGGGATCAGGCGCGTCGTCCCGCATCGGGTCGACTGCGTGATCGACCTGGGCGGCGAGACGCGCAAGCCCTACATCTATACCGAGAGCGTGCGGGCGGCCATGACCGACCTGCTGCACTGCGCGGCGCACGGCGGCACCCCCCTGGCCGGCGTCCGCGCCGGACTGGCCGCCGTCGCGGTGGCGGAGGCAGCGACCCGGTCGGCGCAGACCGGGCGCACGCTGCCCGTGACCATCCCGTCCCCCTCGGCCGCTGAAGGATCCGGATGACCACGCGCGCAACCCCCGATGCGGGCAACCCCGTCCCGAACGCGGCCGTGGTGGGGCCCGCGACGGGCGGATCAGGCGGAGCGGACCGTGCCGTCCCGTGGTGGCGGGACGCCGTCTGCTATGAGATCTACCCCCGCGCCTTCGCCGACAGCGACGGCGATGGTGTCGGGGACTTGGCCGGTGCCACAGCGCGGCTGGGGTACCTGCGGACACTGGGTGTCGACGCAGTGTGGATCACTCCGTTCTACCCCTCGCCATTGGCGGACGGCGGCTACGACATCGCCGACCACACCGGTGTCGCACCCGACCTCGGTGGCCCGGCCGACTTCGTCGCCCTGGTGGAGCGGGCCCACGCGCTGGGCACCAAGGTCCTGGTGGACCTGGTCCCCAATCACACCTCCGACCTGCACCCCTGGTTCCGCGAGGCAGTCGCCGCCGAGCCGGGGTCGCGGGCCAGAGAGCGCTACATCTTCCGGCCGGGCCGCGGCGAGCACGGTGAACTGCCCCCGAACGACTGGCAGTCGGCGTTCGGCGGTCCTGCCTGGACCAGGGTCGACGAACCGGACGGCAGCCCCGGCGAGTGGTACCTGCACTTGCACGCGCCGCAGCAGCCCGACCTGAACTGGCGAAACGACGAGGTCGTCGCCGACTTCGAGCGGATCCTGAAGCACTGGCTGGACCGCGGTGTCGACGGCTTCCGGGTCGATGTCGCCCACACCCTGTTCAAGGCGGACGGCCTGCCCGACGCCGGCCCCGGCCAGCACCAGGACATCCACCGCAACCACCTGATGCCCTACTACGACCAGGAGGAACTGCACCCGTTGTTCCGCGACTGGCGCGCCCTGCTGGACAGCCATCCGGCGCCCGCCGGTGCGGTGGCCCCTGGGGAACGGGTGATGGTGGCCGAGGCCGCGATCTTCGCCCCCGAGCGGCTGGCACGCTACGTGAGCCCCGGCGAGATGCAGCAGACCTTCAACTTCGCCTTCCTCGAGGCGCCGTGGGACGGGGCGGCGATGCGGGATGTGGTCGAGGAGTCCGTCACCACCATGCAGGCGGTGGGGGCCCCGGTCACCTGGGTGCTCTCCAGCCACGACGCAGTCCGGCCGGTCACCCGCTACGGCGGCGGCCAGGTCGGTGAGCGGCGTGCCCGGGCCGCGGCGCTGCTGATGCTCGCGCTGCCCGGCGCAGCCTACGTCTACCAGGGCGAAGAGCTCGGCCTTCCGCAGGTTGAACTCCCCGACGACCGGCTGCGCGACCCGCTGTGGGAGCGCTCAGGACACCGGGAGCGCGGCCGGGACGGCTGCCGGGTGCCGCTGCCCTGGGAGGGCGATGCCGCCCCGTACGGCTTCAGCACTGCCGCCCCCGAGGACTGCTGGTTCCCTCAGCCCGCCGACTGGGCCGGGCTGACCGTCCGGGCCCAGGAGGACCACGGCGACTCCATGTTCGCGCTGTACCGAAGAGCGCTGCGACTGCGGCGCGGCCACCCGGCCTCGGATGCCGCGCTGAAGCTGGACGGTCCCGACAGCGGCGAGTGGTTCGGCTTCGAACGCGGTGCGGGGCTGAGGTGCGTGGTCAACTTCGGCTCCGAACAGCTGCCGCTGGAGAACGATGCCGAAGTGCTGCTGTCCAGCGCGCCACTGGAAGGACGGACGATCCCGCAGGACACGACCGTTTGGATGATCTTCAAGGAGTGCAACCAGTGAACGACAGGCCCAGTCTTGACCTTTCCGGCCTGGTGAAGGCCTACGACGTCCGTGGCACCGTCCCCGACCAGCTCGACGAGGACCTCGCCCGGCTGTTCGGCGCGGCCTTTGTCGAGACGACCGGCGCGGACGCGATCGTCATCGGCCACGACATGCGCCCCAGCTCCCCGGGCCTGGCGCGCGCCTTCGCGAACGGCGCTGCCGAGCGGGGCGCCGATGTGACCGAGATCGGTCTGTGCTCCACCGACGGGCTGTACTTCGCCAGCGGCAAGCTGCAGCGGCCCGGCGCGATGTTCACCGCCAGCCACAACCCCGCCCGGTACAACGGCATCAAGATGTGCCGAGCCGGCGCCACACCGGTCGGCCAGGACACCGGGCTGCGGGAGATACGCGCATTCGTGGAGCGTTGGTCCATCGGTCGGGCACTGCCCGCGACCAGCCGCACGCCGGGCGCCCTCACCCAGCGGGACATGCTCGGCGACTACGCCGCCCATCTCTTGGGGCTGGTGGACCTCTCCACCATCCGCCCGCTGAAGATCGTGGTGGACGCGGGCAACGGCATGGGAGGCCTCACCACCCCTGCGGTCTTCCGCGACCTGCCGGTGGAGGTTGTCCCGATGTACTTCGAGCTGGACGGCACCTTCCCCAACCACGAGGCCAACCCGCTGGACCCGAAGAACATCGTCGATCTTCAGCACAAGGTGCGGGAGACCAAGGCCGATCTGGGCCTCGCCTTCGACGGTGACGCCGACCGCTGCTTCGTGGTCGACGAGCGGGGCGAAGCCGTCTCGCCATCCACCGTCACCGCCCTCATCGCGGCCCGGCTGCTGGCCGACCACCCGGGAAGCACCGTCATCCACAACCTGATCACCTCCCAGGCGGTGCCCGACGTGGTGCGCGAACACGGGGGCATCCCAGTCCGCACCCGAGTGGGACACTCCTTCATCAAGGCCGAAATGGCGCGCACCGGAGCGGTGTTCGGCGGCGAGCACTCGGCGCACTACTACTTCCGCGACTTCTGGTTCGCCGACAGTGGGATGCTGGCAGCCTTGCATGTGATCGCCGCTCTTGGCGGTCAGCAGGGACCGCTGTCCGCGCTGGTCGAACAGTACGGGCGATACGCGGCGTCCGGCGAGATCAACAGCGTTGTCCCCGATCAGCAGCGCACGCTGGCCAAGGTCCGCGACACCTTCGCCGGACGGGACGGAGCGGTCGCCGACGAGCTCGACGGACTGACGATCAGTGCCACCGACTGGTGGTTCAATCTCCGCCCCTCCAACACCGAGCCACTGCTTCGGCTCAACGTGGAGGCGTCGGACGCAGACACCATGGCCCGGCTGCGCGACGAGGTGCTGGCGATCGTCCGCACCTGAGGACACGCGGCGGCGAGGCATGTCCGGTCGGACAGCATCTGAGCGTCGATGCACGGTCAACCGAAGCGCAGGGCAAGGAGCTTGAGGTGGCGCTGCGGGATGGTGGCTACCGCCTCGGGCGTCCCTGACAACGCGGCCCGGCGTAAGCTCCCCGTGCCCTTGCGGTCAAGTGCACTCCAAGTCCTAGGCTGAGGCTCCCAACCTGCCCCCGCCTGAGACGGAGCACCGGAATGCGCTATCGAGTCCTCGGCAAGACGGGTATCGAGGTCAGCACCCACTGCCTGGGCACGATGATGTTCGGTGCCGTCGGCAACGCCGACCACGAGGACAGCCGTCGCATCATCCACGCTGCGCTCGATGCCGGCATCAACTTCGTGGACACCGCCGACATGTACTCGGCCGGCGAATGCGAGGAGATCGTCGGCAAGGCGCTCAAGGGCCGACGCGACGACGTCGTGCTCGCCACGAAGGTGCATTTTCCACTGGGGGAGGGGCGCAACCGCAGCGGCAACTCGCGCCGCTGGATCCTCAAGGCCGTCGAGGACAGTCTGCGGCGCGTGGACACGGACTGGATCGACCTCTACCAGGTGCACCGTCCTGACCACACCACCGACATCGAGGAGACGCTGTCCGTCCTCAGTGACCTGGTGAGGGCGGGCAAGATCCGGACGTTCGGCTGCTCCACGTTCCCCGCCGAGGACCTTGTCGAGGCTCACCATGTGGCGGAGCGGCGCGGATTGATGCGGCTGCGCACGGAGCAGCCGCCGTACTCGATTCTCGCGCGCGGCATCGAACGGTCTGTGCTGCCTGCCGCGCAGCGCCTGGGCATGGGAGTGCTGACCTGGTCACCGCTCGCCTCGGGGTTTCTGTCCGGCGCCTACCGCGAGGGCCGGCCCGTCGACCTCACCACCGGCCGCGCCAAGCTCACTCCGCACCGCTTCGACCCCGCAGTCCCGGGCAACGCCGCGAAGCTCGCGGCCGTCGAGCAACTCGTCACTCTCGCTGAGGAGGTGGGCTGCACCCTCCCGGAACTGGCCGTCGCCTTTCCGCTGGTGCACCCGGCCGTCACGTCGGTGATCATCGGTCCGCGCACCATGGACCAGCTCACCTCGCTGCTCAAGGGAGCTGACCTGCTGCTCGACGACGCGGTGCTCGACCGTATCGACGAGATCGTGGCACCTGGCACCGATCTCTATCGCGCCGACGGCGTCTGGCAGCCACAGTCGCTCACCGAGCGCGCGGCGCGCAGGCGCCCGGCGGGGGAGCGGGCGGCCGCGGACTGAGCCTGTCGTACGAGGGTTCGGGCACGGGCAGGTCCACAAGCCTGCCCGATCCCTGTTCCGGCGCTGGCGGCGGAACGGCACCCGGAAGCGGATCTTCGAGCGGTAGCAGGCTGAGGCTGACGCGAAGGGCCTGATCACGTGGGATGTGAGCGTCGATTCCACGATCGCCCGCGCCCTCCAGCACGCCGCCTGGGGCCCCGGAAAGGTGTACGGATCCCGCGCGAACCGCGTCTACCTGCGGAGTTACGGCATCCGCTGCATGATCCCGGAGAAGGCCTACGAGGTTCGCAACCGCAAGAAGCTCAGTCCCGCGGAGGGCTGTAACCGGCACAGTCGCACCACTGCCTACAGAGTGATCCAGTAGCGGCGCTTGATGCCCGCGTCAGTTGTGCGGACATCTTCCAGGACACCACCGTTGCGTTCGATGCTGCGTGCCGACCCGATGTTGTCGTCGTCGCAAGTGACGAGGACTCGGTCCAGGCCGAGCGCACGGGCCTCAGGTAGAACCGCCCCGAGAGCCCACGTTGCCAGGCCGCGTCTCCGGAAGGAGGGTCGGATGCTGTACCCGATGTGCCCGCCGACGTCGAGCAGAAGGGCGTTCAGGTAGTGCCGCAGATCAATGGCTCCCAGGTAGCTGTCTCCCTCGGTGATCCACCAATGGGTGGCATGGACGCGCTCTTCTCCCACGGCAACCGACCTGTCCGACTGCTGTCGCAGTCGTTCGACCCACTCCGAGAAATCCTCGGGGCTGTTGAGGTCGGCATCAGGCGCGAGACGCAGGCCTGCCCCGTCGTGGTGGGCACCTGGAGGCCACTCGTCACGCGCTGCGAGCCATGAGGATTGCAGCCGGCCTGTGGGCGCGATCAGTTCAGGCATGCGGCCGACGCTAGCACTCGTTCGTCCTCCGTGATCATATTTTGCGGTGGTCCGGAGCCACGGCTGCGTGCCGTCATACCGCGTGGGACGTGATCATCAACGACCTTGATCCCTTTGCGAGGGGCAGCAGGATGTGCCCCAGGAGCGAACGTGAGCGGAGATGGGGCTCCCGACTCCGTCTGTGGACGTCGCGTGCCGTGGGACGTCTCGGTGACAGCATGGATATATGGCTGCAAAGCGGAATGGGTGGCAAGGTCGCTCGGCCGTGCACGCGAGCCACGCACTCCTCGTGATCCCGCTCGGCCTGATCGTTGTGATCGTGTCTGCCGATGTCCTGACCGACCAGCAGTCCCAGCTGGGCCCATTGTTGGTTGTCGCTCCTGCCGTCACCGCGTCCTTCGCCGGCCCCCGCCTCACGGGGCTCATGGGTGTCCTGGCCGTGGCGGGCCAGGTCATCGGGCCTCTCATCGAGGGCCCCGGCATCACTCCGGGACTCCAGATCCAGCTGATCGGCATTGCGGTGGTCTCCGGGTTCCTGGTCGCTCTGCGCGCCGTGGGCGATCTGCGCGAGCAGCAGCTCGCACAGACACGCTCCGTCGCAGCGGCCGCACAGGAAGTCCTGATACAACCGCTTCCCCGGTGTTGCGGACGGCTGCACATGGCCACCGACTACATCGCCGCGGAGCTGGAGGCGCAGATCGGCGGCGACCTGTACGCGGCCACCCGTGCCGACGGCGCGACCCGCGTGATCATCGGCGATGTCCGGGGCAAGGGGCTGCCCGCGATCAAGGACACCTCCCTCTTGCTCGGTGCCTTCCACGGCTCCGCCTACTGCAACTACTCACTGCTGGATCTGGTGATGCACCTGGGGAACGCCATGCACTGGAGTTGGGACGCGGCCGCCGAAGACGACCCCGAGATCGGCGAGTCCTTCGTGACCGCGCTGCTCCTGGACTTCCCCGACGACCTCGACCAGGTGAAGACGATCAGCTGCGGCCATCCCCCGCCCCTGCTGCTCCACAACGGCCACGTCAGCCCCCTGGAGGCGAGCAGTCCAGGACTCCCGCTGGGCATCACCGCGCCCTCAGAAGACCAGTACACGGTCGACACCTTCGGCTTAGAAATCGGCGACGTCCTGCTCCTCTACACCGACGGCGTCATTGAGGCTCCCGACCCGAACGGCACCTTCTATCCGCTCGCCCAGCGGATCGCGGCCTGGGACGGCACAGGTGGCCCCGAACGCCTCGTCCGGCACGTGCACGAAGACCTGCTGAACCACGTCCACGGACCCCTCGGTGACGATGCCGCCCTCATCGCCATCCAACGCCTTCCCTGACGGGCGGAGCGCTGGGCTACACCCGCCGGCGGCGTGTATCCCGACCAAACTTGCTGGTCAGGGGCCGATTTCCGCTAGCATGGCGGCGCCAGGGATTCGAACCTGAGAAGGCTGAGCCCGCAGACTTACAGCCTGTTGGCCGCAACCGTCGGTGGGCGGACCGGCTACGTACTGGCAAGATCGGGATCGTGATCGAGGTTCCCACAGATTTCGCGACCGCGGCAGTGAACCGTGCGGGCCAGAGCGGAAAGGAGTGGGTCGACTCCTTGCCCACCCTGGTGGAGGGCCTCTGCGCACGGTGGGGCTTGGCGGTGGACGGCGCGCCACTCCACGGCCACCTGGGCCTGGTCGTCCCGGTGCAGCGTGGCGAGGAGCCCTGCGCGCTCAAGGTGTCCTGGCAGGACGCCACGACGCTGCATGAGGCGCCGGCTCTTGCCACCTGGGACGGCCGGGGGACCGTGCTGCTACTCGACCACGAGCCGGCTGCGGGAGCCATGCTGTTGGAGCGACTCGACGCCGGCCGCACCCTCTCTGACGTCGACGCCGACGAGGCAGTCACCGTCGCCGGGCTCCTGCTGCGGCGCCTGTCGGTCCCGGCCCCGCAGGGCTTTGCTCGCTTGCGAGACCTCGCCGCCGGGCTCACCGACCGCTTGAACCTTCAGTGGGAGGAGCTCGGTCGTCCCTTCCCCCGGCGTCTGGTCGATGCGGCAGCCGGCCTTGCCGTCGAGTACGGTCCCACAGCGGCCGGGCAATTGGTCAACGGCGACCTGCACTACGAGAACGTGCTGGCCGGCCACCGCGAGCCGTGGCTGGTCATCGACCCCAAACCGCTCACCGGCGATCCCGAGTACGCGGTGGCACCTTTGATCTGGCGGCGGTTCGCGGACATGGACGGGGTTGCCGGCATCCGAACCCGCCTGGCAGCCCTCGGCGAGGCGGCCGACCTCGATTCCGACCGGGTCCGCGCCTGGACGCTGGTGCGCACGGTGGACTACTGGCTGTGGGCCCTGGGGATCGGCCTGACCGAGGATCCGCAGATGTGTCGGACCGTCGCCGAGGCCGTCTTCCCCACCCTCCGCTGATCAATGTCGACCGCTCGACCGAGGTTGCACCAGTCCGGAGCGGAGCAGATCGACCCGCGGAACACCAGGTCGGGTTTTGCAAAGGTCGGATCCGGACCGAACCTCGCCTCAGTACGTCCGGGGCGCGGGTGCAGCCGGTCGTGAAAGGGGCCCGTGCGCGTGAGGGCCGCGGCGCGGGGCGAGGCGAAGGACGTAGAGCACCGCGCTGTTGTTGGCGGACGCAGATGATCAGTGCTGGGGGAGCTGTCGCGCCTCCCATGAGATGACCTGTCCGACGGGCGCGGAGACCACCTCTGACATCTGCCGGGTGCTGGTGGGCGCAGTGCGTTGAGGTCCGGCGTGGTCAGGAGAGCCTGATGTCGTCCCTCCCCACCGGTGTGGGACCGGCGCGGCGGCAACCGGATGCGGAATTGCAAAATTTCGCAATTGGTTAGATGCTGTATTGGCTGTGTCTGCAGGTAGCCGCAGGCACAGCCTTTCGCTGCCCCGGGACGGGGCTTGTCGGGGAAGCCGAGGGGTTGTGTCCGTTCCGCTGTACCAGGCCAAGGCCGAGTTCTTCCGGATGCTGGGGCATCCCGTACGGATACGGGTGCTGGAGCTGCTGCAGGACGGACCGATGCCGGTACGGGAACTGCTCGCCGCGATCGAGGTGGAGCCCTCTGGTCTGTCGCAGCAGCTGGCCGTGCTGCGCCGCTCCGGGATCGTCACGTCGGCCCGTGAGGGCTCGACCGTCGTATACGAGCTGGCCGGCGGAGACGTGGCCGATCTGATGAAGGCGGCACGCCGGATCCTGACCGAGATGCTGGCCGGAAAGGGCGACCTGCTGGCCGAGCTGCGGGAAGCCGAGGTCGCCGCGCGATGACCTCGCAGATCAGCCGAGTGTGGGCCAGGATCGCACTGCTGCTGCCCGGCCGCGCCGATCTGGCGGAGATTCGGCGTGACCCGCGCCGGGACCTGCTGGCCGGTCTGACCGTCGCAATTGTGGCGCTGCCACTGGCGCTCGGCTTCGGGGTCTCGTCCGGGCTGGGCGCTGAGGCGGGTCTGGCGACCGCGGTGGTCGCGGGCGCGCTGGCGGCGGTCTTCGGCGGATCGAATCTGCAGGTGTCCGGGCCCACCGGCGCGATGACCGTGGTCTTGGTGCCGATCGTCGGCCAGTACGGGTCGGGCGGGGTACTGACCGTCGGGCTGATGGCCGGCGTGATGCTGGTCGCGCTGGCCGCGCTCAAGGCCGGGAAGTACATGCAGTACGTGCCCGCGCCGGTCGTGGAGGGCTTCACCCTCGGTATCGCCTGCGTGATCGGCCTGCAGCAGATCCCGAACGCCCTCGGCGTGCGCAAGCCGGAGGGCGACCAGGTGCTCGTGGTGACCTGGCGGGCCATCGCGGAGTTCGCCAAGGCCCCGAACTGGACGGCAGTCGGCTTCGCGGTCGCCGTCGCCGTGGTCATGCTGGTCGGCGCCCGTCTCCGGCCGACCATCCCCTTCTCGATCGTCGCGGTCATCGCCGCGACGATCACGGCCCAGCTCGCCCACCTGGACGCGGCGACGCCGATCGGTGACCTGCCCTCCGGGCTGCCCGTGCCGTCCCTGGCCTTCCTCGACCCCGGATCCTTGGGCACCCTGCTCGCCCCGGCGGTTGCCGTCGCCGCCCTTGCCGCCCTGGAGTCGCTGCTGTCGGCGTCGGTCGCCGACGGCATGACGGTCGGCCAGAAGCACGACCCGGACCGGGAACTCTTCGGCCAGGGCCTCGCGAACATCGCCGCCCCGCTGTTCGGCGGCGTCCCGGCGACCGGGGCGATCGCCCGCACCGCCGTCAATGTCCGCACGGGTGCGAGCTCCCGCCTGGCCGCCCTCACCCACGCCGCGATCCTCGCTGTGATCGTCTTCGCCGCGGCGCCGCTGGTCTCCAGGATCCCGCTCGCCGCGCTGGCCGGAGTCCTGCTCGCCACCGCGATCCGCATGGTCGAGGTCGGTTCGCTGAAGGCAATGGCCAGGGCGACCCGCTCCGACGCCGTCATCCTCACCCTCACCGCGGCCGCGACGCTGGCCCTGGACCTGGTCTATGCGGTGATCATCGGCCTTGTCGTGGCCGGTGCTCTGGCCCTGCGCGCCGTCGCCAAGCAGGCCCGCTTCGACCAAGTGCCGCTGGACCGGGGCGATCACAGCGCCGAGGAGCACGCCCTGCTGGCCGAGCACATCGTGGCCTACCGGATCGACGGCCCGTTGTTCTTCGCCGCCGCCCACCGCTTCTTGCTGGAGCTGACCGAGGTGGCGGACGTACGCGTCGTGATCCTGCGCATGTCGAGGGTGTCGACGATGGACGCCACCGGCGCCCTCGTTCTGAAGGACGCGGTTCAGAAACTGCACCGGCGAGGCATCACCGTCCTCGCCTCCGGCATACGGCCCGGCCAGCGCCAGGTCCTGGACTCGGTCGGCGCGCTCGACCTGTTGCGATGCGAGGGCCGAGAGCACGCCACCACCCCCGAGGCGATCCGAGCCGCCCGCGATCACCTGGAGACGGCCGGGGTCCTGACCGCCCTTCCCGTCCCCACGCCCCGAACCTCCACCGAGGAAGCCCAGCGATGAGCACCGCTCCCGCCACCCTTCGTATGGTCGAAGTCTCCGGCCCGGAGGCTCTGTGGCTGCTGGAGGGCAGCACGCTGGGACGGTTGGTGTACGCCCAACGGGACCTGACCGTGCTCCGTCCCGCGCGGCACGTGTGGGAGTACGGCCGCCTCGTGATCCGGACGCCGGCCCCTGCACCGGCGACGCCGGAGACAGCGACGTACCACGCCGACGACATCCGTACCGTGCCCGGCACCGGCTGGACGGTCACCGTCCGCGGCCCCGTCGAGGTGATCACCGACCGCGACGAGGCTGCCCACTACCGGCGCACCCTGTCCGGCTGGAGCCACGGTCCGCACGACACCCTCCTGCGCCTGCCCCCCAGAATGGTGGCCGGCTTCCGTCTCGCCCGTCCGGAGGCGTGATGACCACGCAACTGGCGACCCTGCCCTACCGGCACGTGCTCACGCTGCCCACTGAACCGTCCGCCGTCCGGATCGCCCGCGAGACGGCCGAGCAGGCCCTGGTCGAATGGGGGATCGGGCTGCGCCACCCCACCGTGGACCCGGCCCTGCTGATCCTCAGCGAGCTGGTCACCAACACCGTGCGACACGCCGCCGTCCTCTCCCCGCAGCTCACCGTGATCTACGCGGCGGGTGCGGACTGCCTGGCCTTCGCAGTCCACGACCGCCACCCCTACCAGCCCCCGCTGTACGGGGCAGTGACCGGGACTGGCGCCGGGGGCCTGGGCACCGTCGTGGAGCTCGTCCTCGACCTGGGCGGCACCGCGGTCATCCGCGGGGATGCCGACGGCCTGGGCAAGAGCATCTGGGTCACCCTTCCCCTCTGACCTCGACGAGCCGTACATGCAAGGCAGCCCCCTCATGACCATCGACTGGCACTGCACCGGCGAGGACAACCCCGGCATCCTCTCCGTCGCCGGCCATCTGGGCCCGGACGCGGTGCGCCGCTCCTCGGGTGCGATCGGCTGGGTCCTGGCCCGTGGCACCGGACCCGTGATCGTCGGCCTGCCCGGGCTGCGCAGCTGGTCGGCCGGGGGCCAGCCGGCGATCGCAGAGGCCGCCCGCCGCCTCGGCGAGGCGGACCGCAGCCTGGAGCCGGCCGCCATCCCCGCCGACGGCTCCCTCGTCCCAGCCGAAGACAGCCTGCTGATCACGGTGCACGCCTGCCGTAGCCGCGGGAGGTGAGCCAGGCGCCGACCGCGGGGATGTTGCGCAGGCAGGCGGCGGCCAGTCGTGCGCCGAGCGCTACCGCGGCGTCACGGGGTGAGGGCAGGACCAGACGGGCCACGCACGGCGCCGCACGCAGATGGCGCGGGGGGACAGGGACCAGGGGCTGCCCGGGATGAGGGTGGTGCGGTGCACGGCCGGCCGCGCGCCCCACTGCCGGGCACAGGCCGCGGCGGCCTTCTCGATGCCATCCGCTCGGCCGCGGGGGCGGGCTGCGGGGGCCACCAGAACGGAAGGATCCGGGTGCCCTGCTCCACGGCCACGCTCACGGATGTGGTGGACGACAACACGTCGATCACGACGAGACGGGCTGCCTCCGTGGCGAGATGGTCGGCTCCGGCGGCCCCCACTCAAAGCGGACCCCGGCGCCGCACTGAGCCGTCCAGTCACTCATCAACGCGCCCTCCCATACGTGATGCGAGGGTCAGCCGCGGTGGGCATCACGGACGGGCTGCGTAATCTGAGGCACCGGCCGCCGTAGGACAGTTTCAGCAGACGGTCATTGCCGGAGCGCGAGCATCCGCTGTTCTGGCCGACGGCGGCGAGGCGGCACTTGAGGCGCCATGCGGGACCTCACCCGATCCTCCACCTCACGACCTCGTGACCTCAGGAATTGTTAATGTTGGCAATTCCTGAGGTCGTCACTGCTGGATTGGGCGGCTCGGTTCCTCGCCTGCGACTTCGGCGTGGTTGGTGCCGCAGGCGAGGAGGGCCGCATGTTGTTGACGAGTAGGTGGATGCGATGCGCCGAGTTCCGGCCGGTGGGGCCGTGTTCTTGGGCCGGGGAGGCGACGGCACGATGAGTACGCCGCTGTATCAGCTGAAGGCCGAGTTCTTCAAGACGCTGGGGCACCCAGCCCGCATCCGGGTCCTGGAGCTGCTGAGCGAGCGCGAGCACGCGGTCGCCGAGATGCTGCCCGAGGTGGGCATCGAGCCCGCGCATCTGTCACAGCAGCTGGCGGTATTGCGGCGGGCGAACCTGGTGGTGACCCGCAAGGAGGGCTCGACTGTGTATTACTCGCTCACGAGCCCGTACGTCGCCGAGCTGCTCCGAGTCGCCCGCACCATCCTCTCCGGCGTGCTGGCCGGACAGGCCGAACTGCTCGCCGACCTCCAGGCCACGCAGCGGGAGGCGAAGCCGCCGTCGTAGCGACTTGCAGGCGGGAGGCGTGAAGGCCCCCCGTGGCCATGTCGGACAAGCGGATGGCTCAGGGTGTCAGGTGGTGTGGAATTGGGGGCCGTAGGTGTGGTGGGTGTGGGGGATGGGGGTTTCCATGAGTTCTACGGCGGGGGTTTGTAGGCGGTGCATGG
>NZ_JBEYXD010000104.1:0-24441 GCF_040644975.1 Streptomyces sp. NPDC046900 | reverse complement strand
CCGCCTGAGATCAACTGAACGAACCGCCGGATGCGAGGCCCGCATGTCCGGTGGTGTGGGAGGGGGGCCGGGAGAACCGGCCTCCCTACCCGATCTTCTCTCGGCTGCTTTGACCCGCGCAGGTGCACGGGTCTGCACTGTTGACCTTAGCCGGGGGGTTTCTGGTTCTCGATGTACTCCTTCACCACGGCGAGCGGTGCACCTCCGCATGAGGCGGCGAAGTACGAGGGGGACCAGAAGTGTTCGCCCCACACGTACTTGCGGATGTGTCCCGGGAACTCCTGGCGCAGACGCCGGGCGGAGATGCCCTTGAGGGAGCCGACCAGCCGGGAGAGGGCGACCTTCGGCGGGTAGTGGGCGAGCAGGTGGACGTGATCGGTCTCGCCATTGAACTCCCGCAGCTCCGCACCGAAGTCGGTGCAGACGTCGCGCATGACCTCCTATGCAGCGCGTCAGGATCTCGCCGGTGAACGGTTCGCGCCGGTATTTCGGCGTGAAGACCAAGTGCGCATGCAGCGTGTAGACGGCGCTACGGCCTCTGCGGAGATCGGAGTTGGGCTCCCATCGAGGTGACAGAGAGCAATGTTACGATCACGCCCGTGAAGATCGTGACGCAGGTCAAGCTGATACCGGACGCCGCGCAGGCATCCGCGCTGTCGGCGACCCTGCGCACAGTCAACGAAGCGGCCAACTGGGTCTCCGAGGTGGCGTTCGTCAACGACGTGCCGCGTGAGTACGAGTTACGCAAGCACACCTACGCCGAACTAAAGACCCGTGGCCTGGGGGCGCAGGCGGCGCAGCATGCGATCAAGAAAGTGCGTGACGCGTACACCACGCTGCACGCCAACCTGCGTGCCGGGAACCTCGGCCGGAAGGGCTCCAAGCGCCGGATCAAGGCTGAGTCCAAGCCGATTACGTTCCGCCCTGATGCCGCGCAGCCCTACGACGACCGCTGTTTGAGCTGGCAGTACGACACCCGAACCGTGTCCATCTGGACCACGCAGGGCCGGTTGAAGGGCGTGCGGTTCGCCTGCTCGGCGGGCGCGCTCAAGACGCTCCAGCAGTACCGCAAGGGCGAAACGGACCTGATCGAACGCGACGGCGTGTTCTATCTGATCGCCACCTGCGAGGTTCCCGAAGCCGCCCGTATGAACCCGGCGGGTTCACCGGCGTGGATCTGGGCATTGTCAACATCGCCACCACGTCCACCGGCTACCAGGCCGCTGGCCGCCACCTCAACCGATACCGCAAGCAGCAGCGTGCCCTGCGGGCCAAACTCCAGAAGAAGCGCACCAAGTCCGCCAGGCGACGGCTCAAGGAACGCTCCCGCCGCGAACAGCGGCACGTGAAGAACACCAACCACATCATCGCCAAGACGATCGTGACCGAGGCTGAACGCACTTCAGACAGGACAGGCGTGGGCCGGCGGCCCCGTGCTCCCTTCGCACGCTGCACGGGGCCGCCCCACCTCAGGCTGGCCGTGCATCCAGAGGGAAGCACACCGTTGGGCCCGTACCCGCCTGGCTTCCGCCGACCAGGGCGGCCACCTGACCAGGAGACATCCGCACGGGACCGATGAAGGGAGACAGCCTCATGCCTCGCCCCACACCGGCCTGAAACCGCGGATTGCAGCCGCGTACCTGCTGTTCGCTTAGGGGCCCTTCGACCCGGCTGCCACCCAAGAGGCCGATGCTTCGCTGAGGTGGCTGGCCAAGTGTCGACTGGTCATTCGACGTTGACGCCGTGGGCCCGGGCGAGTCCGTCGAGGCCGTCGGCCCAGCCTTGGCCGATGGCGCGAAGTTTCCAGACGGGCAGGCCGTTGGTGGTGTGCCGGTACAGCTCGGCGATGACCATCGCGCGGATGTCAGGGTCGGCGGGCGGCTCAAAGGTCCAGGCGGCCCCGGTGACGCAGTCCATGTGCAGGGCTGCGTGGGTGAGGGCGCCGCAGGTCAGACCAGTGTCGACGTCCATGTTGATGGCGATCGTGACGCGTTGGACGTGGGCGGGCAGGGCGGCAAGGTGGAGGGCTGCGCGTTCGACGGTGTGCGGGCCTTCGGTCTGCTTGCCCAGCAGGCGGGCCGCGCCCTGGGCCGCGGAGGGCTGGTGATAGAAGACGAAGTCCTCATCGCAGGTGACCTGGCCGTGGGTGTCGGTCAGGAAGAGGGTGAGGTCGGCGTCGGCGCCGGCGAAACTGAAGGCGATGAGCAGCCCCTGCCAGGCCTCCTCGGGCAGCACCAGGTTCTGCCCCGGCGCAAGCGCGGTCGCAGCAGCTCGGCTTGGAGGCGCAGGAGGGTGGGTGGGCGCTGTGGGAGCGGACGGCGGCGTCAGCGAAGCGGTCTGGCCCTTCCACTCGGCAAAGGGGCGGATCCGATAGTGATCCGGCAGGGGAGCGGAGGGCGCGGTGGGGGCGTTGGCGCGCAGGTCTGCGTCGAGGCCGGCCAGCGTCGCATCGCCGGATCCGGTGTCGTCCTGGGCGTGGTCGAGGAGGCTTTGCAGGCCGGACAGCCGGCTGGTGTCCAGGGGTTTGATGGAGCTGGACAGGTTTCCGGAGGCGGTAGTGGTGACCGAGCAGGCGACGTCCTGCCCGATGTCGAGGAACCGCAGCGCGTCGCTCGCCTCTCGCCAGGGGCCGGCTTCGATGGCCTGGCGGGTCCAGCGGCCGTAGGCCACGAACCCCAGACGCTGGGTGTCCGGCAAGCGCGTGAGCACGGCCAGGTCGATGGCCGTGATCCCGGGCGCGACGGCGAATGCCTCCTTGAGCGTGGCCACGATGTTCGACCCCATGGAGGTGAGCCACCACAGGGTGCGGTCCCGCTTGCTGAGGGTCTTGAGCGTGGGCCGTCCGCTCGAGGTGATGGCGGGCGTCTGGTCGGGCAGCGAGTCGATGTCCTGCTGCCGCATCACCACGGACAGCACATGCCCGTCCACTCCCACCGCGCACCCCGCGGCGGGGTTGTCGGAGAAGGCGTAATTGACCACCTCGCATACGGTGGCCTCGTCGTTGGCGAGCAGGTCCTGCCACCACTGATCGGCCTCGGTGGCCAACTGGCCGTGGACCGCGTGCAGGCGGCCCTGTTCGGCAGCCAGGTAGGCGGGGGCGTCTTCCTCGGCCCTGCGCTTGGCCGCCGCCCGCTCGGTGCGGGCGAAGACTCCCAGCCCCGACAGGTGGTGGGCCTGGGCCTCTGCCAGGGCCCAGGCCAGGCCCAGTTGCGGGGGCCCCGGCACCGCCGGCGGCCGGGCCGGCGTGAAGGACTGCAGGTGGACAGTGGTCGTCTGCCGGCGCAGCTCCTGCAACTGGGCGATCGCCGCATCGCGGTCCGCCTCCTGCTGAGCTCGCTCGGCCTGCCTGCGGGCCCGCTCCAGCTGCGCCGCTGATGGGGCGATGGACCGCGAGCGGGTCGTACGGCTCGTGCTGGTGCGCCGGCGCCCTCCGCCCAGGGAACTGGAGGCGTAGAACGGGCCCACTCCGGAGGACAGCCGGGTGCTGCCGCTGCCCATACTGAGCCGCGCCGCTCGGGGTCCCACGGAGGCGCGCACGCCCCGGGTCGAGACCCGCACGCTCATCCCGGGCACACCCACACGAAATCCGAAAGCCATGATTTCTCTCCGTCCTCGCCTTCGCTTGCGCGCCGCGCTGTCCTCGGCGCCGTTGACGCTCCGCAGTCACCCTCCTGCCGCCCCACACCACCAGGCCGCGCATCGTTTCTGCGCAATGCGTGATGGCGCGCGTACCGACGCGCCTTCCCCCAGCACAGCGCCATGTCGCGCGACCACAGCTGTAGGGCCGTCGCCCCGCAGTTGCGCCGCCGCGCCGGCTACCTGTAGAAGACGGCAACACCGCCGTGATGGGAGCAGGCTCCCTGGTGATGGGCGGCGTAGCTGTAAGTGCCGTCGTTGCACAAGGCGGTGGCCCCGGCCGGGTGGGACGTCCCGCCGCCGGAGCTCGACGAGCCACCCGACGTCGAACCGCTGCTGCTCCCCGAGGAGCCCGCACTTGACCTGTGCGTGGCCGGCGACGCGGGCTTGGCCGTCTTGGTCACAGTGATGGTCGGGGCCGGTGCCGGCGACTTCGTTACGGTGACCGTCGGGGCCGGCGCCGGGGTCTTCGTGGCGGTCGCGGTCATAGTGACCGTAGGGCGCGGGGCGGGACTGGCCGCGCTGGGATCACTACTCCCGAACGCGGCACCGACCGCCAGCAGTACGAAGGCGCCGCCCCACACGCGCTTGCGCTTGTACAGCGGGCGGATATCGGGCATACGGACAGGCTCAGGCGGACGGACAGCCCACGGGCCGGGCTGGTGTTGATTCACGCGACGATCCCCCCACAACGATGCATCCGGGCGCACCACGGTCCGGGCAGGTTGAACACTTTACAAATCCTCCCCATAGGCTTCGCAAGTCCCATGCATATTCGGGATGGTGGCCGCCCCGGAGTTGGTGAGGACGACTCCGGCAGCGGCGAGGGAGTATGGGGAGAAATGCCTTGACCGGCGCACTACCTGCGCCAGGGCAGGGCTGGTGCGCACCGAGTCCTCTCCCGACGTCGACGACCTCGACCGTGCGCTGCGCAAGCTGTTGTGCGCGATGCGCGGCCTGGTCTTTGGTGACCGGCCGCCGGCGCCAAGACCTCAAGCCGGGATGCCTGATGCCGACCCGTGGGCATAACGAGGACAACCACGCCGCGCCGAAGTACGGCGGGAAGCTCACCTACGACCCGCACAAGACGATCATCCGCCGCGACACCTGCCGCCGCGCGTACGGGCCCACCGACTGGACCCAGCTCGACGCCGCCGGCGGCCTCATCACCCTCCCGCTCACCCTCACGGCCGCCCAGGAGGCCCCAGTGATCCGTATCCAACACCAGCCCGGCGACATCGGACTGACCGGCATCACCGGCCCCGTCGGCCGGCTCATCCAGATCGGGCAGTGGCTCAACGGCGACGGCTTCGGCCCGTACGAGCACGCCTTCATCGTGCTGCCCGACGACCAGCTCATCGAGGCCGAGCCCGGGGGCGCCCAGGTCGTCCCGCCGTCCGAGTACGACGACCGCCAGGTGTTGTACGTGTCGCCGGCCGAGCTGACGCCGGCCCAGCGCGAGGCGATCGTCTCCTGCGCCCTCAAGTACCGCGACGTCCCGTACAGCTTCCTCGACTACGCCGCGCTCGCCGCGCACCGCTTCCACCTCCCGGTGCCCGGACTGCGCACCTATGTGGAGTCGACCGGGCACATGATCTGCTCCCAGCTGTGCGACCAGGCGTACAAGGACGCCGGCATCCAGCTCTTTGACGATGGACGGTGGGAGGGCTACGTGACCCCCATGGATCTCTACAACCAGCTCGCCGACCCGACCCGATGAACCGCGGGGTACGACATCCCGCGTCACAGCTATGCCACCGGGGATGTCAGTCCCCGTGACATCATGCGCTCTTGAAGCTCGTCGGGTATATCCGCGTGGACCTCACCGCCGGAGAACGTCGATCTCGGGATGTCGCCGGCCTGCTGATCCACCACGACAACCGCTCGGTTTCCCCCTGAGCTCATCGCCCGGGAACGGCTGCTGGTACAGCTCGCCGCCAGGGCACCCACCTCCACTCAGCCGATGCCAGCTCCGGCTCTCCCAATCAACCACCGCTACCTGCATCGCCGTTGGGCCCCTACCCCACCCGGTTTCAGCCGACCAGGGCGATCACCAACAGGTGGAGTGCGCGAGCCGGACAACGGCCCGCGGTGACCAGGGCCTTGGGCCTGATCAACGTCATGCTTCCGGCGCCGGGAAGGCGGGGTGCCGAAGTCGGCCCCTTTCACCCTGGCGGGGACTATCCTCAAGCCGCCGATCCGCGCCGCATGCTGCTCTGCCAAACTCGAAGGCATGCCGAAGAGCCGTGGCCGCCGCACGTCGAGCGGCGGCAAGAAGTCAGTGCGCCGCGCGCCAGGCCCTCTGCGGTTGTCGGACCGTGTGCTGCGCCAGGCCCGAACCCTGAACCTGCAGGACAGGGATGTCCTTGCCGTGGAGGCGTGGGCGAGTGGCTGCCTGGGCGAGGCGTGGCTGGGCGCCGGGATGACGGAGCGAGAGCCGGAAGTGCTGCTGTGCCGTGAGGTGGTGGGACGGGCTTCGATAAAACCGTCCCCGCATGGCCTGGCCGCCGTGGCCGCGCTTGAGCGCGTCGCCCCGTCCGCCGGCTACTCACTGCTGCAGGAGACGGTGGAGACTCTCTCCGGTTCGCAGCCGCTGCCGGCGTGGCACGCGACCGGCCCGCACCGCCCGGTGCGGGCCTGGTGCGCGGTGGACGTGTGGGACAGCGAGCGGGTGCTGTTCATCGACTACGACGGCCCGGTCCCGCACACGCTGATGGCCTACATCGGCGAGGTCGGCGGCACGCTGGTGGACAAGTTGGCGCTGCTGGAGCCACAGGCGGCCCTCGCCTGGGAGGGGACACGGGACGAGGACGAGGTGCCGATGCCGCTGGCCGAGGAGGACGCGGCCGAGGTGCTCGCGGATCTCGCCGCGGCGCTGCGGCTGACGGACATGACCTGGCCTCGGCACGACGATGAGGATGTCGTCGGGCTGCGGGCACTGGCCTGGGCACGCTGCCGCGACCACCTGCCCGACTGGCCCGAGCACCGGCCACTGCCGGACGGCGAGCGGGCCCATGTGCTGGATGCCTTCGCCCAGTTGGGCGCCCCTGCGGCGGAGGAAGCCGACACCGTCCGATCGCTGGCCGAGCTGTTCTTGGACTACGCAGAGAACTACCTCAGCCGCGGGCCGCTGTGCTGGAGCCCCGGCCAGGTCGCCCTCTTCCTGGAGGACTGGCTGCCCCGCAAGGCGGTACTCGATCAGGCACACCGCCTCCTCCTGCCCGATGTATTGAAGCGATGGGTAACCTTCGCGCTCGCCGAACGCGGCGTTAAAGAGCCGTGGATCACTCCCGTCGTCACCGCCATTGATGCGCATGTGCCCGCCTTCCGCGCAGCCTTCGACGACGAGGAGACATGGGGCCCGGCCAAGCAGATTGCGGCCGCCCTCGCCGCGCGGGACGTCGACCTCACCGACCGCGATGCCGTCGACGCCGCTGTGCGCGCCCTGAATGCCGAACGGCTCGCTCAACAGCTCATGGACCGGCCCCGGCCGCCCGGCTCCTGACGCACGCCCTGGCACGAAGCGCGCAGCCCCTGCGGCTCGGGACAGCGGAACACACGGCAAGAGCCGTCAGGAAGAAGAAATAGTGGAACGCAGCGATCCCCCCACCCCCACGGTGGTGCCCCAGATCGCCACGTCGGTGGCACGCAGCGGGGACCTCAAGAGCGAACTGGTGGCCTTCGCACAGGGCCCGCGCTCTGCCCAGCGGTTGGATGCCCGACTCGATGAGACAGCGGACCGGCTCGGCTTCCTGGACGAGGCGACCGCTATCGACACCATTGACCACTTCGTGCTGCAGCACCGGCTGGGGGACGGCTCGACCGTCCTCGAGCGGTTTACGGCTCAGCGGCGGCCGCCGCTTGGCGAGGACGAGCGGGCGATGCTACTCGGCTGGCGCGACGTGGTGGAGGGAGTCTTCGAGGTCAAGGGCTTTGAAGGGGACGCCGTCGTCCTGCACGACCTGCTCGATGACCTCGTCTACCGGGTCCACTCCAACCTGGGGCGGCGTGCCCTGGGCAAGCTCCGCACCGAGATGTTCGTGGCCGCCCGCATCGTGCCCGTGCACCCCGAAACGACGCCTGACTGATCAGCGGCAACCTCGCCACCTACCCGCCCGGCTACGGACCGCAGCTGGCACGGGTTGCAGTCCGCGGACACCGTCGCCGTGATCTGTGACGAGACCGAAGGCCTGTCCTACTACGCCGACTTCGCCCAACTCGACGCGCTGTTCGCCGATCCCGCCTTGGCCCGTGACCGCACCTACCTGGGCCGGCTGCGGGAGTACCTGAACGACGACTCCGTTGCTCCCATGGTCATCCGCCGTCTGGTCCAGCGGCATCCCGACAACGCCGATGCCGTCTTCCGTGCACTGCTGCGCAAGCCCACGTTCGCCTGGGAGCGGGACGGGGAGGAGCTGCTGCGCCGCCGCAAGGCGAAGCACTTCGCGCATGAGCCTCTGCCAACCGTCACCCCGGTCGGCGACCGCCTCGCGGAACTCCTGTGCAGGCACGGGCGGAAGAGGCAATGAGACTGTCCACCGTCGAACTCGACGCCATGGTCGCCGAGGCGATCGTCGACGCCTGCGACGAGTACGAACAGCTCGCCGCCTTCCAGGCGGTCATCGAGGGCCGCCCCCGCTCGCCCAGCCTGGTAGGACAGCTCCTGGGTGAGCGACGCCTACTCTCCTGGAGGCAGGGCGTCGCCCCTCCGGCTCAGTCGGCTGAGGATCGCGCGGGCTTCCTCCGCAGCCCTTCTTCCCTGGCCCGGGTCGACTTCGGCCGCGGTTCACGGGCAGGGGAAAGGTGCCTCGAGGGCCAAGAAGAGGTTTCCGGCATACTGCCCGCATGAGCCTGCCCGCCGTGCGCGCGTCTGCCTCTGCACTCGTGATCGCGCTCCTCGCCCTCTCCGGCTGCCGTGCCGAGACCCCTGACAGGGCGGGTTCGGCGTCCCGCAGTGCCGAAGCCGTGGCTCCCCTCGCGGACTCGGCGGTGGGGGCGGCGCTGGCCAACCGGTCCGGGCATCCGTACTCGGCGCGGTTCGTGACGACTGGGGGCGTCCAGCGAATGGCGGGCTTCCTTAACCTCGGCGCCCGTACCAGTGGTTAGTTCGCCATCTCCTCGGTGTCGCCGGACCAGTACAAGGAGACGCAGGAGGTGCTGCTGCCCGACCACGCCTACCTGCGGCGTGTGAATGACCGTGGCGAGACCGTCAAGGGCTGGTGGCGCGACCCCCTCACGAAGGCGCCGCCCGGCAACCAGATCGTTGAAATGCACACGATGGCCCGTCTGCTGGCCCGTCAGCCCGCCAACGCCCACGCGCGTCCGGTCCGAGCCCCGTCCGGCGCGACCACCTACCGCCTCACCGGCTGGATCGACACCGCCGCGCTCAAGGACACCGACCCAAGGACGTACGTGATGCTCGCGCCGAGGCCCGATGTCCCCGGGGCAAAGGGCGTCAGGTGCACTGCTTGGGTCGACATGCAGGGCCGGGTCGTGCGCTTCGACGAGGACCTCGTCTACCCGGACGGCAGCGAGTACCGCAGCGTCACAACCCTCACAGGGTTCGACGGCCCGCTTCCCGTCCACCCACCGCCACTCCTGGTACTGCACCGCGTTGACGAGCCTGGGCAGCCTGCTGAATCCCCCCTGCCCGCCGCAAGCGCCAGCGACCAGACGACGGCAGGCCCTGGCGAGGCCTGTGCCCGGTGCGTCCGTCCCGTGGGACGGGCGGATCATCTGCAGGCGGTGCGCGGACGTCCCGCGGTGCGGGCTGCCTGGGTCCCGCCGGCCTGGGTGATCGTGGCAGCGGCGTCCGACGCGGCCGTGCCGGAGGGCGAACAAACACGGGGGATGCGACCGAGCCGTTCCGGGGTGGCATGGTCAGCGGTCACTCGTTCGCCCTGCACAGCATGCGGAGTCAGGGAGAGCCTCCTACTGTGCCAGTGCCCCGCTCTGACAGGACGGCAGACCGCGCTTCCTTCGCACGCCGCGCGGGACCGCCGCAGTTGAGGCAGGGAGCTCCGCATCGCGGAGAGCACCTGGCGATGGGGACCAACCAACTCTCCTCTGACTCCCCCTCGCGCACTCCGTCACCCCGGGAACTTCATTTCGTCGGTACCGCACTTACGGATGGGATGGCCGCAGCGCGTGTGATCCGGTTACCTGCTCGGCCATCGGCACCAAGGGGCCTGCGTTGTCGACGACCTCGGCCAACTCCCCGGCCGACTCGGAGGTCAGGCGGTAGAACCCTTCGAGGCTGACCGAGCGCTCGAGACGGCCATTGACCACGTGCTTCAGACCGTGAGTCCGGCCTTGGCTATTACGCCAGGTAAGCCCCGCCAGTAGATCGCCGGGGATCGGTATGTCGAACCGTACGGGTGTCGCCTCAACGTGCACCGGCGCGGCGCCACAGCCGTCGGCACCGAGCATCGACCAGTCGCCGTGACCGGGGAACGCCGGGTTCTGCCATGTTGCAGGGGAGGTGCCGCAGCAGTCGCGCCGCTCCATGTCGATGACCCGCATCCGGCTGACCACGAAAACGACATATCGGTTGACGTGCAGCGCGTACACCTCGTCCCCAACGCGAGCACCCGACCAGGCGGGCAGGGAGGAATGGACGCCGCTGAAGGCGACCGGCGGCCGCTCTCCCACGCGATCTGCCTTACGCAGGGCACGGCACGTGTCATGGGTCCACAAGACGGTGAAGGCATCAGACATGCGGTGATCCTACGAACGGGGACTGACAGTCTTCCGTGGACAGCAACCTCCTGCAGGCACCGGGCACGTGCAGGGTGCCATGGCACCCACGAAGAAGACGAACACGTCGGATTGGCGCTCGTTGGGCGGTCACCAGCGGCAACAGGGTCGACTCGAACGTATGCAACACTGCGGGCACCATCCGCTGTTACAGGGCACAGGCAGCACCCGAAGAGTCCGCGTGCGGGTGCCGAACGGCCTGAAGGGCTGCAAGGGCCGGCTCTAATGAGAGAGACGACGAGGAGTCACGTGAGGCGTCACCTGTTCCCGACCACGCTGCAGCTGGCCGGGTTCACTTTGCTGGCACTGACCGGTTGTGCCGGGGCGCCCGCCACGTCCCACACAACCCCTCCCTCTGCCACGGCCGCTCCCGACACCCACTCGGCGGCGCCCGCCACGTCCTCGGCATCCCCCGTGCCTGTGAAGCCCGCGCACGGCTACGACCCCCACGCACACGCCGCAGCGGGCATCACGGCCGCCCTCACCGCAGCGAAGAAAGATGGCCGTCCCGTGCTCATCGACTTCGGTGCCGACTGGTGTATGGACTGCCGTGTCCTGGGCGCGCGCTTCCAGGAGCCTGGGCCGGCCGCGATCCTGGCGAAATACCACGTGGTGACCGTGGACGTCGGCGAGTTCGACCGCAATCTGGATATAGCCGCGCGCTACGTGAACCTGCAGACGAGCGGCATACCGGCACTGGTCGTCCTGGACCCTGCCTTCGGCCGGATCAAGGTGGCGACGAACCAGGGCGAGTTTGCCAATGCGCGCACCATGTCGGCCGACCAGGTCAAGGAGTTCTTGAAGCGATGGGCATAGCCGCCCGGCTCCGAGCCGGCGGAGCGAACGCGAGCGTGGCGCTCATGCTGGCGACCGCCACCCTCCCGCTCACCAGCTGTGCGGGAGTGGCGAACACCGGTCCCGAAGCCGTGGCTGCGCCGTTCTCGGACGGGGGCGTAGCTGTGTCGGTCCGAGTGCAGTCCCGCGACGACGGCTTGCGGGTTCTCGCCGACCTGCGGCCCGAGCGGGCCGGCTTCCACGTGTACAGCCTCGCCCTGCCCGACGGTGGCGTCGACGGGATCGGCATCCCGACCCGCATCCGCACCGAGGGCGCACTACGGCCCGCGGGCCCGGCGACCACCGACGCCCGAGAGCGAGTGCTGCGCCCCGAGGGCCTCGACGTCCGGCTGCCGGTCTATCAAAACGGCCGGGTCACCCTGGAACTTCCCGTACGGCGGGTCGAGGGCACGGACCGCGCGTCGGTATTCCTCACCTACGGCGCGTGCAGCGAACGCGAGGGCTGTCTGCCGCCCGTTCGCGACCGTGCCGTGACCCTGCAGCTCCGGCCAGCGGGCTAGCTAGGGGGCCGGGGATGGGGACCTGTCTGGCGCCACTGTGGCCGTCAGCTTCACGCACGGCGAGCGCTGGCGGTGGAGACTCGGGGGCGGGCCGAGTCATTCCGCTTCCAGTATGGCCCTTCTGCGGCATGGCCAGGTGGTGAGGCGGGACGACGAAGGCCTGTTCAGCCCTTCAGAGAGCTGAACAGGCCTTGCCATGGCCGGAACCGGCCGGATCCGTCGTCAGGCGGTCGCCGCCGCGAAGATGTGGATGATGCCGCCATTCGTCGTGGCGGGCAGTGTCACACTCGCGAGCTGCTTGCCCGCCTGAAGCGCGATGGGCGCGGTGGTGAAGACCTCCGTACCCACCGGGTCCTTGCCGCCACCCTGCACGTCACGGTACGGGGTGTGGATGGCGATCGTGTTGCCGAACGACGGCGTCTGCGAGCCGCCGCCGAGCGTCCAGTCGCTGAAGCCGATTTCGGCCTGCTGGGTGGTGCCGTCGGTGTATGTGAGCGTCGCCGTACCGCTCGCCGCGCCTTCCGCCGCACTGCCCAGCAGACTCAGCTTCGTGGCGCCGTCGGTCGCGGGTACGGCGAGAACCTGACCGCCCCCGACGACCTCGATGTTGTCGGGTTCACCAGCGGCCGCCGCGGGCCAGGTGAAGTCGAACCCGCCCGAGGAGACCGTGCTTCCCGGCTTCACCCCGGCGGCGGCGAGCGCGGCGGCGGAGTAACTCCAGCCCTCGCCGTCGAAGTTGGCCTGCGGGTTCGCGTCGTCCGCCGAGATACCGTTGCTGTTGACGTTCCAGAGCATGCTGTTCTTCGTGGCGACGGTCACCGAGGCGGACGTCTTCGGCAGCGCCGTACCGGACGACGACGTCAGCGTCACCGGGATGGTGTAGAAGCCCTGCTCGGTCCCGGCGCCCGCGGAGACGGAGATCTTCGCGCTGCCGGAACCACCGCTCGGCACCGTGAAGTCACCCTGGGACGGTGTCACCGTGATGCCGGCAGGCGGGGTGGCCGTCCAGTGGACCTGGGTCTCCTGGTCCTGGAGTGCCTGCACCTTGACGGTCGTCGCGACGGCCTCACCGCCGGGCTCGGCCTTGAGCTTCGCCGGGGTGACACCGGTGAAGAACTTCACTCCGCCGCCCGGGAACGACGGCGGGGCATCGGCCTTGGCGCTGCCCCACGAGGTGTTGGGCTTGGAGCCGAGCGTGTAGTCCAGGGTGCCGCCGTGGGTGACGAACGAGGCGGGGACCCACGGCTTGTCGGACTTCTTGCCGTCGGTCTTCAGGCTCTGAACGTAGATGTTGTCCGCCGACGCCGCCGGCGCGTTGACCGTGATGGTCTTGTCGTTCCCGGTGTGGATCACGGCGTGCGGGAACAGCGGCGCGGAGAGCACCATGTCGGCGCGGCCGGGCACCTGTGGGTACATGCCCAGCGCCGAGAAGACGTACCAGGACGACATCGTCCCGGCGTCGTCATTGCCGGGTATGCCGCCGGGGGTGTCGGACCACAGCTGGTCCATCTCCGCGCGGACCGTCTCCTGCGTCTTGTAGGGCGTTCCGAGGTAGTTGTACAGGTACGGCGCATTGATGTCGGGCTCGTTGGTCGGGTCGTAGCGCGTGCCGTCCTTGGCCGAGAAGTCGAAGGCGCCGTCGGGGGTGCGGAAGAAGGAGTCGAGCCGGGTCACCGCCGCGTCGTTGCCGCCCATGGCGCTGGCGAGTCCGGCCACATCGGAGTACACCATCCAGGTGTACCGAGCGCTGGTTCCCTCGACGAATCCACTGCCCGTGCCCGGGGTGAACGTACCCGCCCAGGTGCCGTCGGACTTGCGGTCGCGGATGTAGCCGCCCTGCGGGGTGGCGTTGGGGTCGAAGACGTTGGTCCAGTTGCCGGAGCGGGCCAGGAACTTCTTCTCGTTGGCGTGGTCGCCGGTCTGGCCGGCGAGTGTGGAGATGGCGAAGTCGGCCGCTGCGTCCTCGAGCGTCTCGGCGGCGCCGCCCCAGCAGTGGCAGCCGTCGGAGGGCACGTAGCCGAGGGACAGATACTTGTCCAGGGCCGGACGTTGACCCACACACTCGACGTTGCAGCCCGCGCTGTCGGAGTCGTTCGCCGTCGGCACGGTCGCGGCGGTCACGAGTGACTTCAAGGCGCCCTTGACGTCGAAGTCATGACCGCCGAAGGCGTAGATCGAGGCGAGTGCCGCGTCCGACGGGTCGCCGGACATCACGCTCGTCTTGCCGTTCTCCAGCAGCCAGCGGTCCCACTCGCCGCCACGCTGGTTCGCGTAGTTGAACAGGGACTGCGCGTAGTCGCTGCCGGCCTTCGGGTTCAGCAAGGTCATCAGCTGTACCTGGGCGCGGTACTGGTCCCAGCCGGAGAACGTGCCGTACTGCGCCTTCTGACCGTTGGCCAGCTTGTGAGGCTTGCGGTCGGCGCCCAGGTAGCGGCCGTCGACGTCGCTGGTCAGGGTCGGCTCCAGCATCGAGTGGTAGAGCGCGGTGTAGAAGGTGGAGCGCTGGGCGTCAGTGCCGCCGCCCACCTCGATCTTGCTCAGCGCCTGCTTCCAGGCCGATGCGGCCTGGGACTTGACGGAGCTGAAGGACCTGGCGGGCGGGTTCTCCGCACGGAGGTTGGCCTCCGCGTTCTGCGGACTGACGTAGGAGATGGCCACCTTCGCCTGGACGTCGGTGGTGCCGCTCGGGAACGTGATGTATGCGCCCGAGCCTTTGCCGGCCACCGGGTTGCCGGACGAGTTGAAGCCCGTTCCGCCCTGGGCGGAGGTGGAGTCCGCCTGCACGGTTCCGTCGGTCCAGGTGCCGACCTTGGCGAACGGCGTGTCGAAGTGCGCCGTGAAGTACAGCGTGTAGAGGTCCTTGCGGTTGTTCGCGCTCTGCGGGCCGCAGAAGTTGCCCGCGGTGACCGAACCGGTGACGGTCTTGTCGGCGGCGTTCACCTGCACATCGGCGGCGGTGCTGCCGCTCTCGGAGTTGGACGTGCGGAACAGCATGCTGGCGGGCTTGTCGGACGGGAAGCCGAACCGACCCGAGCCGGTTCGTTCGGTGGCCGTCAGTTCGGCGGAAGCACCGCTGTCCAGGCCCACCTTGTAGTAGCCGGCTGATGCGGTCTCGTTGGCATGGGAGAAGGTGCCGGCGTACTTGGAGTCGGTGGTGTCGGCCGTGGGCGAGGAGTCGACGTCGCCCACGTACGGCATGATCGGGATGTCTCCGTTGGCTCCGGAGCATCCGACGCCGTTGAGATGCGTGAGGCTGAAGCCCCGGATCTTTGTCGCGTTGTACTGGTAACCGCCCGGAGCGGGTGTCGAGGTCTGATTGCCGCGGGAGTTCTGCGGGCTCCAGGCCAGCATGCCGAACGGCTGAACGGCACCGGGATAGGTGTTGCCCGCGTTGGACGAGCCGATCAGGGGGTTGACGTAGGAAACGGGATCCTTGACCTCGCCTCGGTCCGGCGTCGCCGAGGCGGGCGTGACGGTCAAGGCCACCGCCAAGGCGGCCATGGTGGCCGCCGCGACGGATCCGAGAGCTCGTCGTCTATGACGAGCCCGGCCCTCCACATGAGTCTGACGAACCAATGAGCCTGACACCGCTTTTGCCCTTCGTGTCTGATGAAAGGTCAGGACGCACCAGGAGCACGCGCGTCCGCTCTCCGTTCCGAACTACTGCCGACAACGTTGTCAATGAACGCGAGGATGCTCCCCCCGTATTCGGGCGGTGTCAAGGGTGCCGAAATCCGGTGTCCAGCCCTGCCGTTGTCGAAGATCGCATCGGTGCTGGTGGGGGCTGGTGTGCCGGGTTCGAAGAAAGTCGCGCGTGGAGCCGGGGGAGGGCTGGCTGGGCGGAGCCGCCGGGTCGACCACCACGACTCGCGCCAGGTCGCCCTCATGGGGAGGGAGGTTGCGGGGCTCGGGCTCTCTGGGTGAGGTCGCCGCTCACCGTGATGCTGCCATGCCTCGTCGACGCGCCGACAACGCTTGTCGCCGTCGTGACATGTCGCCGATGTGACTCGTGATGCCGTACTGGCAATGGAGGCCAAAGAGTCGACGTGGCGCCCGTCCATCTGCATGCGTGGTCCGACCTCGCCTCTGGTGCAGTTCACTCGGCAGGTGCGGTAGCCATGCCCTCCGCGTGCCGGGCTGGATCCCCGGGCGCGGAGGCGGCGGCTCAGCGAGGAGGCACCGTCAGCCGGTGGCCGGCGTGAAAGACACCGGCAGCGCCTTCGGGCCACGAGTGAAGACTCCCTGCTCGACCGGGTCGAAACCGTCGGCGAGACGGAGGTCGGGCATGGCATCCAGCAACTGATTCACGCCCACCTCAACCTCGGCCTTGGCCAGCAGCGCGCCTACGCAGAAGTGCCGGCCGAGCGCGAAGGCGAGGTGGTCGGCGGCGGCCGAGAATGCCGAGGTCGTGGTGAGGTCCTCGCGGAAGATGTCGAACGTGTCAGGGTCGCGGAAGCGCTGCTCGTCCCGGTTGGCGGCGCCGATGAGGCAGGTGACGGTGGCGCCGGCAGGGAGGGTGCCACCGGTGAGCTCGACGTCGGTCGCCGACTGCCGCATGATCATGTGGACCGGCGGGGTGTAGCGGAGGGTCTCCGCGAAGGCGGCGGGGATCAGGTTCCGGTCCGCGCGGACTGCCGCCCACTGGTCGGGGTTGACCAGCAGGTTCGCCAGGATGCTGGCGATCGCCTTGTCGGTGGTCTCCCCGCCGGCGGCCAGGAGCAGGCTGCAGAAGGGCTTGATGTCCTCGTCGCTCATGCGGACGCCGTCGACCTCGGCGGCACACAGCGTGGACAGCAGGTCGTCGCCCAGGTTGTCGCGCCGCTCACGGATGATCGGAATCATGTACTCGGCTAATTCCACCCGGGTGCGCTCGCCCGCGGCGGCTACTTCTTTGTCGCCCGAGAGGTTGCCGAGAAAGGCGATGACGGCCGTGTACCAGCCGTGGAACCGGGCATGGTCCGCGTTGTCCAGGCCCAGCATGTCCGCGATGACGTTGACCGGAAAGCGAGTTGCGTAGTCCCTGACGATGTCGGCGGACCCAGTGTGCCGGAAGGCGTCGATGAGCTCGCGGGAGTTGCGCTCGATGACCGGCAGGAACCTGTCCTGCAGGTCGCTACCGCGGAACGCGGGGGCGACGAGAGCCCGGCGCACCGCGTGCTCACGGCCGCTGAGCTGCAGGGATCGTCTTGCCGTGTACCGGCTCGAGCTGCCAGTCGTAATTGTTGGTGGTGAACTGGGCCGCCTTGTCCTTGAAGACGGCTTCGACGTCCTCGTAGCGGGTGATGATGAAGCTCTGGGTGGCCTCGTGCCAGATCAGAGGCTGTTCCTTCCTCATCACCGCGTAGGCGGAGTAGGGATCCGCAGCGAACTCGGGCGAAAGGATGTCGGGAATTGCCTGGGCAGTGGACACGGAACTCCTTGGGTAGATGCCTGCCGTCAGACGCCAGGTTATGGATCTTTTGATGTCTCAAACAGCCCAGCACCAGCAGGAGTTGAACTTCATATGCTCTGCAGTCGACACCATCACGCCACGGCCGCCACCCACGTGTCCCGCAGGTTGAACACCAGGGCGTTGCCGGATCGCGGTCAGGACAGCGGGCGGGAAGTCGCTCACGTGCGTGTTCTCCTGGCCCAGGACTTGTCCTGTCGGTCAGGTGCGGAACTGGATGCCGAGGTTGCAGCGAGTCCGGGCCTGACGTGCGCTCCGGACGCGATCGTCCTGCGGGCCCAATGCCGGTGCGGATTAGTACAGTTGCTGTGTCGGCCGCGCCCGTGCGGCCGGATCCGTTCTCGAAGGAGCCCTTAAGGTGCGTATACGAAGACGTGCGGCGGGTGTCGCGCTCATCCTGGCGGCCGCGTCGTTCAATCTGCTCGGTGCCCCCGGCACGGCAGCGGCACAGCCCCAGGGTGGCATCGTTCTGCCCGTGCGCTCTCACTGGCAGACCCTCGCCGACAGCCGCCATGTGTACGTCAGCGCGCCCGGCGACGACGCGGTCCTGGCCACCGACCACGACGGGCAGGTCGTGAAGAAGGTGGAGGGTCTCGACGGGGCGCGGGGCATGGCCGAGTCGGCCGACGAGTCCACCCTGTACGTGGCGCTCCCGGCTGCTGACGCGATCTCGGTCATCGACACCGCGACCTTGACCGAGACGCGGCGCATCTCAACCGGGGCCGGCACCGCACCGGAAAGCCTCGCCCTCGCCGGCGGCCGGCTGTTCTTCGGCTACCAGGCCGACCCCTTCTACGCCGGCATCGGGTCGGTCGCCATCGCCGAGGCGACCCCGACCGTCAGCCTGGATGACAACCCCGTCTGGTACGGCAAGCCGCGACTCGCCTCGTCGCCGGGCGCACCCGACCGGCTCGTCGCCGCGGAGAGCCAGGGCGCCGCGGGCATGCGCGTGTACGACGTGAGCTCCGGCACGCTTCAGGAGACCGCCTACACCGGCGCCGTCGGCGATGTCGAAGACGTGGCGGTGACGCCGGACGGCAGCAGTGCGATCACCGCGAACGGCTCCAACTACTACCACCAGCGGTGGCGTCTGTCGGACCTGACGGAGGAGGCCCAGTACGACACCGGCCCTTATCCCAACTCCGTCGCTGTCGACTCCCACGGCACGGTCGCCGCGGGGATCGTGGGGGGAGGGGAGTGGGACGTCTACATCTATCGTCCGGGTGAGACCGCCGCGTACCGCACGGTCGCGTTGTCGCCGGGGTACGCGGATCTGCTCGACCGAGGCGTGGCCTGGGCGCCCGACGGCAACAGGCTGTTCACCACCCGCTTCCCCTACTCGGGCGAGGTCATTCTCGACATCGTCACCGACATCGCCAAGGCATCCAGCACGATCACTCTGTCCGCCCCGCCGACGAACCCCGTCGGCACGCCGGTCACCGTGACGGGGAAACTGACCTCGCTGGCCCCCTTCCCCAAGCACAGAACGATCACGGTGACGCGCAACGATGTGCAGCTGCCGGATGTGAAGGTCAGAGGAAACGGCACCTTCAGCTTCAGTGACACCCCTCCCGACTGGAACACGTATCCCCAGTACACGGTCACCTACGCGGGCGACGCCCAGCATGTGCCCGGCACGGCGACCGTCATGGTCGAGTTCGTCGGCTGACCAGGCCGGGCAGATTGCCCGAGCCCGTCACAACGGTGTGGGTGTCTCGGAGGCCCCCCACACACCTGGGTGTCGCCGAAGCCGGGCGCCGCACTTGCCTGAGAAGGCCAAGTGCCGCGCACAGTTGCGAAATGCCCGCCGGGACCGGGCACAGACGTGGCGCCGACGTCAGGTGCGTGACGCACTCGAGGGGTCCCGCCTGGTCTCGGGGCCCCTCGAGCGGGTGCGGCGTTCGAAGGGAGGGGGATCGAACAGGCGCACCACCAGGACCAACGAACCACGCCCGCACCGGTCACGGCGACGACCTTGAGTCGCGGCATCCGCGAGCTGCGGATTGGAGCGCTCAGACGGGTTCCAGGAGGTCCACGACGGACAACCCGGTTTCGCCGTCCACGAGGCTGAGGGCGTACTTCGGCACGCGCCGCGAGGTCGAGCGGATCGAGGCCTGCGGCGTAGGCGGCTTGGACGATGCGGTCCGATCCCGCTCCGACCAGCGGAGCGGCCGTGCGCAGGGAGGCAGCCAAGACGACACCCTGGGTGGCTCCGCCGTGCAGGATGGTGTTCCGGGTCCGGTACAGCCGCCGCAGCGCCACACGAAAAGCACGGGCGACGTCCACCGGCACGATCCGCGGGTTGTGCACCAGGTCGGTCATGGGCTGCGCGGCGGGCGCGTCCGTGTACTTCGTGGACGCGCCGGTGAAGTCCAGCACGCCGGCACCCCGCTCACGCAGGGCGTCCGCGACGAGGCGGGCACGCTCCTGGTTCATTCCGCAGTCCGCGATGTTCTTCGCGAGGTCGTCCGCGGCACGAGGCTTGTGCCGGTGGGCGAGAGCGGTGAGCTCGGCGCGCGGCCAGGAGCAGGCAATGATGGCAGCCATCCGGTCAGCCGCCACGGCTTCGCCGGACCGCTCGTTCTCCGACTTGGGACCGTCCGGGTGTGACAGCAGCGATTCGACAGCTGCCCAGGCGCCCGCGACGGCTGGGGCCAGCGGCCCTCGGTTGACGGCGGCGGCCAGTTCGAGAGTGTCGTCGATGCGGCTGCGCCGCCCGGCGACCGTGTACAGATGTCCCTCGTTCACGAGGGTGAGGACGCCCGCTCCGCGTGCCGGCGGATCCAACGGGATGGGCTGCGAGTGCCCGGCTACCCAAATCTGGGGGAGCGGGACGACGCCGCCGCGGTCCCGGCGCAGGAACTGGGAGCGGGCCGTCATCCGCTCAGGAGCTGTCGGGCCTGCTCAGCAGCGCTGAATGCGTCCAGCGCAGTGAACTCGTACACGAACCCGCCGCCGGCCCGGACGCCCGCCGTGACGTGCCGGAGCGGTACGGCTCCTGGCACACGCTGCACACCCGCGTTCGCCGGTACTGCGCAACCGGGGAAGCCGAAGACGCTCTCTTCACGCTGGGTGAACCGCTGCCACTGGAAAAGGGCCCGACGGGAGCAGTTGGGGCTGTCGCCGGCCTGGGACGAGGCGGCCGGAGACGATGAAGCCGCGAGCGAATGGAAATCGGCCGCGTTCCATCTCGCTCCCGAGATTGAAAAGCTGTCCTGGGCGCCGGCACCCTCACATTGACGGCGGAAACGCGGGTGCGCGGCACCGGCGTCCTCGCCCTCACCCCGCAAGCGCTGAGGCTGGACCCGTCATCTGAGGGCCGCCGACATCAGGGCGTTATGGAACACCGGCGAGACGGACCGTGTGGCCGTCGGTGTTCCAAAACCCGCGTCAGGGTGCCGAACCAGTCTTTGCGCTTGGGCAACCCCAAGGCAGGAACCCGCCCCAAGAAGGCGCTGAGGTTAAAACCCAAGCTAAGCGGCTTGGTCGAGGTTCGCTTCGGTACGGCCGTGCCCGATAGGGGCGCGCCGGGATCAGCGGCGCACTTCGCCGCGCCCGCTTGGCGCCGCAACCCGAAAAGCAATGGCCGCTTGGGCTCGGGGCCACATACGTTCGCCTCCATGGTTGACGCAACTTTCGGGCATCCGCGCCTCGCCGCCATCTACGACCCACTCGATCCGGACCGCAGCGATCTCGACGCGTATCTCGCGATGGCGGAGGAGTTCGGGGCGCGGTCCGTGCTGGACATCGGGTGCGGTACAGGCGTGTTCGCGCTGCTGCTCGCCGAACGCGGGATTACGGTCACCGGGATCGATCCCGCGCGGGCGTCCGTCGACGTCGCGCGTGGCAAGCCGGGCGCGGAGCGGGTGCGCTGGCTCGACGGCGACGCGGGGGACCTGCCGCCCATGCAGATCGACCTGGTGACGATGACCGGGAACGTCGCCCAGGCGATCGCCGATCCGCAGGCGTGGCGTACGACGCTGCGCGGCGCGTACGAGGCGCTGCGGCCCGGCGGGCGGCTTGTCTTCGAGACGCGCGATCCGGCGCAGCGCGTGTGGGAGGAGTGGGCGGAGTGGACGCGCGAGACCACGTACCGCATGACGGACATCCCGGGCGTCGGTCACGTCGAGACCTGGGCCGAGCTGACGGACGTGAGCCTGCCGCTGGTGAGCTTCCGGGGTACGCACGTGTTCGCTGCGGACGGAGACGTACTGACCTCGGAATCGACACTTCGCTTCCGCGAACGTACGGAGATCGAGCGGGACTTGCACGAGCACGGCTTCGTCGTCGAGGACGTACGCGACGCACCCGACCGGCCGGGCAAGGAGTTCGTGTTCGTGGCGCGGCGCGGTACCGCGGAGCCCGCCCCTCCCGGAATGCCCTAGGGAGCGTGCGCACCACACAGCGGCGGGCAGACGGGACTTTGAAGACACTCTCTAGCCCAGAATTCCACGGTCGTAGGCCACCGCCACCGCCGCCGCCCGGTCCTTGACGCCCAGTTTGGCGTAGAGATGCGTCAGATGGGTCTTCACCGTGGCCTCGCTGATGAACAGCACACGGGCTATCTCGCGGTTGGACATGCCCTTGGCCACGAGCGCCAGCACTTCGCGTTCGCGGACGGAGAGCGGCTCGTTCCCAGGGGCGCGCACCGCCGAGACCAGCCGGGAGGCCACTGCCGGGGACAGCACCGTGCGGCCCTCGGCCGCGGCCCGTACCGCGGTGAAGAGTTCGTCGCGCGGCGCGTCCTTGAGCAGATAGCCCGTCGCGCCCGCCTCGATGGCGGGCAGTGTGTCCGAGTCGGTGTCGTACGTCGTCAGGACCAGGATCTTCGCGCGGGCGCCCGAGCGGGTGAGCGTGGCTATGGCCTCCACCCCGCTGCCGCCCGGCATCCGCAGATCCATCAGGATGACGTCCGGGTCGAGTTCGGCGGCCAGGGCCACCGCCTCCACACCGCCCGACGCCTCGCCCAGGACGCGGAACCCGGGGGCGTTCTCGAACATGCCGCGCAGCCCGTCCCGAACGACGGGATGGTCGTCGACGATCAGCAGGGAGACGGTCGTGTCATCGGTCATCGCCCACCAACGGTACGCGAGCCGAGACCGCCGTGCCCTGTCCTGGCTCCGACTCGAGGACGAGGGATCCTGCTATGCGTTCGGCACGGGCCCGCATGCCGTGGAGTCCGAAGCCTCTGGTGCCGGTGCGTTCCGGGAGCCGGTGCGGATCGAAACCGCGTCCGTCGTCGCGGATGTCGAGACTCACTTCGTCACCCATGAAGCTGAGTGTGACTCCGACGCGGGTGGCGCAGGCGTGACGGGAGGTGTTGGAGAGTGCCTCCTGCGCGATACGCAACAGTGTGGCGGACACCTCGTCGTGGAGTGACACCGCGGTGCCCGTGACCGTGAACCGGGCGTCCACACCGGTCCGTTCGGCCCACTGGGCGACCGTCTTCTCCAGTGCCTCGGGCAGCCCGGCGTGCTCCAGGTCGACGGGGGCGAGGTTGTGGACGGAGCGGCGGGCCTCGCCGAGGCTGTGCCGGGCGAGCGTGGCGGCCCGGTCGAGATGGGTGCGGGCCACCGTGAGGTCGGAGGCGCCCGCGACTACCTGGAGCTGGGCGATGATCCCGGTCAGGCCCTGTGCGATGGTGTCGTGGATCTCGGCGGCGAGGCGCCGGCGCTCGTCGGCGACCCCGGCTTCCCTGGCCTGGACGAGGAGTTGGGCGTGGAGGGCCGCGTTCTCGTCGAGGGCCTGCTGTAGGGCCGCATTGGTGCGTTCGAGTTCGGCGATGGTGTCGCTCTGCACACGGGCGCGTTCGTCCTCGTGCGCCGCGATGCGGGCGAAGACGGTGAGCAGACAGAGGTTGACGCCGAGCAGCACGCCGAAGCCGAGCCAGCCGACCCCGCCGTGCGGCGGCATGCCCCCGGCCTGCGAACCGGACATCGTGACGGCGGTGGCGACAAGGCCGTATTTCACCAGGCGCTGCGGCAGCAGCCGGTTGGCGCCGAAGTAGCCCGTGACGGCGAAGAGTGCGAAGAACGGGTTGAGCCAGCTGAGGGCGAAGCCGAGCACCCAGCGGACGGTGTAGTAGGCGACGCCGGCCCGGGAAGGTCCGGTGCGCCCACGGGACACCCTCCCCCACACCCACTGCAGGACGAGGGCCGCCGCCACCATCGCACCGGCCGCGTACCTGGCTCCGGTGGTCATGCCGACCGCGTCCGCGGAGACGATCGAGGTCAGGGTCCCCCCGGCGAGGAGACCGTACGGTCCCCACCGGTGCCAGGCCGCCCAGCGCTGCTCCACCGCGACCGACCCGGGGGCCGACCAGGCACCGACGGCGATGCCCGGCACCTGTTGCGTCTCGGCTGTCATACGACCAGTCTGCACAGCGGGAACCGGCCTCACTCCCAGCGGAACCATCGTGCGGCCAGGGCCGACAGGAGCACCGTCCACGCGGCGAGCACGCCGAGGTGGCCCCAGCCGGGCCAGTCGCCGGAGGCCGCCTGGCCGAGCGCACGTGCGGCCGCCCCGAACGGGGTCAGCTCAACGACCCGGGCCAGTGTGTGCGGCATGGACTGCACCGGCAGCCACACCCCCGCACAGAACATCATCGGGAAGTACACGGCGGACCCGATCGCACCCGCGATCTTCGTCGTACGGGAGACGGCCGAGACCACCGAACCCAGCGCGAGGGCGGCGAGGATGGCCAGGACCAGGGCGAGGACGTATCCGGCGAGTTGCTGCGGCAGACGTACATCGAAGGCGAGCCGGCCCACGGCGAGCGCGAGCAGCGTGGAGACGAGGACAGCCAGTCCGTGCACCAGCATCTGCGCGGACAGCAGGGACGAGGGCCGCACGGGCGTGGTGGACATCCGGCGCAGGATGCCGCGCTCGCGGTAGCCGGTGAGGGCCTGCGGCATGGACTGCACCCCGGCGGTGATCATGGCGACCAGGACCACCACTGGGACGTACAGATCCACGAGCCTGAGGCCACCGAGGGACTTGTCGCTCTCCCGGAAGGCCGGGATGGAGCCGAGGATCACCAACAGCAGCGTGGGGAACATCAGGATCCAGAAGATGCCGCCGGGTTCGCGGCGGAAGAGCCGTACCTCCGTGCGCAGGACGGCCGCCCGCGGACGCGCAGTGGAGAGGGTCGAGGTGCTCATTAGAGGACCATCCCTTCTGCAGCCCTCATGGGTGGGGTTGTGACCTCTCGGTCCCGGTGGGTGCATGGCCATGGGTGCGCGCCGT
>NZ_JBEYXD010000103.1:0-25294 GCF_040644975.1 Streptomyces sp. NPDC046900 | reverse complement strand
TGATAACAGCCACACCTGACACCCCTGGGTGAACGAACCCTACGAATGCCTCGCTCAGCCCGATCAAGAAGGTAGGACCTGATAAGGATGAGGCCACACCTCAAAGCCTGTGTTCAGCGCCCGCCCGTATGGGCAGCCAGGGGACCGGAGGCGCGGCCGATTCAGTCAGGGCAGGACAGGTCCGGCGCGCGCCTCCGGGGTCTTGTCGGACCTTGGATGAGGTCCGGTGGTGCAGGGATGACGGTGCCTCGTCGATATCGCTGGGGGCGGGCTCGTAGGTGCTCTGGTCGGTTGACCGGTACCCGGGTGTGCCCGGTTCACGGGCTCGCGGGGCCGTGCACTTCCACGCCGTAGCGCGCCTGGACGGACCGGCCGGTCCCGACACGTCCCCGCCGGCCTGGGCCACGGTCGCGCTCCTCGACGACGCGATCCGCGCTGCTGCCGCTCGGGTCTCCGTGCCTCGTGTCCACGGCCGGCGACTTCCCCGCACGCACGCTGCGATGGGGCTCGCAGGTCGGAGCTCTTGGTGGGGGTGGCCACGATCTCGGCGTTGGCGAACTCGCCGTTCGGTTCATGGGCATGTCCTCAATTTCTTGACCTTGGCAGGAGGTGACGCACTCCGCGCGTCACCTCCTGCCTCACTAATTGACAGGTCACAACCTGAAGGTGTGACACGCCCTGCCTGAAGTTCCCCCAGGACTGAGTAATTATTGAGGTCTAATGCGTGATGTTGTCTCGCTGCTCAGGCTGCTGTCGACGATCTTGCGTAGGTGCTCGTCCGCACCGCTCTACGTGCGTCGGTGGGTCCGCCCGCAAAACGTGCGACCCGAGCCAGGGCCCAGCGTGGTGTCCGGTGCTTCCCCCCAACTCTCTACACTCCTGCCGTCTGACTGTGCGACTGAAGGAAAATCAGGGTGGGGAAGATGGGGAAGACGCGAAGCGTCAGGCTCGGGGTCGCAGTCGGGGTGGCTGCGGCCGCCGCGGCGGGCGCGCTCCTGATGCCCGTCGATGCTGTGGCGAAGCCGATCGCCGCGCCGGCGGACTTCAACGGGGACGGTTACCGGGACCTGGTCGTTCCGGCGCCCACGGCCAAGGTCGGAGGCAAGGACGGCGCGGGCGCGGTGGTCGTCCTCTATGGCTCCAAGAGCGGGGTGTCCGCCTCGCGCAAGGTCGTCATCACACAGAACACCGCGAAGGTGCCGGACAGCGCCGAGACAGGTGACGGGTTCGGTGCCTCGACAGCCTTCGCCGACCTGGACAAGGACGGCTACGGCGACCTGATCGTCGGTGCGCCCGACGAGGATCTGGGCAGCGCCAAAGACGCCGGCAGCGTCACCGTTCTGTGGGGCGGCAAGAGCGGACTTTCCGCGGTGAGCACACTGCCGGTGCCCCGCGGCTCGTACGGCCGGTACGGTCTGGACGTCGCCGCGGTACGCGACAGCGGCGGCGCGCGCGTCCTGGTAGCCGGGTACGCCGGGTCGATCGAGTTCAGCGGAACCTTCACACGCGCCGGCTCGGCCAGGATCGCAACGCTGTACCCGCAGACCGGGTCGGCGGCCGTCGTCGAGTACAGCGATTTCAACCACGACGGACGGGCCGAGCGGATCGTCACCTCGATCCGCGCCGGTGGGTACAGCGGTGGCCTGGTGTACATCGACCCCCGCGACGGGAGCCACGTCCCCCTCTCGACCGATGGCAGGACCACCGCTGTCGGCGATGTGAACGGCGACGGCTACAACGACCTCGTCGTCGGCGACCCCGACGAGCCGAGGACCGGCACGAGCGGCCACAGGGGTGGAGAGCTCACGCTCTGGTACGGCGGCCCACAGGGCCTCGCGGCCAAGCCGGTGCACATCAGCCAGGACACGCCCGGCGTCTCCGGCACGTCGCACACGCACTACGGGTTCGGGACCGCCGTCGCCGTCGCCGACCTGAACAAGGACGGCCTCGCCGACATCGTCGTCGGCGTCCCCGGCCAGACACAGAACAACCAGGCCAATGCCGGGGTCGTCGTCGTCATCCCAGGCAAGAAGACGGGCACGCCCGGTGTCCGCTCGTACCAGCTCTCCCAGGAGACGGTGTCGGTGCCCGGGACCTCGGCCCAGGGCGACGGGTTCGGCACCACCCTCGCGGTCGGCGACCTCAACAGGGACGGCCACCCGGATGTTGTCGTCGGCGCCCCGGGCGAGGACCACTACCGCGGCGCGGTCTGGGTCCTGCCCGGCACCTCCACCCACCCCACCGGAAAGGGCAGCGTCGAACTGACCGCAGCGAAACTGGGAGTGGGTGGGGAATCCCCCCAGGTCGGTGGCTTCCAGCCGGTGTGACGCTCTCGCCCCGCCCCGTCCCCTTCACGGGGCGGGGCGACAGTGCTCTGCCGCATGGGTACGGCTCAGGCGCCCGGCCTTCGACGGCCCGGATGGCGCCAGGGAGGGGACGGACTCTCTCGTGACCGGGCGCAGCGGTGGGCGCCCGGTGTCCAGCCCGGGCAGCCTCGGGTCCTGGTGCCGCGTCAGACAGGTTCTGCCCGTCAAGGACCGGCGTCCGGTGCGGTGCATCGCAAGCGTGGATGCCGTCGGTTGTCGGACTGCTGGAACAGCGTGAGTTGGTCGCTCGTCGTCGAGTCGACGGGTTGCGGGAGGAGGCCGATCGCGTCCAGGCCGAGTTGGCTGAGGCCGGGCGGGAGTGGCAGGAGTGGGTGATCGCCAGAAGGTGGGTCGCCACCGTGCTGGCTTCCGGCGGCAGTGCCCCCGCCGGCGCAGAGGCCGCCGCGGATTCGCGGGATGCGGACACGCGGTCGGCGCCGAGGGACCCGGCGAAGGCCAGGTCGCATGTGCCGGTGTGGCGGCAGGGGTCGGACTGGTCGGTGGTGTCGGTGGACTACCACCGCATCGTGCAGGTGCTCGCGGACCGGGCCCGGCTCGGGCAGGGCCCGTTGACCTGCCAGGAGATGGCCGCGGTGTTCGGCATGGAGGTGGTGCCGACGCGGGTGGAGGCACTGCGGTCGAAAGCCAAACGCCTGGTCGCTCGCGGCCGGCTGACCGAACCGGCGCCGGGCCGGTTCACCCTCGCGAGGGGCGTTGCCGGGCCGGACGACGGGTCATGAGCAAGGTCATCGACCAGCACCTCGGCGCTGGTGGTGCGCTGCTCGTAGTCGCGGGCCAGGCGGCGGGTGCGCATCAGGTGGGCGAAGGACCGCTCGACGTTCCACCGTTTGGGCAGCACCACGAACCTTCGCCGGTTGTCGCAGCGTTTGACGATCGCCAGCACCACCGCGAGCACGGCCAGGCAGTGCTCGACAAGGCTGCCGGTGTGGCCGCCATCGGCCCAGATGAGGGCGAGCAGGTGGTGCGCGTCGGCCACCTGCTGGAGCAGGACCTGGGCGGCGGCCCGGTCCCCGATGTCCGCGCTGGTGACCATCACGCCCAGCAACAGGCCGAGGGTTCGGATGCCGCCTGCTCCGGCCCGGCCTTCCCGCCTGTGCCGAACGCCGGACCTCGCTCGCCGGTGTGACCGGTGGCGGTCCAGCCGGCATCGTGGCGAGCGCCTCCGGAGGCCTTGCGGGAACACCCAGGGCCGCGGGGGAAACCTGCGTTCGCCCCGCGTTCCGTGGTGCCTTCCCGCGAGAGCCCGACGCCACCCGGCCGCGACAGCGGCTCACATTTGTCCGGCGGACGATCGACTTCCGGAGGTTCGCCTAGAACTGACCGGTTTTGACTGGAAGTCGCCTTCCATGGTCCTCCAAGACCGGACAGCATCGTGGGCTGTGACTCCGGCGTCGGAGATATCACATTCATGGGCCATCAGGGGAACTGAACGGGAAGCCTGGCCCACCACCCGAGGGGGATTTGTCATGCATATGATCAAGCGTGCGTCCGCGATCCTGCTGTCCGCCGTCGCGCTCGGCGGCGGCGTCATCCTCGCCCCGAACGCGCAGGCCGCCGCGACCTCCTGCTACGGCAGCGCCAAGTCCTACTCCAAGCCGGCCGGTGACCGGTGGGTCCCGAACAACGGGCAGTCCCGGCTCACCACGACCAGCAACTGCAACGACATCAACATCAAGCCCAACACGACGACCAGCGTCGCGGTCTGCTTCTACCCGTCCTCGGGCGCGGCCTACTGCCAGTCCGCCTTCAAGACCGCCCCGGCGGGCCAGTGGACCGTGGTGGCGACGGACGTCAAGGACGGCACGCGCTTCGTGTTCGACTTCGGAAACACCACGGCGAACTCCGGCGTGTGGGCCGGCTGACCCCACCGCCCCGGACCCGTATCCGCGGCCGCAGGTCTTCGTACCGGCCCTGGCCCCGCCAGGCGCTCCGTGCCGCCGCTCCGAGCAGCGGCGGCACGGAGCGGCGGCGAGGCCGGGGCCGAAGTTCATCCGCACCCTTCCGCTCCGCAGCTCCGCATCGGCCAGGGCCTTCCGGCACGGGAGCGAGAGTTCCACGATGCCTATGAGTAACTGCGCCATGTCGCCGACCTGGGGCAGCCGACCAGCGAGGCCTACGCCCAGGGATTCGAGGTCAGGATGATCGAGCCCTTTTCGTAGCGTTTGGAGATCACCTGGAAGACGAGGTTGGCCTCCGTTCGTTCCGGGGGCTGGTAGCCGACCTCGTCCACCACGACGACGCTGAGGCGGAGGTAGGTGCCGAGTTTGCGGGTCAGGCGCCCTGCGGCTTCGGCGGCGGTGAGGTTGCGGACCATGTCGCCGAGGCTGGTGAAGTAGATCGAGTGGCCGGCCCGGCAGGCCGCGACGGTGAGGGCGACGGCGATGTGGGTCCTGCCGACCCCGGGCGCTCCGAGCAGGGCGGCGTTCGCTTTGGCCTCGACGAAGGAGAGGGTGGCGAGGTCCTTGACCTTGCGCGGGTCCAGGTCGGGCTGGAAGGAGAAGTCGTAGTCATCCAGTTATCTGGTAATGGTGAAGATGTCTTGCAGAGTCGCTATTCACCACGCTGCGGACGCGTCGGGAAGGCGGCTGAGGTTCATCCCCTGCCCAGGGCCCCTGCTCCTGGAGGTAGGCCGCTGTCCTGTTGGAGTGTTGCTTCCGTAGGATCACGCCATGGCTGCCGATGCCCCGCTCACCGAGAGTCGTTCCGGCGCCTCCATCCGATTAACACGCCCCGGCCGGTGTCTCAGTTGCCAGTTCGAGTCTGGACTGACGAGGACTGGGGCCGGATCCGGCGCGGATATCGAGCCCGGGACGCCGACGACTGCACCGCCACTACGAGCGCAGAGCCGAGCACTTCCTCGCCTTCACCAGTATCGCCTGCATCCTCATCTGCTACCGCAGGCTTACCAAATGAGATGACTTCCAAGAACTTCTAACGGAATGACTCCGTGGGTGCCTCAGAGGGGGACGACGTACAGTGCGGCGGCTCGTGTGCTGTGCGGCTGTGGAGGACTACGACTGTGCACCCCGATGTGGAACGTCTCGTGGCGCTCATGCCGCCCGCCCCGGAGAGCGGGCAGCAGGTCGACTGGCGGGCGGTCGAGAGGGATCTTGGTTGCCGGCTTCCCGCTGACTTCCGCGATCTCGTCACCATCTACGGGGTGGGCACCATCGACGAGCGTGTGATGGTGCTTCCCCCAACGAGTACGGCACACGAGTCCGGGATCCCGTCGGTGGGGCAAATGACGCCGAGCGCGGAGAAGAACGCCTGGCTCGAGCACACGAAGTCCACCTACCCGCTGTGGCCGGACCCCGGCTCACTACTGTGCGGCCTACGCATGGTGGACGGCAACGGAGGGCTGTGGGGTGCCGTGTACTGGCGCACTTCAGGTCCTGATCCCGACCAATGGCCGGTGGTCGTATGGGAGCGTTATCACCCCTTCGTCGAGTTCGAACTGAGCATGAGCGGCCTGCTGGTGAAGTGGCTCGCCGACGCCGCGGACATCGACTTCGACCAGCGGATGGTCTTTGGTCTTCCGCACTCGCGGTTCATCCACTGGCGCACGGAGCGCGCGATGCGCGAGCGCGGTCTCGATCCCGGGGAGTACCTGGAGCCGCTCTACATCGAGGCGAACGACGAATGGGAAGAGCGGAACCTGGTCGGGGCTCCCCGTGCATCCGCTGTCACACGCGAGATCACGACGGAAGCGCCGGTCCCCACGATTCCGCAGAGATGAGGGCCGCGGTGCGGTAGTAGAAGTCCTCGCCCAGCACCCGATGCCCTTCGCCCTCGGTGCGGTCGAAGGTGAAGTCGAAGAAGCCTGTAGGGCGCCAAAAGTCACATGTAGCGCTGTGGCAAGGTGCTTTGCAGCTCGAAGTGATCACGTCAGACTCGGGCCGCATGACGTTGCGAGTGTCCTGCCTCGTCTTCCGCTGACTCCTCGGTCTCCTCCTGCTGCGGTCATGTTCGGAGAAGGCCAAGGATGCCGAACTGCTCGCACTCCACCACGAGGTCGCTCTGACACGACAGGTGCTCGGCTCCCCCTCTCATGCCGAGAGGACGGAGCCTGGCAGGTGTCGTGTGGGACCGGCGGGATCAGATGAGGCCCTGTGCGAGCATCCCGTTCGCGACCAGTTCGAAGCCGGCGATATTCGCGCCGACCACGTAGCTGCCGGGGCTGCCGTAGCGCTCCGCGGTGGTGTAGCACGAGTCGTGAATGTGGCGCATGATCTCCGCGAGCCGCTCCTCGGTGTGAGCGAACGTCCAGGAGTCGCGTGAAGCGTTCTGCTGCATCTCCAGGGCGCTGGTGGCCACGCCGCCCGCGTTGGCCGCCTTGCCGGGGGCGAAGGCGACGCCCGCGCCCTGGAGGATGCGTACGGCCTCCGGCGTGGTGGGCATGTTGGCGCCCTCGGCGACTGCTTTCACGCCGTTTCGTACGAGGGCCAGGGCGTCGGTCTCGTGCAGTTCGTTCTGAGTGGCGCAGGGCAGGGCGACGTCGCAGGGAACGTTCCACGGGCCGGTGCCGGGGACGAACGTGACGTGCTTGCCGCGTCGCTCGGCGTACTCGGAGACCCGGCCGCGGCCGGTCTCCTTGATTTCCTTGAGCAGGGCGAGGTCGATGCCCTTCTCGTCGACTACGTAGCCGTCGGAGTCGGAGCAGGTCACCACAGTCGCGCCGAGCTGCTGGGCCTTCTCGATCGCGTAGATCGCGACATTGCCCGAACCCGAGACCACGATGCGCTGTCCGTCGAGGGACTCACCCCTGCTGTGAAGCATCTCGGCGGTGAAGAGTACGCAGCCGTACCCGGTCGCCTCGGTGCGCGCCTGGGCGCCGCCCCAGCCCAGGCCCTTTCCGGTGAGGACTCCGGACTCGTAACGGTTGGTGATTCGCTTGTACTGGCCGAACAGGTAGCCGATCTCTCGGCCGCCGACGCCGATGTCACCTGCGGGAACGTCGGTGTACTCGCCGAGGTGGCGGTGGAGTTCGGTCATGAACGACTGACAGAACCGCATGATCTCGGCGTCGGAACGGCCCTTCGGGTCGAAGTCGGCACCGCCCTTGCCACCGCCGATGGGCATGCCGGTGAGCGCGTTCTTGAAGATCTGCTCGAAGCCGAGGAACTTCACGATGCCGAGGTTCACCGAGGGGTGGAAGCGCAACCCGCCCTTGTACGGTCCGAGCACGCTGCTGAACTCGACCCGGAAGCCCCGGTTCACGTGGATGTCGCCGGAGTCGTCGGACCACGGCACCCGGAAAATGAGCTGACGTTCCGGCTCGCAGATGCGCTCGATGATCCGGGCGTCCATGAGCTCGGGCCGCTGCTCGAGTACCGGGTCGAGAGTCTCCAGGACCTCCCGTACCGCCTGGTGGAACTCGCTCTCGCCCTGGTTGCGGCGGACAATCTCCGCGTACAGCGGCTCGATGACACGCATGTGAGTCGTATCCTCCGTGAGTCGGAATCGCGCGCGTAGGTACCCCCGTCCCAGGGCACCAACGGTCCCCCTCCCCATTGAGGGCGTCGCCCAGACATCGCACGCTCTGGGGCTCACGAAAGCGACGTACAGAACCGTTGTGACATATCCATTGTCCCAGTGTCCCGGGAAAGCCGTTCAGGGCATCCGCATAGCGGACTCGACTACTACTCCGCCGGGGCCAGGCAGCAGACCCGTACCGGGCAGTGGTAGGAGCGTCTGACTCTCCCGGCATGTCGCCCGCGCTCCCGCCCTTCATCTGGACCAAGACAGCAGAAGAGGAGCCCCTTCCCGTCCACCTGTTCCCGATGGGTCGAGCGGGCACCCTGGCTGTGGAGGTGGCCTGACCTGCGAGTTCACGGCAGGGACCGACCGTGTCGGCGACGGTGTCGGGGCACCGCTAAGAGCTGGTCTTTTGAGGCAAGAGCAGCGCGAGCACGACCGCGTCGGCCGTCGTCGCGGGTCGACGCTCGCCGGCATCGCCGTCACCCGGCGGTGCTTCTCCGCGCCGGATCCCTCCTATGGCAGTCACCCGTACCGCTGTCCCGACTCCTGGTACGACGGCTCATACGATGCTCAGCTTGCCGGCGCCCGCCTCGAGCACCGTGGGTTCGGTCTTGGCCCTGAGTTGCTCGATGGTGACGTCCGGGGCGAGCTCGAGCAGGCGCAGGCCCTGGGTGGTGATGTCCAGGACGCACAGGTCGGTGTCGATCCGCTGGACGACCCCGTTGCCGGTGAGGGGCAGGGAACACTCCTCGACGACCTTGAAGCTGCTGTCCTGGGCCACGTGTTCCATCAGGACGACGACCTTCTTCGCGCCGTGCACCAGGTCCATCGCCCCGCCCATTCTCTTGACCATCTTCCCGGGGAGCATCCAGTTGGCGATGTCGCCTGTGGCGGAGACCTGCATTGCGCCGAGGACGGCGGCGTCGATCTTGCCGCCGCGGATCATCCCGAAGGACGTCGGAGTCGAAGAAGCTCGAACGTCGCGATCAGGAAGGGTGTACGTTCGTACATTCGAGAGTGTACGATCGTACACATGCTGGCCGACTACTTCGCTGACGACCCGCGCACCAACGTGGAGCGCATGCTCGCGGGCGACCTCTACATCGCCGACGACCCGGAGATCGCCAGGCGACAGCAGCGCGCCATCCAACTGGCCGCCCGCTACCAGGCCGCCTACATTGAGGACGCCGACGGGGCCAGGCCGATCCTGTCCGACCTCCTGGCCTCGGTGGGCGAGGGCGTCGACGTACGGCCGCCGCTCTACGTCGACTACGGCAGCAACATCACCATCGAGGCCCGTACCTTCATCAATTACAACCTCACGGCGCTGGACGTCGCTCAGATCAACATCGGCGAGGACTGCCAGATCGGCCCGAACGTTCAACTCCTCACTCCGACCCACCCCGTAGAGCCAGGGCCCCGACGCGACAAGCTCGAAGCCGCGCGGCCCATCACGATCGGGGACAACGTCTGGCTTGGCGGCGGGGTCATCGTGTGCCCCGGAGTGACTATCGGCGACAACGCCGTCATCGGCGCCGGCGCAGTGGTCACCAAGGACGTGCCCGCCAACATCGTCGCCGTCGGCAACCCTGCCCGTTCTGTGCGCAACCTCTAGCCCGGAACTGCAATGGCCACCGGACATATCGACCCGCAGCGGCGCGAACGGATCCTCGCCGCCACACTCGATCTGATCGCCGACGAGGGAGTCGCTGGCGTCTCCCACCGCAAGATCGCCACCCGCGCCGAGGTGCCCCTCGGGTCGATGACCTACCACTTCACCGGCATCGGCGACCTGCTACGCCAAGCCTTCACACGCTTCGCCGACCACATCGTGGCCGTCTTCGAGCAACACCTCAGCCGGGCAGGCAGCCGCGAGCAGGCCTGTGAAGCCGTCACCGACTTGATTCACACCCTTTCTGAAGGGCCTCGCCGCGATCTCATCCTCGCCCAGGAGCTATACACCCTCGCCGCTCGCCACCCGGAATACCGGGAGCTGACCCAACAGTGGATGCGCCGCAGTCGCCACCTGCTGGAACAGCATTTCGACGCAGACACCACCCGTCAACTGGACGCATTGATCGAGGGGCTGACTCTGCACCGCGCCCTGGACGGCTCACCTCACGACCGTGAACTGACGCGACGGGCCGTCGCCCGCATCACCGCCGCATAGCCGGCACTTTCGACAGCCCGTGGGGAGCGGGCCTGACACCGCACCCCACGGGCCTTCACGGGGTTTCTCCGAGGATGCCCTGGCCTTCAGGCGGGGGAGGAATCGGTCTCCTGCGGAGCAGGAAAGGAAATGGGGGTTTCGCCTCCCGGGCGAAAGGCCGTCCACCCGCGACGAGGTGAGCGAGCCTGTGGCGATCGAGAGGTCTCAAGTGTCAGTCCTTCCGGGTAGGTTCGGATGCATGACGACAGACGCGACCATGGAGGGGGCCGGGCATGCCCGGTACTCCTTTCGTGTGCGCCTGTCGGCTACCGCGCGGCGCGCACTTGAAGCGGAGTGGGACCGCTGCCGGTGGCTCTGGAATGAATGCGTCGCCAAGTCCAAGCAGGTCCACCAGCAGAGCAAGGAGTCCGGCGAGAAGCTGACGTGTGGTCCGGCCCAGCTCGACAGGATGCTGACCGAGGCCCGCGGGGTGATGCCGTGGCTGGCCGAGGGTGCCTCGGTGCCGCAGCAGCAGGTGATTCGGGACTTCGCCAAGTCGCGGGCGAAGGCGTTGAAGGACATCAAGGACGGGCTTGCGCAGCACCGCCGGGCCGGGATGCCCCGCTGGAAGAAGAAGCGGGAGGCCAGGCCGAGCCTGAACTACACGAAGCGGGGTTTCCGCCTCAAGGACGGTCGTCTGCACCTTGCGGGCCAGATCGTGGTGAGCGTGGTGTGGTCGCGGGCTCTTCCGGCTGAGCCGTCGAGTGTGCGCGTGTACCAGGACACGCTCGGGCACTGGTATGTGTCCTTCGTTGCCCCCGCGCGGAGCGAACCGCTTGCCCTCACGGGGCGGGTGCTCGGGGTGGATTGGGGTGTGAAGGAGACGGCCACCACCACGGATGACGCCTACGATCTCCCGCATGCCGAGCACGGCAAGCGGGCCGCTCAGCGGCTCGCGAAGTACCAGCGGATGATGGCCCGGCGCCGGCGTCCGAAGGGCCGGCCCGCATCCAAGGGCTACCGGAAGGCGCAGGCCCAGGCCGCGAAGCTGCACAAGAAGGTCGCGCGGCAGCGGGAGGACACCGGCCGCAAGTGGGCCAAGTCCGTGATGCGTGATCATGATGGGGTGGCGGTGGAGGACTTCCGCCCGAAGTTCCTCGCGAAAACCACGATGGCCCGCAAGGCGGCCGATGCCGCCATCGCGGCCACCCAACGCGCTCTGGTCGAGATGGGGCGCAAGCACGCACGGGACGTCCGTCTGGTGCACCCGGCGCACACCACGATGGACTGCGCAACGTGCGGGGCGAGAACCAAGCACGCACTCCCTCTCTCGATGAGAACGTATGCCTGCACCGTGTGCGGAGCCGTCTCGCCCAGGGACAAGAACTCCGCCCGTGTGATGCTGGTCCGGGCAGGTTGGAGCCCGGACGGTGCCGAGGGCGTAAGACCTCCTGGTCCGCCGGCTCAGGTGGCGGCCTGAGCCGTGAATCCCCACATCAGCCCTGGAGGGTGGAGAATCCCCTCCTTTCAGGGAGGGGAGCCTTCAAGTATCCCCCCTCTTCATCTGTGCTGTGTGAAGGAGTAGGCCGGTCAAATGGGACTGTAAAACTAACGGCCCTGGCTCACATTCGGTGGTAGCGAAGCGTGACTGGGCTCGTTGACATAGCGTGCGAGATGTCAACGAGCTTGTGGCTACAGCGTTTTCCGGGCTGGGTCCCCTGACTGTCGAAGATGTGGTCGACGAGGACGAGCGGATCTGGGTGCGGGCCCGGACGTCCGAGGGGCCGGCTGCATGCCCGGGCTGCAGGGCTGAGACGACCCGGGTGCACGGCTACCATCTGCGGACCGTGGCCGACGTTCCGGTCGATGGGCGGCGGGTGGTCGTCCGTGTGCGAGTGCGGCGTTTGGTGTGTCCCACGCGCGGTTGCCGTCACACATTCCGCGAGCAGGTGCCTGGAGTGCTGGAGCGATACCAACGACGCACAGCTCGCCTGACCAGGCAAGTCAAGGCTGCGGTCAAGGAGTTAGCGGGCCGGGGCACGCTTGCTGGCGATACTCGCGGTGGGCGTGTCTCGTCACACGGCCCTGCGCGCCCTGCTGCGCATGTTGTTGCCCACCGGGCGGGTGCCTCGTGTAATCGGCGTTGATGACTTCGCTCTGCGCCGGCGTCATCGCTATGCCACCGTGGTGATCGATGCCGAGACGCACGAGCGGATCGACGTGCTGCCCGACCGCACGGCCGACACCCTGGAGGCGTGGCTGTGCGAGCATCCGGGGATCGAGGTCGTGTGCCGTGACGGCTCCGCGACCTACGCCGGGGCCATCCGCCGCGCCCTGCCCGACGCGGTACAGGTCGCTGATCGCTGGCATTTGTGGCACAACTTGTGCGAAGCCGCCCTGAGCGAGGTGAAGGCGCACAGCAGTTGCTGGGCGACCGTGCTGGACGCGCCCCTCTACAACGGGCCCCGCGCACAAACCACCCTGGAACGCTGGCACCACGTCCACGGCCTGCTCGACCAGGGCGTGGGCCTACTCGAATGCGCCCGCCGCCTGCAGCTGACCCTGAACACCGTCAAACGCTACGCCCGAGCCGATCAGCCGGAACGAATGCTCCACGTTCCCAAGTACCGCGCCAGCCTTGTCGATCCCTACCGCGAGCACCTGCGTAAACGCCGGGTCGAAGACCCCGCCGTCCCCGTCCTGCACCTCTTCGAAGAGATCAAGGCCCTCGGCTTCACGGGCTGCCTCAACCTCCTGCACAAGTACATCAACCAAGGCCGTGCGGATGCCGACCGCAGTCACATCTCCGCGCGCAGACTCGCCCGGATGCTGCTCACCAAGCCCGACAGCCTCAAGGCCGAACACCAAGATCTTCTGGCCCGGCTCACCGCCACCTGCACCGAGATGACTCAACTGGCCACCCGTATCAGGGACTTCGCGCAGCTCCTGACACCACACCCAGCAAATGCCGACACCCTCCCGCGCTGGACGGCCCAGGTCCGCGCAGTCGACTTGCCCCATCTGCACGCCTTCACCCGGTGCCTGGACCGAGACCGCGATGCCGTCATCGCCGCGCTCACTCTCCCATACAGCAACGGACCGACCGAAGGTGTGAACACCAAGACCAAGCTCATCGCGAGGCAAATGTATGGGCGGGCACGCTTCACGCTCCTACGTCACCGCATTCTCCTCGGATGACCTCACGCTTCGCTACCACCGAATGTGAGCCAGGGCCAAACTAACGGCGGATCTGCCGATCAGGGGAGATACGTCAAGTGCTTGAGCAAGACGTTGAGTTGAGGCAGGAAGAGGCGGCGGTCGAGCGGCAGCCCATGTGGCTGAGACCTGGGCCGAAGGGCAGTTGATCGCAGGCGGCTTCGAGCGTGTGTACGGCCGCCACAGCACCCTGCTCCGCCTACAGCCGCGACCTGGTACGCGCCGTCCTCAGCCGACTCGACCCCACCCAACGCCACACCAACTGAGCATGCTCCCGCTCCTGCAAACCCGGCAGAAGCGGCACGAGCGTCCACGCCAACGACAGCATGGAACAGGGGAACACAGGCCACGCCGCACAGCTCACACGCCAGACGGTCTGGCCACACTGCGCCGTGGCCAGACCTGAGGGACAGCGCATCGAGGGCTGATGCCAGGGGCTGAAGAAGCCGGCCTTCGCGAGACCGGGCGCCCTCCTACCTGCTCGGGACATGATTTCTGACCGGGTTGTTGAACGTGGGTGGAACGTGAGGGCCGCGGCTGTGTCGTGGTCAGGTCGCCAGTACGGTGAGGACGTCTCGCACGGTGGTCATCACGGCGTCGCGGGCGGGGCCGAGGTATTTGCGCGGGTCCGTCAGCGCTGGCTCCCTGAGCAGCACCTCGCGGACGGTATGGGTCAACGAGATGTTGAGCGCTGTCCCGATGTTGATCTTTACCATGCCTGCCAGGACCGCGGCGCGGAGTTCTGCATCGGGAACTCCGGATGATCCGTGCAGCACCAACGGGACCGGAACAGCTTCCCGAAGGCGTGCGATGAGTGTGTGGTCCAGGGCCGCCGACCGCTCGGTCATCGCGTGGCTGCTGCCGACCGCGACTGCCAGGGCGTCCACACCGGTACGCGCCACGTAGTCAGCGGCTTCCGCCGGGTCCGTGCGTACTCCCTCGGTGTGCGCACTGGCGGGGGAGTCGGGCTTGCCGCCCACGTACCCCAGTTCAGCCTCGATCCAGAGGCCCGCTTCGTGTGCCCACCGTGCCGCTGAGGCGGTGGCGGCGAGGTTGGCGGCGTAGGGCAGTGCCCCGGCGTCGAACATCACCGAGGAGAAGCCGGTGTCGGCCGCTTGGTGCAGCAGACTGATGTCGGTGACGTGGTCGAGGTGCAGGGCGACGTCGACCGTTGCCGTCTGAGCTATGGAGGATGCCGCCAGTGCGAGGGGAGTGAGCCGTCCACCGTGGTACCGCACGGCGTTCTCGCTGATCTGAAGGATCACCGGCCGGTCGGCGGCCTCGGCGCCCGTCACGATGCCCTCGGCGTGCTCCAGGGTGATGACGTTGAAGGCGGTGACGCAACTGTGCTCGGCGGCGGCCCGGGCAACGAGGTCTCCGGTGGGGACCAAGGACATGTGCGTACTCCTCGTACGGGGGCTCGGCTTGCAGTGGGGGAGCGACCTGGCCCGCCCTTGGGGCGGGCCAGGTCCAAGCTGCAGGAGTGCAGCGGATTATGAGCCGGCGGCCGATGCCGATGGCTCCAGGGCCTGGGGGATCTCCTCGCGCTTCTCGTCGGCGTAGACCATCAGCGTCGATCCGCCGAGGGCGAGCACGATGCCGATCGTCGCCCATATCGTCGGCAGGGTCTGATAGACCACCAGCGACAGCACGATCGTGAGGACGGGCGCCAGGGCGTTGGTGACCGGTGCGACGACGCTCGCCTTCCCGCGGCTGAGCGCCATGACGAGGAACAGTGCGCCCACGGCGTTGAGGATCTGGGTGCCGGCGGTGAGCGCCGGGGCCTGCCACGGCGCGTCGGGCAGCCCGCCCATCATGAGAATGGCGACAGGGACGAGGAGCAGTCCGCTGATGGTCATCCAACCGAACGTCGTCGCGTCGTTGACGCCGCCGAGGGCGGCCTTTCGCATGAAGAACGCCTGCGCTCCCCAGGCCACGCAAATGAGGACAGCCAACAGCAGCCAGGACCCGGTGCTGACCGAGCCGCCCGCGCCCGCGGGGATGCTGATCAGCACGATGGCGATCAGCGCGGCGATCACTCCGATGACGGCGAGCTTCCCGATCCGCTCCCGGAGCAGTGCCACGGCCATCAGGACGGTGATCACGGGGGAGAGGGAGACCACAGGGAAGATCAGGTACGCGGGACCATTGGACAGCGCCTGGAACAGCAGGAGTTGACCGCCTGCTCCGGTGAGTCCGGCCGCGAGCCCGTACACCGCGGCGATCGGGCGGCGGTCGAACCTTTCCCGGCGCAGTGCGACCGCGGCCGGGACGAGCATGGTGAAGGCCCAGATGACGTAGATCATCTCGTCCGGATAGCCGTAGCGCTCGGTCGGCTGACTGGAGAACGCTCCCCAGACACCCCAGAACAGAACCAGCAGGCCCGCGTACAGGATCCAGGTTCGTTTGTCACGCGTCGTCATGGCTGTCCTCCGTGGTGGTGATGTTCGAGCTGGAGCGCAGGGTGGCCAGTGCCTCGGTGCCGAGAGGGGTGCCGGCGAGCTTGGCCGCGTAGATCGCGGCGCCCACCACCGGTTCGAACAGGGGTTGCCGCAGTTCGTACTCGGCCGCGCTGTTCTTGAGCGCGGTGGTGAACGCGTCGAGCACGCGGGCCGAGCGGAAGACGCCGCCCGAGTAGGAGACGAGGACGGTCTCGTCGGGGGAGAAGCCCAGGCGGCGTCGGGCACTGTCCACCAGCAGGGCCAGTTCCCTGCCGGCCTCGGTGAGGATGGCGGCGGCCTCCGTGTCGCCCGCTTCGGCCGCCTCGACCACCAGAGGGGTCAGTGAGGCGATCTCGCTGCGGTGTCCCTGCCAGCGGTTGAGTACGACGTCGATCACCTCGAGGTCCGAGCTCAGCCCGAGGTGCCGGCGCAGCAGTTCCGCGAGAGGGCCCTCGGGCAACCGGCCGTCGCTCATCCGGGAGAACACGTTCAGTGCCCGGGCGGCGATCCAGTACGCCGATCCCTCGTCGCTGAACAGTTCGCTCCAGCCGCCGGTGCGGACGCCGTGGCCCTGCCGCTCGCCGTAGGTCATCGAGCCGGTGCCGCTGATCACGTTGATGCCGTCCACCGCGCCGAGCGAACCAGCCCAGCCGCAGATCATGTCGTTGTCGCTCGCGTAGCGCTGGTGCCCCAGTACCCGGCCGGGGGCGGCGTCCAGCGCGGCGACGTCGCCGGGGACCTCTCCGTAGCCGGGCAGGCCCAGGAACGCGTGGTCGATGTCCGCGGGTGTGATGCCCGCGGCCTTGGTCACGGCCCCGATCCCCTGTTCGAGGACCCGTACGACGTGATCGACGCCACCAGTGGCGTTGTCTGCGAAATAGTAGGCGCCCTCTCCGAGAGCTCGGGCCCGGATGGTGCCCGCGCTGTCGATCAGGCAGAAAGCTGTCTTCGTGCCTCCGCCGTCCACACCCAGAAACATCGTTGTTCCTCCGCTCGGCTTTCTCTGGACGCTGTTACGCGACGTCGTTCCGTCGCTCGGGGAGCGGGTGCACGGTCACGCCCTGCACCACGCGGTTCACCTCTCCCGAGGGGAACGGGTTGTCGGGCCGGATGCCGCGGGCCATGGAGGAACGCAGTGCGATGAGCTGCGCGGTGACCACGGCGGGCAGGGCGAGGGCGGCGTCGTCGGCGCCGGCGAGTCCGGGCAGCAGCCAGGTGTCGTCCCCGGGCAATCCGTCGGGCGACGCGGTGACGGCCACGACGCTGCCGGGCGCGAGGCCCGCGCGCAGTTCGGTGATGATGTCGAGGTCGTAGCGGCGCGTGTAAGGGTCGTTGGATACGTACACGACGACGGCCGTGCGGTTGTTCAGCACCGACTTGGGGCCGTGGCGGAAGCCGAGTGAGGACTCCGAGGACGCGACGAGTGCGCCCCCGGTCAGCTCCAGCAGCTTCAGCGCGGACTCCTGGGCCAGGCCCTTCAGGGCGCTGCTGCTGCCGAGGTAGACCAGCCGTTCGGGCCGGCGGGCCAGCAGGGTGTCGATGGCCTGGTCCAGACCTCCTGCCGTGATGTGCTCGGCCGCCGCGGCCGGTGCCTCGATGTCGTCGGTGTCCAGCGCACCGAAGGCGAGCAGGGACGCCAGCAGCATGCTGGTGAAGCTCGACGTCATGGCGAAGCCCTGGTCGTTGGCCGCGGCCGGCATGAGCAGGACGTGGGACGCGGGGTCCTCGCCGTGCGTCCGGGCCAGGTGTCCGGCGCTGTTGCAGGTGACGACGAGGTGGTTCACGCGGCTCAGGACCTGCTCGGCGAGCCGGGTGGCCGTGACGCTCTCGGGGCTGTCCCCGGAACGCGCGAAGGACACGAGCAGCGTGGGGACGTCGTACGGGAAGGAGGCGTAGGGGTCAGCGACGATGTCGGTGGTGGACACCGCGTCCACGCGCCGGCCCGTGGCCTGCGCTATCGCCGACCGGACGACCTCCCCGGCGAATGCCGAGGTACCGGCTCCGGTCAGGACGATTCGCAGTTCCTTCTCGGCGAGCAGCGGTTTGAGGAATGTGTCCAGACGGTCCCGCCCGTCGGCGACGATCGCACCGACCTCACGCCATACCGAGGGCTGTTGGGTGATCTCCGCGACCGTGTGGTCGGCCCCGCCGCCCTGGGGCATCGCGTTGTGGGTGGAGGTGGTCACACGTACTCCTTGTCTTGAACACGGCATGCGCGGTCGTAGTCGCGCAGGACGTCTTGGATCCGGTCGACGACCAGGTCCCGGGGCGTCGCGGTCAGAGCGCCGGTCCGAACCCGCCGGTACTGGTCGGGCAGGTGGGCGCTCAAAAGGGGAAGCGGGATGTCCAGGGCCGAGAGGTTGGCGAACAGGTGGTCCTGCGCGGCGGCTATCTCGGGGTCCGGCCAGTAGTAGCGCATGCGGTCGCTGTAGCTGTATCGCCTGGCCAGCCGCTGCTCGGCGGCGTCTCCTCCGTAGTACCCCGACCACCAGGAGGGCTCGTCGCGCATCCGGCGGTCGACCACATCGGTGATCCCGGAGCGCGCCCCGGGGACAACGAGCTCGTCCTCGACGGCAGCCAGTGCGAACAGGGCCTCGCGCAGCGCGAACGTCAGCCCGGGCCCCACCTTGAGTACGGCCCAGTGGTCCTCCACCAGGGCGGCCAGCCCGTCGACTGTCTGGTAGTCCGTCGAGTGGGCCTCGAAGACCATGTTCGGCTCGCCCGCCAGGACCTCACGCAGCTCGGTCGTCCGCTCGCGCCGGTAGTCGAACACCTGAAGGTGGTCGAATTCGACACCCGGCTGCACGACCAGGGCCATCACACGGGGCCAGGCCTCGGCGACGTGGTACGCCGCGAACGCGTCCCGGTTGCGCTCCAGGGTCAGCCGTGCGGCCGGGGGGCTGGTGGCCGCCATGTCCTCCAGGGTCTCGTGGGCCCCTCCTGGCACCGGCACCTCGGTGCCGATGACGTAGCGCAGGGCGCCGGCGGAGCCGCCCGCGGTCTCCTCGGCCACACGCACCAGGCGCGCGGTGCGCTCGGCGACCACGTCGTCGGTCAACGGTACGGGGTCGCCGACGCAGGAGAAGCTGCAGTCGAGGTGGATCTTCGTGAAGCCCGCCCGGACGTACGCCGCGACGAGGGCGTCCGCCTCGGCCATCGCCTCCTGCGGCGGCAGCGAGCGCCACCGGTTGGGTCCGAGGTGGTCACCGCCGAGGACGACCCGGTCCAGCGGCAGGCCGTGCTCGGTGGCTATGCCGTGAACCAGCTCGCGGAAGTCCTCCGGCCGCATGCCGGTGTATCCGCCGTACTGGTCGACCTGGTTGGAGGTCGCCTCCACCAGGAGGGTGCCTCCCGAGGCGAGCGCCTGGCGTACGGATGCCTCGATGACCAGCGGGTGTGCCGAGCACACAGAGGTGATGCCGTGCGGCTCACCCGCCTTCTGGCGTCGCACCACTTCGTCCAAGGGGTTCCACATGATCCGCTCCAAGGTTCGCCGAAGAGCGCGGCCCGAAACGGTACGCATGCCTCCGGAAACGTCTCCGGAATGCTATTGGTATGCGTTCTGGTCGTCAATGGTCTCAATCTGGTATTGAACTGGCCTTACTTGAACTGGTATACATCTGGTATGCCATCGGACAACGCTCTCCCCCAGGGCCTGCTGGGCGCCGACTCCCTGCCCCTGTACTCCCAGATCGCCGGACGCCTTCTGGACGACATCGCCGCCAACGGCGCCCGACCTGGGGACCGCCTGCCGTCCGAACGATCGCTCGCCGGCCGGTACGGGGTCTCACGCGTCACGCTGCGCAGCGCCCTGAACGAACTGGCGGAGCGCGACGTCATCGAGTCCTCGCCGGCCCGAGGATGGTTCCTCGCTCAGGGCTACGAACGCGCAGTACCCGCCTCCCGGCCATCGTCCGCTCCCGGGGGCGGCCAGGCGGTGCAAGGCTTCGCCGACTACGCCGACCAACACGGTTTCCAACTCCGGGACGAAGTCCTGGAATCCAGGGTCCGGGCGGCCACGGTCCAAGAGTCCGAGCTCCTGCGCGTCGGCCCGGGGGCGGCTCTCTTCGAGATGCGCCGACTGCGATACCTGGATGACATCGTCATCGTCCTGGAGCACAACCGGCTGCCCCTCGGGCTGTGTCCGCAACTGGCAGAAACCGACTTCACCAAGGACACCCTCTTCGCCACCCTCCGCCGCGCCGACCCACCCCAACTGCCCAAAGTCGCCGACTACTCCGTGGAAGCCCGGCATCCCACCGAGGAGGAGCGCAACCTGCTGGAGATCACCGATGCGACCCCCGTCCTGGTCGCCACCCAGCTCGCCTTCAACCAGAACGCCCAGCCACTGGAACTCACCGCAGCGGTGTACCGCGGCGACCGGTACCACTTCCGGGCCTCGATCACTGGGTGAACTCGCCGCCGCGTCCCGTCCCCTGGCAGGGCGCGATCAGACCCGCCACCCGTGCTGCCGGAGCCCAGGAGGGCACGGTCTCGCGTGGGGTGGCTGAACCAGACTCCGGTCAGGGCCGGTTGGGCGAGTACGCCGGGCGGAGGCCGGAAGACGGCGACAGAACTCGACCCAGGTCTGCGGTCCACGCTGTTGGAGTTGGTCAAGCCCGACGAGCGCGGCGCCGCCGACGACCGACTCTGCGGAGAACCTTCTGCCGTCTGGTCGATCGTTGAGGGCGCCATGGATTGAGGTCGACGTCCCCCGGCGGCCCCGCGTGTGGTCCTGCCGTCACGACGCCTTGCGTTGACGTCTGATGGGCTCGCCCACTCGGTGCAGGTGGGTGAGTGCCTCGCGGTAGGACTGGATCATCCTGGTTTCGTGGTAGGGCACGTCGATTTCCGCGCAGTACGCGCGTACGACGACCTGGGCCCGCCGTAGATGAGGAGTGGGCATGCTCGGGAACAGGTGGTGCTCGATCTGGTAGTTGAGCCCGCCGAGCATCATGTCGGTGAGCCGGCCGCCCCGCACGTTGCGGGAGGTCAGGACCTGGCGGCGCAGGAAGTCGGGGCGGTCGTCGCCGGTGAAGGTGGGCATGCCCTTGTGGTTCGGGGCGAACGTGCAGCCGAGATACACACCGAACAGGCACTGGTGCACGGCGAGGAACGCCACGGCCTTGCCGGGAGAGAGGACCAGGAACAGCGCGGACACGTAGGCCGCCAGGTGCAGGAAAAGCAGTGTGCCCTCCAGCAGGCGGTTCTTCATCGACGGTGAGCGTAGCGCCCGCACGCTCGCCACGTGCAGGTTGAAGCCCTCCAGCGTCAGCAGCGGGAAGAACAAGAACGCCTGGTGGCCTCCGATGAATCGGGCCAGGCCACTGCTGTTGCGGGCCTGCTCGGTGGACCAGACCAGGATGTCCGGGGCGACATCGGGGTCGAGTTCCTCGTGGTTGGGGTTGGCGTGGTGACGGGTGTGCTTGTTCATCCACCAGCCGTAACTCATGCCGATGCCGAGGTTGCCGAAGAGCCGACCCCAGATCGCGCTCGCGCGGCGCTTGCGGAACACCTGCCGGTGCGCCAAGTCGTGTGCCACCAAAGCGACTTGACCGAACATCAGGGCCAGGAAGGCGGCGACCGCGAGCTGCCACCACGTGTCGCCCAGCGCGACGAAGGCCGCCCAGCCCCCCGCCAGCAGCCCGATCACCAGGCCGAGCCGCACCGTGTAGTAACCGGGGCGCCGCCGCAGGAGACCCGCCTCGGTGATGCGCTGCGAGAGCCGGGCGAAGTCGCTGCCGGCGTCGGGGCGGGGTCTGCGGGGCCGCACGGCGGCCGGGCTCGCCGTGACCGTGGCGTGGGAGGAAATCGTCATGCAGGCGAGTCTGGCTACGGCCCTCCCACCGCCACCAGCCTGTCAGCCGTAGGCCTCGTGGGGGGCCGAGCCCCCTCCACCTCAGGGGGTTGTCCCCACCGTTCCTGAACAGTGATCAAAGTGACCATGAAGATCAATCTGGCACTGCACCCATCCCGAACGGTCTTGGATGGGCTGGTGCACCGCGTTCCTGCCGTGTTCAGCACGCACGGATCGTGTCCGTGGTCCGGGTACGCGGGGGCGGTTTCCCTCACGCCCCCGGTCACTGGGTCGGGCCTGGGCGGTCCGATGCCCGCCGGCATCGCTCTGGTGCCGGCGGGGCGGTGCCGTCCGTCGCCTGATCCGGTGGCCGAGGGCGCGCCTGCCGATCGCCACGGCTGCCGCCTGGTGGCGGGTGGCGGGGCGTCGGGGGGTGCAGAGGGGCTGCTGCCAGTGCTGTGCGCCCCATAGGGAGGTGTAGGCGGGATCGACGGCGATCACGCCGAGTCCGGCTTCGGCGCACATCGACAGCAGGCGTGCGCGGAGTTTGCCGGTGGGGATACCGGAGATGAGCTTGCGGAACCGCTTGCCGCGGCCGTGCTTCTCCCGGGTCTTGGAGTCGGCGAAGTCGAGGTCTTCGATCGCGATGGCCTGCACGCCCGTGGCCTTGGCCCAGTGCAGGAGGCGGGTGAGGGCGTGGCGGAGTTGGGCGTCGCGGTGGGTGGCGTTGCCCGACAGGTCGTAGTCGAAGCGGCGGGGCTTGCTTATCGGGTTGCCATACTCGTCCAACCGCCACGCGGCTAGATGATCGGCGTTCGCGTCTGGAGCTCGCACGCCTGCTGTTCGCCGACTTCGATCCCGCGGTACGAGGCATCGTGGCCCAGCCGTTTCTCCTGAAGGCCGTGGTGGAGGCGAAGGCCCGCAAGCGCATCCGGATTACATCTTGACCACTGAGCAGGGTCCGGTATTGGTGGATGTGAAGCCGCACTGCCGGCTGTCCACACCAGTGGTGGCGTTCACGTTCGCGTGGACCCGGCAGGCGCTCGAGTCGCGTGACGGGCGCTCAGCGCCTCGTCTCGTACCTGGTCAGGATCACGCCGCAGGGAAGCGTCCGTGTCTCCACCAGGTTCAGGTTCACCCAACTGTCCAGCGCGGTGAAGAACGGCGTGCCGCCGCCCACCAGGACCGGCGCGGTGGCCAGCACGTACTCGTCAATCAGCCCGGCCCGCATGGCCGCCCCGGCGAGCGTCGCGCCACCGATGTCCATCGGGCCGCCGTCCTCGGCCTTGAGCCGGGTGATCTCGGCGACCGCGTCGCCAGTGACCAGGCGGGTGTTCCAGTCGACCTTGTCGATCGTCGAGGAGAACACCACCTTCGACATGTCCCGCCAGCGGCGCGCGAACTCGATCTCCGCCGGGGTGGCGTTGGGCTGCTGGTCGGCGGTCGGCCAGTAGGAGCTCATGGTCTGCCACAGCTTGCACCCGTACAGCGACAGGTCGGTCGCCTGCAACTGGTCGGACCAAAACTGGAACAGCTCGTCGCTCGGCGCGCTCCAGCCGATGTCGTCGCCGGGCGCGGCGATGTAGCCGTCCAGGGTCAGGTTCATGCCGTAGATCAGCTTCCGCATGGCTCCAGCCTTCCGTGAGTCGGTCTCACGCGTACAGACCGGCGCGGCGCGGGAAACTCATCGGCGCGCGATCTGAGCTCGCATGTAGTCCTCGTGCTCGGTGGCTCAGCCACAGACTCATCGTTCCGCCGAGGAAATGGCATCGATCTGAAAGGTTGTCTCACGTGGCAAGTTTCGCGAGCTTCTTGTAGCAGGTCAGGGCGGCGGCCATGGCCAAGCCTCGGCTCTGTCAGTCATTGCGGACCACGTACGGGATCCTGAGACCACGAGCAGCCCATGGCAGGCTCATGCCGCATGATCGATGAATTCGCGAAAGACAACCTGCACGAGAGACTGCGGCGGGACCGCAAGGCGCTGCTCTGGAAACTCGACGGCTTGTCCGAATACGACGCCCGCCGACCTTTGACAGCGACCGGGACCAACCTCCTCGGCCTGGTCAAACACGTGGCCACCGTCGAGGCCAGGTACTTCGGCGAGGTCTTCGACCGCCCTTCCCCGGAACCGCTGCCCCGGTGGCAGGACTCCAACGGCAGCGATCTGTGGGCGACCGAGGACGAGACCCGCGATCAGATCATCGGGTTCTACCGGCGCACGTGGGAACACTCGGACGCGACGATCAAAGAGCTTCCCCACGACGCCCCCGGCCACGTGCCATGGTGGCCGGAGCCTTATGCCGACACTATCCTGTTCGCCATCATGGTCCATGTCCTCGGCGAGTCCATCCGGCATGCCGGGCACGCCGATATCCTGCGCGAGGGCCTCGACGGCCGGACCGGGTTGCGCGCCGAACTCGAGAAGCAGATCGATGAGGAAGCCCGTGCAGTCTACTGCGCGAAGATCGAGCAGGCCGCCAGGTCGGCCGCACCAATCAAGGCTCATCAATTTGCTTAGAGTTCTTCAGTGTTCGTACGGTGATCGTGTGGAACTTCTTCGACTCTCAAAGCTGCTAAGTGTTTGGGTGTTCACCCCGTGACGCTTCGGTTTGGGCTGACTCGGGGAAGTTTCCGGTGACTTGGGTCGGGCGTGAGCGCCGGTTCTCCTCGATCGATGTGGAGGCGATGAAGGTCTCCACCGGTGGCGAGCGTGTCCGCCTGGAGGGCCTGTACGTGCGCGTGTCCGGCTCCCACGAGCTGGAATCCTCGCTTCAGGCGCAGGAGAAGGAGCTGCGGGCCACCTCCACCGGCGAGATCGTCAAGGTCTTCCGTGACCGGGCCTGTGGCCTGCGGGAGGACCGGCCCGGTCTGAGTCGGCTCCTGCGGGCCGTTGCTGACGGCTCGGTGACCGTCGTGCGGGTCACGCACGAGGACCGGCTCGCCCGGTTTGGTGTCGGCTGGCTCAAGCACCTGCTGTCCGTGTACGGCGCCCGTCTTGAGGTGCTGCACCCAAAGAAGCTCGGCAGCCGGGACGAACTCCTTGAGGACTTCGCGTCGCTGGTCACCACGTTCGCCGGCCGCCTGTACGGGATGCGGTCGGCTGAGAACCGGCGTCGCCTGCTGGCCGAGTCGGCCCAGTGCGATGCAGGGCGCGCCGCGTGAGTCGAAAGCCGCTGCTCGCCGACGGTGAGACCTCCCGTACCGCGTGCGCCCGCAGTCTGCTCCGCAGGGCAGTGGACGAGAAGACCGGCGAACGCCTGTCGCCGTCCGATGTGACGTTACGCGTCGGCTGGTGCGCGGACCTCGTGTCCAACATGGCCGCCGCCCTGCTGGCCGAACACTGCAATACCGGCGATGTTGATGTGCTGGCCTCCGGCGTGGACGAGGTCGGTCGGAAACTGCCGTCGAACGCGTGGATGGCGCTGCGCCGTCTGGGCTGGAGTGCCGCCCCGCCCCAGGGCGTGAAGGTCAATGACCGGATCGTGCGCATGGCCCAGGAGCAGCCCGGGCGGGTGCTGCGCTCGGCGAAGTGGCGCGCCGATGTGGTCTTGGGGGTGCTGGCGACGTGGCCCATCGATCCGGGCAAGCGCACTCCCCGCGAGTGGGACGCCGTACGTGAAGCGGTCCCTGGTGGAAAGTATCTGCCGTCCAGCATCATCAAGGCCCGCACCCGGCAGGTGGTCACGTATCTCAAGGCCAACGGCCCTCTGCCCGTCGACGTGTTCGAACTTGAAGGCGCCCCGAAGGTGGCGCGCCTGCTGCTGCTCGCCGCGTGCGACGGGCAGCAGGCCACGATCGAACGCTCCGAAACCGACACCGGGCAGGC
>NZ_JBEYXD010000102.1:0-26415 GCF_040644975.1 Streptomyces sp. NPDC046900 | reverse complement strand
ACCGGCGGGCACGTCGCCGACGTCGAACGCTTCACCATCACGGCGGTACGGACCGGCTGACGGCCTCTGGATGAGAGGACTTCCGGACCAGACTGATCGTGCGGTCTGGGTTTTGGTCGGGCGGTCTGGTTGCGTCGGCCGCCGGCGGTCGGCCGGAATCGGCTTTTGCTGGGAGTCGGCCCTGTCGTTTCTGTGTCGAGGTGTGTGTGCCGCCTCGTTGGCGGTCTGTTACTGGTGTGGGTGGCCCAGTTCTATGTCGCAGCCGTTGTGTCCGGGGCCGTTGAGGGACAGTGAGGTGGCCACGGGCGGGTATCCGCTGGCGGTCAGGGTGTAGTCGCCGTGGTCCAGGTCGGTGAAGGCGTACGAGCCGTCGTCGCCGGTGATCGCCGTGCCTGCGATATTGCCTGCGGCGTCCACCAGTGTGACCCGCGCGTCGGGCAGCGGCCGGCGTCCGGCCCCCGCCCTGACCGTGCCGTGCAGTACGGCGCCGCGGCTGAGGTCGACGTCGAGGCGGGTGATGCCCTGGTCACCGATTTCGATTGGCAGCGCGGTGGGGCGGTAGGCGGCGGCGTTGACTGCCACGGTGAGGGTGCCCGAGGCCAGCTCGTTGACGGTGAAGGCGCCCGACTCTCCTGTGGTGGCTGTGGCCAGGACCTCGCCGCGGACGTCGGTGACGACGACCATGGCGTCGGTCACAGGCCTGCCGTCGGCCGCGTCGCGTACCACTCCTGTCAGGCCGCTGGTAGCCGACAGGATGACGTCGTGGCTGAGCGGTGCGTCTCCCAGGACGATGGTGGCCGCTTGTGGCTGACGTCCGTCGGCCGCCGTGATCAGTACATAACTTCCGCCGGCCGGAGCGGTCAGTGCGTATCTGCCGTCCGGGCCGACATGCGTGCGGCCCAACTGCCTGCCCTGCAACGAGATCAGGGTCAGCGTGGCCGCACCGACCGAGGCGCCCGCGACGTCGCGCACAAATCCGTGAACGACCGTGCCGGTGATGCCGTCCAGGGCAGCCTTACGGCCGGACGGGCCCGGACCGGCGTACGCGGTGACGGGCCGCCCGAGCGCCGCGGTGCCCGCACCTACGAGCTGGGGCTCAAGGTCCGGTTCCCGGACGGTGACCTGGGTGTTTTCTGCCACGACGGGCGAGGCGGCCGGCTGTCCCGGCCGGTTGCGGATGAGGATGACGGCTGCCGCGCCCCCCGCCGTTATCGCCACACCCGGGATCAGGACAGCCAGGTGCAGTGCCCCGGAGAACGCACCGCCGACGGCTGCGGTGATCGTTTCCCGCAGGGCGGCGGAGGCGTGGGATGCGGGCGCCCCGCTGCTGACGGCGGCGGTCAGCTTCTGGGCGAGGGGCCTGGGCAGGCCCCGGCCGGTCAACTGGTCGGGCAGTCGGGAGGTCAGCCCGCTGGTGAGGATCGTCCCGGTGATGGTCGCCCCCAGCGTGCCGCCGACCTGGCGGAACAGGTTGACGGTCCCACTGGCCATGCCGCCGTCGGTGTGCGGCACGCTGATCACCGACACCGCGGTGACCGGCGGGAGGATCAGCCCCGCTCCGGCCCCGAACATCGCCATCAGGATCCCGACGGTCACCAAGGACGTCGACGGGTCCTGGTTGATCATCAGCAGGTTGCCGGCCGCGGCGAGCAGCGCACCGATCCCCAGCGTCGCCTTGAACCCGATCACACGCGAGAGCGGAGCGGCCACGGAACTCAGGATCACGTAGGCCAGCATCAGCGGCAGCAGCAGGAGACCCGACCTGAGGATCGACTCGTGCCGGACCCGCTCGAGGTAGAGCACCTGGGCGAACGCCGTGGCCACGAATCCGTACTGCACGATCAGCGCCACCACGTTGGCCGTGGCGAACGACGGAATGCGGAACAGGCGCAGCTTCAGCATGGGCGTGCGCGTGCGCGCCTCGACAAGGATGAGCGCCACCAGCGCCAGCGCGGCGACGACGAACGCCCACAGGGCCCGGGCCGAGTCGAAGCCCGAGTGGCCGCCGTCGATGACGCCGTAGTTGAGAGCGCCGATGGCTGCGATGGCGAGCACCAGGCCCGGCGGATCGAGATGGCGGCCGGGGTGCCGGCTTTCGGCGACGAAGCGGGGGGTGAGGAGCAGCACGATGGCCGCCAGGACCACATTGACCAGGAACACCGCGTGCCAGGAGTACCGCTCCAGGATCACTCCGGCGGCGATGGGGCCGAATCCCAGACCGATGCCGGAGACCGCGGCCCAGATGCCGACCGCCCTGGTCCGTTCGTGCGCATCGGTGAACAGGTGGGTGACGATCGACAGGCTGTTGGGAAGGACCGCCGCCCCGCCCAGGCCCATGATCGCCTCCCCGATCAGGACACCGGTCGAACCCGGCGACAGGGAGACGGTCAGGCTTCCCGCGCCCAGCAGCAACGCGCCGAGAGCGAAGATCCGACGGCGTCCCACGATGTCGCCGACCGTCCCGGCGGACAGGACGAAGCTGGCGACCACCACGGAGTAGATGCTGGCCATCCAGACCAGGGTCGAGCTGGAGACGTGTAGGTCCTGCTGGATCGGCGCCAGAGTCGCCGTCGTCTGTGTGATGTTCACGAACATCACCATTTGCCCGAGACAGGCGACGAGGAGTCCGATCCACCGCGCGCGGGCCCGCGGGGGCGTCGGCGTGTTGGCGGCGTGGCTGGCCATGCACGACCCTTCCAGGTTAGTTTGCTTTTCAAACGTTTACGCCGACCAACCTAACAAGCTGAGTTTCAAAAGCAAACCCAGAAAAGGTCCGGAGATACCGCGGCCAGGCCGCGCACCCCGTCCATCCCGGGTGCGGCTGCGGCGGCGCGAGACGCAGGTCACGACCGGCGACGCGGCATAGGGGATTCCCCTGGCCGAAGCGCCGCCACGATGGCGGCCTGCCCGCGCGCTCGTGGCACACGGTCAAGCCGCGTCCTGGGTATCTCGGAGCCCGCGGTGGTGCGCCGTGCGGCACTCCACGGCCGAACGCTGCGTGCCACTGCCTGCCCGGCCTGCTGCAGACCGAAGACTCACCCGTTGGATGAGCGAAGCGCGGTGAACCTGTGGCAGGGTGCTACGCGCACGCCCGGGCGACGTCGGGCACCCTCCTCGGTCGGGTCTTGCGGCCCGGCCGACCAGCGTCCGCAGGGACGTGCCACGCGGGCCGGCGGCTCCTGGCGTCCAGGACCAGGGCACGAAGGTGATGGGCTCCCAGGGCTGAGTAACGCTCAGGCTCGGCCAGTCAGAGACGTACGCATGGGGCCTGATGACCTCGATCACCCGCTTGTGGGACATCCCCGACGGACGTCGCCGACGCGGTCGCCGCCCGGCTGGAACGATCCCGCATCATTCACGAGCCCGGGCACCGGTTTGCGATGGTCATCGAGGAGCCGGTGCTCCACTACCGGTTGGGTGACCCTGATGCGATGGCTGCCTATCTGGGCTACCTGCTCACGGCCGGGGTGCTGCCGCAGGTGTCGCTGGGCATCATCCCCAGCGCGGTCCAAGAGCGCCCCATATGGCCGCAGGAAGTGTTCCACGTGTACGACGAGGCCCTCGTGTCGGTCGAACTGCTCGCAGCGCGGGTCCAAGTCACCCAGCCCTCGGAGATCGCCCTCTACGGGGTACGACGAAATGCGCCGACCTCCGGTTTCCGTGCTCGGCGCTGCATCGGTACCCGCGGCCGACAGAGGCCATTCCCGACCCTGCGGACTTCCACGCCTGGCCTCTGTCTATCTGTTCGCGCCAGTAATCGAGGTGGCCCGCTGGCCGCCACGGCGGGACACTTCGTTCGCGCTCGCGGTTCGGCCGCCGAGCTGCACCGGTTTGCTGACCGGCAAGGCTGCGGGCCGATCAGATGGGAATGTCCAATTCCACCTTCGCGGCCTCCATGAAGGGTCCCCGCTTCTCGTTGATGAACTCCCACACGTCCTTGCCGTTCGGAGGTCCGCCGTAGGTGGCTTTCATCAGGCGGTCCGCGAACTGGTAGGCGGCGTCATTGAGGCGGCGGCTCGAAACGAGGTCGAGGCACTTCAGCCTGAACCACATGTCGTGCGTGAGAGTCGGGGAGCCTTCGACGAAGCGGTTGTCGTTCTGGAAGCGGTGCTCGGCCGCTCGTTCGACCCGCTGGCAGCTCTCCAGGAAGTCATGAAGGGCCTGTTTGCGTTCGGCGCGCAACGCTGCCGCGGCGGTGGCGGCGGCCTGGGCTTTCGTCTCCCGCGATGTCAGGTACTGAGCGGCGAAAGACGCCGCTGAACCGACGCCGACGCCGGCAAGGGACAGAAGCGTAGTCAGAACTTCCGAGGCCATGCTCCCCCGCTTCAACTGACGGATCGTCGGTGGTGGCGTCGACAATGGCGCGCCCGCTGCACCGACAGCAATCCGCAAAGTGACGTACATCGACCGGACGAGTCGTGAGTGAGAGCACGACGACTGTGAGACGGCGCCCGAAAGCGGCCCGGTATCCCGTCACCCGGACGCGCCCATTTCGTCGGTGCCCCTCTACGTGAAGGCGTTCGAGCAGCTGCGCGGCATGGCCGTATACGGGGCAGACGCCCGCGCCCTGATCGTGAAGGCCATCGATGCGCTGCAATGACCCTAGGCATGACAAAACGTCCCGGACGCCCGGCACGCGACCCAGGTCGCCGCCCTCGGCGACCGCTATGTACGCCTGACCGCCCGTGACGTCTGGCACCCCGACCACGGCACCCGCCCCACCACTCGACGTCGTCTAAGCCGACCCTCACCGCGCTGCGCGCGGCACTCCGAATCCGCCGCCTGCAACATCCGACGGTGCTGTTGGTGTGAGTCTTCTGTATGACGTCCTCGGGGGTGGTGTGTCGCCCCCGGGGCCTCGCAGGGGCGGTCGCCGGGTCGCCGGTCACTGGCGCTACCGGCCGCCGAGGACGTCTCTGCTCGGGCGGGGGATGGCGCCGGGGACTGCCGGCCAGGGTGGCGCGGACGCGTACTCGTCGGCGGCGAGCGATGGTTCGGTGGTCTTGCCGCAGCGTGTGATTGGTTCCACAGGCTGACACCGCCCTCTTAATATGCATCTCAAATGCAACTTTGGTTAGGGTGTGGTCAGCGTTCCGGTCGAGTTCGCCGGTCCGCTCCGGTGATCCGTTCGTGCGGCGCGCCAGGTCGCTCCGGTCTTGTGCCGGGTTGTTTGTGGTGCCCGCGTTGCGCTCGGTCAAGGGCGCAGGTGTCAGATTGAGGAGTTCGCATGCTGTCCACTCAGGCGCTGCCCGTGGTCCGTGCCACCGCCCCGGTGGTGGGGGCCAACATCTCCGCCATTTCCGAACTGTTCTATCAGCGGCTTTTCGAGGCGCATCCGGAGTTGCTGAGGGATCTGTTCAACCGGGGGAATCAGGCCAACGGCAGTCAGCGTGACGCGCTGGCGGGGGCGGTTGCCGCGTTCGCCTCGGTGTTGGTGGAGCGGCCGGATGAGCGGCCTGACGCCATCCTCGGGCGGATCGCCAACAAGCACGCGTCCCTCGGCATCACCTCCGACCAGTACACGATCGTCGCCCGGCACCTGCTGGGGGCCATCCCCGACGTCCTGGGGGAGGCTGTCACTCCGGAGGTGGCGGCGGCGTGGGACGAGGTGTACTGGCTGATGGCCAATGCCCTGATCGCGATGGAGGCGCGCCTGTACGCGCAGGCGTCGGTCGCGGACGGCGACGTGTGGCGTCGGATGGAGATCGTGGAGCGCGAGGAGGTGTCCGAGGATGCGGCCTCCTTCGTCCTGCGGCGGACCGACGACACTCCCGCGCCGTCCTTCCGGCCCGGGCAGTACGTCAGCGTTCAGGTGGAACTCCCCGACGGGGCACGGCAGATCCGGCAGTACAGCCTCTCCGCTGCTCCCAGCCGGAAGGACTGGCGGATCACCGTCAAGCGGGAGCGGTCCTTGGACGGCGTCCGGCCCGAGGGCGAGGTGTCGACCTGGCTGCACACCCACGCACGGGCCGGTGACGTCCTTGACGTCTCTCTGCCGTTCGGGGACCTGATCTTCCCCGACGCCGACACACCGTTGCTGCTGGCCTCCGCAGGCATCGGCGTGACGCCGATGCTCTCCATGCTGGACCACCTGGCGAATACGGGCTCGCAGCGCCGGGTCATCGTCGTGCATGCCGACCGTTCGCCGGCCACGCATGCCCACCGCTACGAGCACGTCGATCTGGTCAACCGCCTCGCGGGTGGATCGATGCACCTGTGGTACGAGTCGGGTGCCGACGCGCATCCGGCACCCCAGGCCGCACACGGGCGGGCCGATCTCAGCGATTTCGTGGTGCCTGAGGGTACGACGGCTTACCTGTGCGGTCCGCTGCCCTTCATGCAGTCGGTGCGCGGTCACCTGATCGACAATGGTCTGCCCGCGGCATCGGTGCACTACGAGGTGTTCGGGCCCGACCTGTGGCTCAGCAGGCAGTAGCCCGAACTCGCCCGTCACTGCTCGGTTTGGGGCTGTCCGGATCTTCGCCAGGGTCCGGTGCAGCCCCCGCCGAGCTTTAGTGGGCGGTGGTGTGGGCGGCCTGCTCGATGATGCGGGTGACGGCGTCGGGGTGGGAGAGCGGGACAGCGTGGGAGGAGTCGATCTCGGTGGTGTGGGCGTGGGCGCGCTGGGCCATGAAGCGCTGTTCGTCGGGGTTGATGGCGTGGTCCTGGGTGGTGATCAGGTCCCAGGAGGGGATGGTCTTCCAGGCGGCTTCGGTGGGCTTCTCGTCGAAGACGGATGCGGAGACGGGGCGCTGGGTGGCGGCGGCGAGGTCGGTGACCGGCTTTGGTACGTCGGCGGCGAAGACGCGGTGGAAGGTGTCGGCCTTGACGTACAGGTCGGTGCCGAAGCCGCCGCCCGGGAGGGGGTAGGGCACGGCATTGAGCGCCGAGCCGAGGTCGGAGGCGGGGAATTTGCTGTTGAGTTCGCTCACGCTCTCGCCCTTGTCCTGGGCGAAGGCGGCGATGTAGACGAGCGCCTTGACGTTCGCCTCGCCGGCGGCGGCCTGGCTGATCACGGAGCCGCCGTAGGAGTGACCGACCAGTACGACCGGTCCCTTGATGCTCTTGAGGACGCTGTTGATGTAGGCGGCGTCGCTCGCCAGGCCGCGCAGTGGGTCGGCCGGGGCGATGACCGGATAGCCCTCGTGCTGCAGGCGCTTGATCACATCGTTCCAGCTGGAGCCGTCGACGAACGCGCCGTGCACCAGCACCACGGTGGGCTTGTGCCCCGCCGCGTGGTGCCCGGCCGTGGCGTCGGCCGGAGCGGTGACCGCCAGGGCCAGGGCCGCCGCTCCCGCGACGGCGCCGAGAGCGGCGAGACGCTTGCGGGTCGGGCGGAAGGCGGTCGTGAGGGTCATGGGGTTCTCCCTGTTCGGAAACCGTGGTGCCGCAGCCACTGCGTCACCGGTTGAGGCGGTGACGAGATCGCGGCATGCGCCTCCGTAACCCGTCAAGGCGGTGACGCAGTGGCGGTGTTTCTGTCGGGGGTTGAGCCGGCCGGGAACGGTGGGACGGGGATGAGGGGTGCGCCACGGGGATCGGGGGTCCACGGGTAGGTCAGGTTCAGGGCGCGGGAGGCCGGGGATGTAGTCCTTGTCGTCCACGATGGTCTGCCCGGGGCGGGTGGCCGGCAGGTCGTGGTTGCCGGTGAGCATGTCTGCCGGCGCCTGACGTTCGTCGTTTTTTTCGGGGTGGTCGGTGCCCGGGTGATCGGCGGGTCGGATGGCGTGCGCGTCAGGTGCAGTCTCAGGCCTTGGAGGAACCGCCGGTGCGAGGGAAGGCGGCCGGAGGTGGACAGGCGGCTCGGCCTGATATCGGCCGCCGCCGTGCCCCGCCCTCGAACGCGGGACGGACGACGCCGGTTTCGAACGGAAGATCGTCAAGCAGTAGACTCACTGCGCAACACGACGCGAAGGGGAGCGCAGTGGCGCGGGTTGCGGTGATCGGCGGGGGTATCAGCGGGCTGGGGACGGCGCTCATGCTCGGCCGGCGGGGCCACACGGTGACGTTGTTCGAGCAGGACGCGCGGCAGGCTGGAGAGGACCTGAACCGGGACTTCTTCGACTGGGACAGGCCCCGAGTCCCGCAGGCCAACCATCCCCACTCGTTCCTCGCGCCCGTCCGCACCGTGTTGCGCACCGAGACCCCTGATGTCTACGCGGACCTGCTGGCACGTGGAGCCCGGGAGTACCACGACTTCGACTGGTTCGGTGAGCATCCGCCGCATCGGGCCGGCGATGAGGACCTGGTGACCCTGCGCACCCGCCGCATCGTGCTGGAGGCCGCCCTGACCGCGGCCGTGCAGCGGGAACCCACCGTCGAGGTGCGGCAAGCCTGCCGGGTGCACGCCCTCACCTTCGAGGCGGGCCGCCCTGCCCGGGTCACCGGCGTGCAGGCGGGTGCGGGCATGCATCGGGCGGACCTCGTCGTCGACGCGGCCGGTCGCCGCTCGCCGGTCCCCGAATGGCTGAGGGCGGCCGGCTGTCGCCCGCCCGTGGTCGACAGCCACCGCACCAAGATCGCCTATCTGTGCCGCTGGTACCGCCTGCGCGCCGACGGCCCGCGTGACCCCGGGCGAGTGAAGACCGGCTCGGCCGCACCGTTCGCGCTCGCCGGCGTCTTCCCTTCCGACAGCGACACCTTCGCGGTCAGCCTGGTGCTCTCCACGGGTGATCCGACCCGCGGCGCGCTCACCGACCCTGCCGTGTTCGAGGCCGTCGCCCGCCGCTTCCCCGCCACCGCCGCCTGGCTCGGCCTGGCCCCCGAACCACAGACAGCCGTCCTGGCGATGGCCGGCCTGGACAACCGCTGGACTTCCCTCGTCGACGATGACGGACCTGTCGTCACCGGCCTGGTCAACGCCGGGGACAGCCTCGTCCACACCAACCCCACCCTGGGCCATGGCGTGGCCCTCGGCCTGCGCGCCGCCCAGCACCTCGCCACCCATGCCGACCAGATCGCCGCAGACCCCATCGGCTACCACACCTGGACGGCACAGGTCCTCCGCCCGTGGTTCGACGCGCAGGTGACAGCCGACCGCGGCAACGAGCAACGCCTCACCGAGAGTTCACCGTCCTCGGATCGGAGGGCTGCTGCCCTGGCCGCTTGCGCTTTTGACGATCCCGTCGTCATGCGAGCCCGAGCCCGGGTGCGCCATCTCCTGCAACCAGCCGACGACGCCTACGGCACCGACGAAGTGGACCGAGCCGTCACCGACTGGCTGACCGCCCACCCGGACTTCTCGCCAACGCACGATGGCCCGACCCGCGATCAGTGGGATGCACTCATCCCGGGCTGAGTGCTTGCCCTGCACCTCACCTTCCACGTTCAGTGTCGGCAAACCAACGCTGCCGGCATTGAGCGTCGTGATGACGAACCCGCAGGTGAACACTGTCGACAATGCGCGTCGACAATCAACATCGGTGAACGGTCCGACGGATGGATTCCGTTTCCGACACATGGTCATCGGACACGCGCGGGTCTCGACCGAGTAATGGTCAAATCCCGTGAATGGGACTGCTCGTAAGCTCCGGGCCACTTCGCTTTTGGCCTGTGACCGCGGTGGATGGGTTCCGTCTACTTCGCGCCGTCACTCGCGTCCGTGGGACGGATGTGCGACAGGCCACCCGGTCGGCGCGACCCTGCCCAGGCCGGTGCGCTACCAAGTGGTGCCTGCCGCCCGGGTCGTACGGGGCTGTCAGTCTTTGTGCACGGGACGCAGGGTCACCAGGTCGTTGCCGTCGCAGTAGGTAAGCGGGCCGCCGTCGACTTTGTCGGCGTGCCGGAACGCCTGGCAGCCTGATGTGCCCCTCCAGAGGGTATTGCCTTGGAAGTCCAGCAGGAGCAGGCGGCGACCGTCCTGCCAGAATTCGCGTGTGATGGACCGCGCTGCGGGGCTCAGCCCGTGGGGGCGGACGATCTGGTCGGCGCCTGCGTCCAGGAGCCGGTCCGGGCGGCCGTGCGCGCGGATGATCTCGTTCCTGGTGCCGTCGGTGACCAGGTACTCGCCCGGGGCCAGGCGCCGGGATGGGCGCAGGGTGCCGAAGTAGGGATCGATGGCCAGGGCGCCTTTGGTGTCCGCAATACCATGCGGAAGCCGACGGTCAGCGGAAGAGTGCGGTCCCAGCGGCATCCGGTGCGCGCGTCGCGCGGGGCCTGAGGCTGGTCCCAGACGAAGCTGTACCGCCAGCCGCGGTCCCCGTCACCGGATGTCACCCCGCTGGCGAGGACGGTGGCGCGGCAGCTGCTCTTGGCCGGTGCGGTGGCCATGATGACCCGGTCGTTGTCCTTGATGATTCGGTCGACGATGCCGTCGGGCGGCCGCAGCCCTGCCTGCCAGTGCAGCCCACCGTCGTCCGGGTCGACGGTGCCGACACGGTCGGGGGTGACCAGATAAAACCCACAGCCGTCCCCACTGCGGCCGTCGGCGGTGGTGCGCGCGTCGACCCGGCAGGCGTCCACGACCCGTACCGCCCCGGACACGGCACGCGTCCACTGGAGCCCACCCGACCAGGCGTCCCAGGCAGTCAGGCGGCAGGCCCCGGGGCGGCAGACCGCCGTTAACACCTCGAAGCTGCTCTCGAACAGGAAAACCTGGCTGCCGGGCGGCAAGGCATGCCGCCAGGTCAAGAGCCCCCGCTTCGGGTCGATCCCGGCGATCGCGCTCGGCCCCCCGGCGGCCGTCCCTGCCGCCGACCAGCACCACCCGGTCAGCACGGACGAACGCGGAGTGCGCCGCGCCGGGCTGGTACGAGGTCAACGCGAACTCGGTCGGCAATGCCAGCCGCCAGCCCCCGTTCTCTGCGCCATCCAGGCGGACCAGCGTGCGGCCCTGGCCGAGCAGCCCCGCCGCAGGCGCGTTCAGCGCCCAGGTGCCATCGGGGCCCGGCCGCACCGGCAGTGGAATACGCGAGGCCTCCTCGGGCACCGCCTCCCCGTCGCCGAACATCGGCGGCGACGGGGCGAAACAGCCCGCCACCAGCAGCCCCACCACCACGGCCAGTAGACCTCGCCGCCACCGATGCCTCATGGCTCCCCCCGGATCCGGCCTCACGGTAGAACGCCCGCAAACCAGCTCACCACTCTCCCGCCTCCTTCGTGATGACCTCGCAGCCACGAAGGGGTGGATCAGCCGTATCCCAATCGCCCTATTCTGCGGTGATCACGTGCGAGCACATCTGATGGGGGCGGTCATGCTCGACGCGGAAGGGTAATTGTCAACATCGGCGGCGTCCGCTGCACTATCCCGGACAAGGCCGACCAGGCACGCAACCGCAGAAGGCTCGGCTCTGGCGGCGGCCGACCGCCGCATTTCGCCCCGACCGACTACCGCGAGCGCCATGCGGTCGAGTGCGGGATCAACCGCCTCAAGAGGCACCGCGCTGTCGCCACGCGATATGGCAGGCTCGCGGTCCGCTACGAGGCGACCGTGCCGGTCGCAGCGATCAACGAATGGCTATGACCCTGTCTCGCGCGTCATCACGTATGTGTTCCCGATGTCGGGATCGCCGTAGAAGAAGAACAGCTTCAACTCGTCGTGCTGATCGCGGTCCACGTAGAAGGACCAGTCGTATGTCGATGGGGGCTCAGGAGTCGAGGTGTCAGTGGCCGTCGCGGGAGACCGTCTCTCCACTCGTGTCCGGGCTGTCAGCGCGAGCCGGACGACCTGTCCGCCGTCGTCGTCGGTCAGTTGCCAGGTTCCCGTACCGGAGAGACGCCAGCGGTCCTCGAAGTCGAAGTCCTGCCCGTCGAGCTTCTCGAAAAGAGCCGTTCCGTCTTCGCGAAGCACCACTCGGGTCCCCTCGACGTTCTCCCAGCCCCCAGCGACTTCGGCCGTCGTGGTGTCGTGGAGCCCTGTTCCCTCGTAGTACTGATAGGGACCGGCACACGCCGTCAGTACAGCCAAAATCACAATCAAGCCACCGAGGTTCGCCCCCCACGCACGCAGCCTGCTTCCGCCGGCCAACAGGACCTCCCACCCTCAGCCCGCATCGGCCAACCGATAGGAGTGGGCCGTGGAGAGCCACCTTGTCAGACCTTTTGAACGTGTTCAACTCTGCGACTGGAGAGGTGGCGCGCACCATCCCCGGCTCGCGTATCCAGCAGTGCCCGCAGCCACCGATGAGCACTGCGGCCAGCGTTTTCGATGCACGGCCTAATTGTGCCGACGCGGTGACCGTTCGGCCGGCCGGGTGGCCGAGGACTTCGATCTGACCGAGGCCGCGTGCGGGAGCGGGGCAAACAGGCTGAGGTCGACGCGGCGAAGCGACGGCCTGGCCAGCAGCGAACGTGAGGAACCGGCCGTGCTGCTGCGGGCGTCCCGTCCGGGGCGGCGCCGGGCAGTGCCCCACGGGGCGGTCGTCTGCCGGCGCGGTGAACCGGGCGCGAGGGAGCTCGCCTCGTCGGGTGCGCGCCACCCGGGCCGGGTGGCCCGGGCGGGTTCGGGTGGGGTTCAGTTGGCCGGGCGCAGGAATTTTCGTATGGCCGGGAGGTGTGCGGGCTCCACCTGGTGTCCTCCGTGGTGGGTGAGCAGGTCGACGTCCGCGCCTCTGGCGCGTAGTTGAGCGGTCAGGAGTTGGGTTTGTTCGGGGCGTGCCATCGGGTCCTGCAGCCCGGCTGAGATCAGTACCCGTCGGCCGGTGAGGTCGGCCGCGGGTGGCTTGGTCAGTGGGGGTACGCAGGCGATGAGGACGGCGCCGGCGAGCAGTTCGGGGTGCAGGAGCAGGAGTGCTGCGGCCATGTTGGCGCCGTTGGAGAAGCCGACGGCGACCAGGGATCCCGGCTGCAGGCCGTAGGTGTTGCCGGCCGTGGTGATGAAGTCGGCGAGTTCGTCGGCTCGTTCCCGCAGGTCGTCCTCGTCGAACACGCCCTCCTGCAGCCGCCGGAAGAACCGGGGCATGGTGCCTTCCAGGACGGTGCCTCGCGGGGAGAGCAGCGCCGATCTCGGCGCGAGGTCTTCACCCAAGGGCACCAGGCCGTGTTCGTCGTCGCCGGTTCCGTGGAGGAGGAGCAGGGGCGGTAGGGAGCGTCCGGGCCGCCATAGGTGAGGTCGGTTCATCGCTGCGGTGGTGTCGGGCATGGCGGTCCTTGGGGCGGGGGAGTGAGCGGAGCGGGCCGGACACCCGGGGGCGTGCGGGGTTGCCCTCGACGCTGCGGCCGCGAACCGCGCGTCTGAGATCGATTGAACAAGTCAGGAACGGTCAGAGCACGTGGTGGCCGTACATCTCGCCGAGCGGGTCGGCGATGAGCTCGAGGCGGGCTCCGTCCGGGTCGCGGAAGTAGACCGAGACCTCGCTGTGGATGACGTGGTCGATGCCGTTCTGCTTCAGCTTGTCGACCAGGTGCTGCCAGCGTTGGGGGTCGACGGAGATGGCGACGTGGTGGAGGCCTCCGAGGACCTCGGCGTAGGGACCCAGATCCAGTCCGGGGAAGTCGAAGAAGGCCAGCAGGTTGCCGTTGCCGATGTCGAAGAAGAAGTGGGAGGAGCCGGGGTAGTCCCGGTTCTCGATGAGTTCGGTGAGCGGGAACTCCAGGATGTCCTGGTAGAACCGCACGGTGGTCAGCACGTCGCTGCTCAGCAGGGCGGTGTGGTGCAGGCCGCGCGCGGAGGAGGCCGGGCGCTGGTCGGCGGGACGCAGATGCTGTGCACGGATCCGGTTGCGGTCCGCCTCGAGCGCGGCAGGGTCGGTGGTGGTCATGAGGTGACTCCTTGTCTGGGGTTGTGCAGTGAGGTGCTGGATCTGGGAGGTGCTGGTCGCCGTCAGCAAACGTGCCGGGCCTTGGGGGAGGGGCACCCGGTCGGCTGCCCGGTGGGCAGTGCCCGGGCCGGGCGCGGTGGTGTGCGCCTTGCCCCGAAAGGCTCAGGCGGCTGTGGCCGGGGGAGGCCGCAGGACCTCGTCCGAGGCGGCACGGCCGCCGGCACGCGCGAGCGGACGCGCCGGTCGCCGTGCGGGGTCGCGGTGGCGGGAGGCCATGGGGCGAGGATTGTGGCGGCGTACGCGGCGTCGTCCTGGCGGGTGGGCATGTGATCTGCGCCGTCGAGCGAGACGAAGGATGTGGGGTGCAGTGCTCGCCCGCTGGTGGATGCCGCTGGCGATGGCACGGTCGCCGCGCTGTCCTTGGAGCAGGTGAGGCAGTGGGCGAACAGCGCAGAGGCACTCACGTCCCCGGGCGGCTGCTCGAGTCTGCCCGAAAGGCTCTGCTCGTGGGCTCCGGGGAACGCCACGACGGTCGTGCGTCTGGCCATGGATCCTCCTCCCTGATGGCCCTTGTTGCGCCTGCTGCACCGCACGGCGCAGGTGCAGGCGAGGGCGTTGCCGGGTCGGCAGTCCCCGCATTGGTTGAACTCTAAACCATTCTGGTGGCGGGTGGGGGCGTACTCCGGTCACGAGAAGGGTGCGGACGCATGGGCGGCACACCGCCCTGCCGAAGCCTCGAGGCTTCGAGGCCCGCGGCTTGTGGGGAGCCAATAGTCTGGGCTGGCAGCGTCGGCTTCGTCGATCGACCCGGGTGGTGTGTCGTGACCGCCGAGATGATCGCTCCCGAATGGATGCACACGCAGATCACTGCTGAGCAGTACGACTCCTGGTCCGAGGAGCAGTGAGCGGGTATCGAGATCGTGGACGGGATGGTCGTCGTGAGCCCGAGCGTGTCCAAACGGCACAACCGCCTCGCGCGGATCCTGGCCAACTCCTTGGACGCGGCGGCGGGCCCGGAGTGGAACGCGGACACGGACTTCGACATCCGGTTGCAGGACGTCCCGCTCACCAACCGCCGCCCGGACGTGACCGTCTACCGGGGAGACAGCATCGACGTCACACCGACCCGCCCCGAGCACGTGCTGCTCGTGGTCGAGGTCGTCTCGCCCGGCTCCGAGACCACCGACCGGATCGTCGAGCTCGAGCAGTACGCTCGAGCGGGCATCGCCTTCTACCGGCGAGTCGAGCAGTCCCCTGGCGCGGTTCCGCTGGTGTACACCTGCGTCCTCGACCCGGCAAGCGGCTCCTACCGCCAGGGCGAGGTATTCACTGCCACGGTCAAGGCCGGCGCGCCCTTCCCCGTGGAGGTCGATCTCGGGGCGCTGTGACCCATCGCGGGCAACGTGGATGTCGGTGAATCCGCCTCGGGGGCTGCTCGACGAAGAACAGGACGAACAGGCGCCTCAGGAAGACCGTGTCCACGTGGAGACATCCACGGCGAGAATGCCCGCGGCTGGGCCTTCAGGAACTTCACCCAGGAGCGGTCGGCGCGCTGGGGCGCCGGGTCGACACCAGCGCGCCGCACGATCTCCCACACCGTGGAGACGACGACCCTCCAGCCCAGGTTGAGCAGTTCGCCATGGATCCTGCGATACCCCCACCCGTCGTTCTCGCGGGCCAGGCGTAGCACCAGAGCGCGCAGTGCCTCGGGCTTGGCCGGGCGGCCTGAACGGCGGGACGGTCCATTTCTTCGCGACCGGCCGGGCGTGCCGACGCAGCACGGTAGGCAGGGTGAGGCGCGGCTTCAGCGAGGGACGGTGCCGCTTGCCCGGGAGCCGGAGCAGGGCCGGGAGCGTGGCACCGTCCCCGCCGGTGGAAACGGGCTCGGGGCTGCTGTGTTGCAGGATGGCCGGCTGGCGCCGGAGCACAGGTATCTCGACATCTCTTGGCCGTGCAGGGACGGGCCGGCAGGCGGCCGAGCGGGAGGCAGCCGGATCGGTGGACCGGAGGGAACGTCACGCTTTGCGGGCGTGCGTCGGTGGGCTCACGAGTGCCTTCGATGTGATCGCACCGTGGCCCTGAAGCCGCAGCTCAGCGGAGGTGGCTGGGATGTCGGCAGCCACGGGTGATCGGTGTGGCCGTGGGTCGTACCGAAGCGGGAGGGACGCAGTCGGTTCTCGTGCCGCATCAGGCAGTGTTCGCCCTGTTGTGGAACCAGGCCAGTACGGCCGCGGCGACGGGCGTGCCGACAAGGAAGCCCGTGAGGAAACCGAGGTCGTGATCAGCCGCTGCCGCAAGAGCCCAGTCGGCTGTTGCAGCGACGAGCAGCGTCACCGTGATCAGCGTGAACAGGGCGGCGGCAGCGGCGAGCCGACGGGGTGGGCCTTCGCGGTACAGCTTGCCCGCGGGCTGTACGGCGAACAGGGCAGTCATGAGGGCGATGTAGTGGGGGTCGGGCAGCCACCCGAACGGCCAGGCAACCAAGGCGACAACCCCGCAGAAGACGAGGCCGACAAGTTGCAGCACAACGGTGGACCACACCAGGTCCGGCAGCCCGCGCCGTTTCACGCCGTGGCCACCGTCCTTCTCCTCTGGCACGCCGGAGGGTAGCCGTCATCAGGGCGAACGTTGCCTGATGCGGCACTAACTAGGGCGTGTATCGAAAGTGGATCTTGAGCATGCGATGATCTCGATTCGTGGGGCGAGGAGACCTGACGGACGCGCAGTGGGCGGTGCTGGAGCCGCTGTTGCCGAAGGTCAAGAAGCCGGGCCGGCCGGCGATATGGACCCGGCGACGACTGAGCGACGGCATACGGTGGCGGACCCGAACCGGGACGCCGTGGCGGGATGTTCCGGAGCGGTACGGGCCCTGGGCCGGGCGTACGACCTGTTCCGCCGCCGGCAGCGAGACGCTACCTGGCAGCGGATCTTTACCGAGTTGCAGGCCCGGGCCGACGCCCAGGACCTGATCACCTGGGACCTCAACGTCGACTCCACCATCGTCCGGGCCCACCAGCACGCTGCCGGGGCAAGGAAAGGGGGGACCTGCAAAAGGAACCGCCCGGCGGCATCGTCCTCGAGCCGGACGACCATGGGCTCGGGCGCTCCCGCGGCGGCTGACCACCAAGCTACACCTGGCCGCCGAGCAGGGGCAGAAGCCCATGTCCATCGTGGTCACAGCCGGACAGCGCGGCGACTCCCGCAGTTCGAGCCCGTCCTGGACAAGGTCCGCGTGCCCCGCATGGGGCCGGGCAGGCCGCGCACTCGGCCCGATCGCGTGCGCGCCGACAAGGCGTACGCCTCCCGGGAAAGCGGCGCTTACGTGCGCAGACGTAGAATCCGCTGCACCATCCCTGACAAGGCCGACCAGGCCCGCAACCGAAAGAAGCTCGGCTCCCGCGGCGGCATTCCACCGAAGTTCGACCCGGAGGACTTACAAGGCCCGGCACGCCGTCGAGTGCGGCATCAACCGGCTGAAGCGGCACCAGGCCGTCGCCACGCGATACGACAAACTTGCTGTCCGCTACGAAGCGACATTGCTGGTCGCCGCCATCAACGAATGGCTGTGACCGGCACGCGACCACGTCTCAAGCCCACACCACCCTGACCACGGCGTGGCCTGCTGCAGCCGCCCGCCCGTAGAACCCTCGGAGGCCCCTGTGATAGTCGAGGAACTCCTGCCTGACCTGCGCCTCGTCCCAGCCGATCCAGACGAGCTTGGCACCGGCGACGTTCCACAGCTCGTCGAACGAGACACGTCCGAGGAAGTCTGCGGCCCGTGACACCTCAGGCGGTTCCAGAATCCCCATGGGGGGGTTGGAGGGGTCGGCGTCGGCGCTGTGTGCCACCGGGCGGCCACCGTAAATCGGCAGCTCCCAGGGCTTGCGGGCATCCGCATCAAGGACATCGGCAGCGGCATAGAGGTCATTGACGGAGCCCCAGATCTTGTCGATCGACTCGGCGATGCCCGCTGCGTACTCGTCGGGGTGGTGCTCCCAAGCCTCCCACATGAACGCTGCAAGCCAGGTGTGGTCGTCCCGGATCTCGGATTCCGCGACGGCGCGCATGTGCATGTGGATGCTCACGGCGACGAGTCCTCCCAGTTCGGCGGCCCGCCTGTCGGGCCGAACGGAGAGAACCTACTCGACGGCACTGACGGCGCGATGCCCGTCTCTTAACGCCGGGATGCCCGGCTCTGCCAGGACGCCCGGCTCTGCCAGGACGCCCTCCGACACCCGAGCGCCGTGTGTCGTCGAGATCGATCACTGCGGACAGGTACACATCCGTACGAAACTTTCGCAACAGGCCCTAGCGCCGCGCTGTGTTGGAGAAGCAGGTGGTGACTGTCAGGGAAGGTAGAGCCGATGGGAGTTGCCGGTTGGAATCGGCTTGTTCTGCGGTCAGCCTGCGCACCGTGCCGTCCACATGGCCAATTTGTCGCGCACATTGAGGGTCACCCAGTGTTCGGTGCCCAGGGTTTGCTCGCAGGAGGCCAACATGACTGTGAATTGATCACGAGCGCCGGCAGGGTCCCCTGCCTCGCCGGTCCAGTGGATCAGGTTGCTCTGGACGAGCAATGTCTCTGGGTGCTCCGGGCCGAGGATGCGCCGGCGGATGGGGAGTAGTGCGGCAAACTGGTCGCGCGCGCTGGCCGGGTCACCGGCGTGTGCGGTCCAGTAGGCAAGGTTTCCACGGGCGACCAACGTGGCGGGGTGCTCAGGTCCGGAGACGCGCTCCCGGACTGATAGCAGCCCTGCATAGAGGTCTCGAGCGGCGACGGGGTCGCCTGCTTTCCCTGTCCACCAGGCGTGGTTGCCGCGGATCCACAGCGTGCCATGGTTCTCGGCGCCGGAAATCCGTTCGTGCAGGGCGAGCAGCGTTGTGCAGATGTCGCGCGCAGTGGCGGGATCTCCGGTTTCGCCGACCCAGCGCGCGTACTGGTCGCGGGAGGCGAGGACATCTGGATGCTCAGCACCCAAGACGCGTTCTTTAATCGGCAGGAGCTCATCGAAGTGAGCGCGTGCGCCGGCCGCGTCTCCCGCCTGTCCGGTCCAGAAACCGAGCTCGGACCAGACCCGCAAAGTTTCCGGGTGGTCGTCGCCTGAGAGGCGCCTTCGCCGGGGCAGCACGGCGGCGCAAATATCGCGTGCGCGTGCCCAGTCCCCGGCTTGCCCGGTCCAATCGGCAAGATGCACTTCCACTGAGAGGGTCTCCGTGTCATGGGAGCCCCAGACACGATCGCAGACGGGCAGCAACCGGGCGAGCATGTCGCGGGCAGCGGTCGGATTCCCGGCCATGCCGGTCCACTTGGCCAGAGCGGTATGCGCTCTAAGGGCATCGGGGTGCTCGGCGCCCAGCCGTTCGACGCTGTCGGTATGGACCTCCTCCTGCACTACCTGGGCCGTCCGGTAGTCGCCACTGGCTCCCAGATAGTCCACGAGCTTCAGGACGCCAGGGCTGTCCGGACGGAGCGTGGCACGCGCATGAGGAAACAATGTCGCGTAAACGGCCCACGTCTCGGGCCGGTGGGGATCATCTGGCATAGCAGCTTCCACCAGCGCAGCCACGGCACGCCGCCAGGCGCTGCGGTGTTCGCTGCGGAGCCGGTCAAGCGTGACAGCCTGAACGAGTCGGTGCATGGATACGGCGCCCCCGGAGGGAGGGCCGACAAGGGAAAACCGGCGCAGCCCAGTGATCGCGTCCTCGACGGCGAAGACGTCCTGGAGCAAGGGCTCGACGAGCGGCCCGATGCCAGGGTCCTCGAATACGGGTGGCTCGCTGTCGGGAGGCAAGAGCAGCCTGTACGGAATGGCTTCGGGTGCGCAGCAGGCCAGTAGCCGCAGCAGGGTGATTGCTGCCGGATCGCTGCTCTGAAGCCGCTGCAGCGACAGGTCCCAGGTCGAGAGGACTGGTGCCGCATAGCCCCAAGGCAGTCCCCGGCTCAGCAGTTCGGCACGGTGTTCGCGAAGCAGTTCGAGGTACTCGTGCAGCTTTCGGCCGGTTGCCCGCAGATAGGAGGCCGCTTGGTCCAGGGCCAGCGGCAACGAGCCGAGCTCACCGGCCAACGTGGCGGCGGAATGTGCATCGCCTTCCGCTGCGCTGGCCATCAGGTATTCCGCTGCGACCTTTCGATCCAGTACCGGGACTTCGAGATCCAGGGTGTCGGGCCAGTGGGCGGAGCGTGTGGTCAACAGTACATGCCCGTCGCCGGCTGGTGGCAGCAGATCGTGGATAGCGGCAGCATCGGCGACATTGTCGAGTAACAGCAGCCACCGGTCGGTGCGGGTGGCCAGGGCTGCATGCACCTGAGCAACAGGATCTGCACTGTCCACGAGATCCCTGGCACCCAACAGCGTGGCCAGTTCACCGTAGCCCGCGGACAAGGTAGTTGTATCTTCGGCGGCTAGCTGCCAAATCAGTCCGTAGTCGTCTTGGTGACGGTGGGCATACTCGACGGCCACGCTGGTCTTGCCCACTCCGCCGAGCCCGTGCAGGGCCAGGAGTCGCGGACTCGGCCCCAACGAAGTGAGCCGGTCTCTGATCACGGCGAGCAGACCTTCGCGTCCGGCGAGGCGCGGTGGCCGGGGCGCCAACCGAACCGGCCGCGTGGGCGGTGGCCGTCGTTCCGGCTGAAGGGTTCCCACTTCAATCAGCTGGTGGACTGTGCGTTGGTCGATCCGTAGGTCGCGTCCGGCGCTCACGGCTGTCAGTTCCACCGAGTGCAGCATCGCCGAGCCCTGAAGATCCGCGGCAGGCTCGGGCCTACCGGCCGCGGTCAAGGGCGGTCGAGTGGCTTCCGGCCTGCGCGAACGTCGGTGATTTCGATGTCTCCGGAGAACTTCCCCTGGCGCACTCGTACGCCGGTGCCCGCGGAGTCGACACCATCGATCCGCAAGGCCGCTGCCTCGACGTTCTCAAGGTCGATGCCCGTTGCCTCTCCAGCCGCCGGTTCGTGGCTTTTCACCTCCTCGATCACTCGCCGAGCAGCGGCCACAAGTTCTGTGTCGTTACCGGCACCGGCGGCGACCAGGTCCTCTTCGAGAGACCCGCGCTTGGCTTCCGAGGCAGGCCGCTTCTCCACTGGCGTCACGTCGACGTCCTGATAGCGGTCGCCGATTAGGCGCTTGAGTGCGGCGTATGCATCCTTGACCGCCGTAGTGGCGGATTCCTGCAGTCCCGCCGCCGCACCAAGTGCGACGGCCGACACGATCAACGTCACCGGGTCCACATCGAAATCCTTGTCGCAGAGCAGTGATTGGTAAACGTAGAGCGACGCTTGACTCTCACTACGCTGGCGGCCTCGTGCTGCTGCCCCGCCACCGGCACCGGGCCACGACGATTCCGTCCGCGCCGCCTGCAGCCAGGCGAGTGCCAGCGCACCGATGGCCAGTGACCGGACCGACCTGAGTTGGCTTTGCCGGGCGGCACCTGGAGCCCCCGTCCGGTGGTGGGGGAGCAGGGTTTGACTGCTCCGGCCCATCTATGCAGGCCGCCTGGGCCGCCGCCGGGTCTACCTGCCACGGACCGGCCACGCCCAGGCACGGCCCTCGGGGCGCTCCGGCCGATGCCGAGCGACGGCAAGCCGATCGACTTCACCGACCCGGGCGAGGGCGACGTCTTCGGCGTCTCCCAGGTAGAGCAGTTCTCCTGGAAGGGCCTGCTGGACTTCTCCACCTGCACGGAGTACGGCCGCTGCCAGTCGCAGTGCCCCGCCCGGAACACCAGCGAGCCGCTGCCGCCGAAGCTGCTGATCATGTCCCTGCGTGACCACGCCCACGCCAAGGCGCCGTACCTGCTCGCGGGCGGCAGCAAGACCATGGAGGGCGAGGAGAAGGCGTCCGCCGAGCAGCTCAAGGATGTTCCGGGCGCCGCTCTCGCCGGGGCCGAGCGCCCGCTGATTGGCACCGCCGAGGGGAACGGCGTCATCGTGCAGGTCACGGTCTTGGCGGGAGCTGGAACGCGTCCGGTTGAGTGAGGGCGATGCAGCGGGGCGAGCATGCCGTGTGCCCTGTTTGTGGGCGTGGTTGGACGGTGGGGGGAGCATCTCCGGTCGGCGGTGTACTGCTCGTCGCGGTGCCGTGTGCGGGCAACGCCCGCGACTGCGAACGCCCGCGACATGCGGAAGCCCTCCTGGCCTGGTCGCTCATCACCTGTATGACCAGGCGCCTTACACGCGAACAACCACGGTGGACAGGGAGACGGCTTCACCGCATGAGGACGTCGATGCCGTGGTCAGCGAAGATCTCAAGGAGGACCTGGAGATCGGTGGCGGTGTCGCCGCCCGCAGCATCGTGGCTGACCGGCTCTGACGTCGCGATGTCCGAATGCAGCCATTGCAGGGTGAACGGAGGCGAGGCGCCAAAACGCCCCCTGAGGCAGTCATCCACGGCCGAGAGATTCCATCCGAAGTACCCGCCGGGCCCGTTGATGGCCTCACCCAGCGCACAGTAGAAGCTGTCGACATCGACGACCTGCCGGCCATCCAAGGTGAACACCTGTCCCGGTGCGGCATCCGTAGGGTGTCCGCGGCGCTGGTAGTCGCGAGACCACAACGCAAAGGACAACCACGCCTTCCGGCCTTCCGCGTCGAGTGCCCCCCACAGACCCTTCCGATTCAGGTGCCCTGTTCGATGCAACTCCCAGACTTCCTCCGAACCAGGAAGCAACTCGTCGCACCACAGGCGCACCGTGACATCAAAAAGGAGACCTCCACCACGCACCGACGGCTTGGCAGCCGTCGCGGTGAGGTTGCTGACGAAGTAGGAACCCATTTCGATGCCTTCAGCATCGAGGAATGCCAGATGCCCGCCGCCTGCCGCTGCACGGCGGCCGCCGAGGTGATCGAGGCAGGCCAGGAACCTTCCCTGCGGAGAGGACCCCAGAAGTTCGACCTGCCGAAGGCCGTCTTCATGTGAAGTGAACAGCCCCTTGGCGTCCTGCACAAACCCCCAGAACTCGCCATCGTCCTCGTCGCTGGTCAAGGCGTACTTACAGCCCTCCCCAGTGCCGCCCGCTGATCCCATCGCACCTCCTGAGCGGGAGAGCCTACAGAGGGCTCCACGGAGGAGTCAGCCCGGTTACAGCACGCCTGACCTTCAAAGACAATCACTGAGCTGAGTTCGCTTCTGGTCCGAGCTGGTCGACGCCGGGTGAGGCAGGGGTCATGACCGGCCGCCCGGGTGAGCAGGGCTTCTGATCTAGTTCCGTTCGGGCTGGGTGGTGTGGGCCGGTCTGATCGCCTCCGGATTCCAGTGGTACATCCGTCGGAAGGTGACCCAGGTTCCCCATTCCGGTTCGTACAGCGACGTCGTCACCCAGGCCACCGCCCGGCCGCCGGGTCCGTGGAAGAGGCTGCGCAGCTTGCCGGGGCGCCAGAGGCCGCCGATGCGCACCTCGACGTCCCTGTGCGGCCAGTACGAGGTGGGAGGGCCGGTGAAGCAGTCGAGCATCTCGTCGGTGGCGATTGCGCGGGCATCGCCCTGTCGTGGTACGGCCTCCGCTGTGGCGAGAACGGTTCCCGAGGTGTACTCCAGGCTCATGCGGCCGGGATCCCAGGCGACCCACACCATGCGGATCGACGGCGCCGGCCAGTCGACGACCGTGAGGATCGCCCGGGTGCCGTCGGGCAGGTTGCGGTACTGGATGACCTGCGTTCTTTGGCGTCGGCCTGCCCGGCTGAGCGTGAGGTAGAGGCCGGTGCGGTTGAACTCCACCTCCTCCCCGGCGGGCACCTGGGCCGGAATCGGGAGCGGGACCTCTTCCGCATCACACCAATCGCTCATGCGTTCGAAAATAGCGGCGTGTGGCGCTCCTGACGACCCGGCCGTCCCAGGGTTCACCCGAAGGTGGCGCCGGCGGGGTTTGGACCTGGAGTCAGGAACCGGCTCTCGGTGCGCGGCGCGCAGTCGATTCCCCGGGGTGCGCGATCTGCTGTGCCTGCGGGTGGCACTCGCCCGGGCCGGCGGGCTGATGTCCCGCGGGGCGGCGCGGCCGGCGTGGGGGATCGCGGCCCGCATTCCCTTGGAGGACTGGCCGCATGGCCGGGATGAGCCTGGACATGGCGGCCGCACCCGAGGTTCGGGTGCGGCCCTGACGCGTTCCGATGTCTCAACCTTTCCCCGCCTCTTTCAAGAGGGGATAAAGGCGTCGCGATGCGCCCCGCGATGCGCGGGCGCTCGGGGGGTGCCCAAGGGCTGTTCCGCAACTTCGACTGCAGGCTGTAGCCGGGATGGGGCCGGGTAGGGTCTTGGCGCCGCAACCGACCGAAGAGGGGGCCTCCGATGGTGACGTATGACGAGCTGACGGGGTGGGCCGGCGGCGGGCAGGTCATGCGGGCGGAGCCAGAGGTTGTGGCAGGGTGGCGCATTCCCGAGCGTATGAAGGTGCTGCTCGTCGAGGTAGGTGTTCCGGTAGCTCCCCGTCTGATCGAGCGAGTCGTGATTCAGCGCGAAGATCATCCGGTTCTGCAGGCGTCTCGCGGCCCGCTCTACCGCCTCACGGAGCACGTCGACCTTGCTGTGCCGGCCGCGCGGTCGTCGTTCGGCGTTGAGCCTACGTCACGCCGGATGGCGCGGCTTGCTTCGCCAACTCCACTGTCGATCTGTGGCTTCAGGCTCTCCACTGCTACGGCAGCCACGTCACGACCTCGGAACTCCTGAGCGAGCCGGATGGCCCCGAGGAGGACTTCTCCGACGACGAGGAAGAGCGGGCTTTGGCCGAGTTGGGCCACCTTGCCCGAGGGCTTAAAGAGATCGACCCGGCCGCCTTCGAGGGTTACATGGGTCTCCTCTGGCCGGCGCACCTCGACCAGCAGATCGTGCGCCGGGGCAGCACCGGTTCGGTGCGCTACCGGCGCGCGATGATGCTGCTGGCCTCGGCGGGCGGGAACCGGGTCCCGGTGATTGCCCAGCTGGTGCAGGCCGACGAAGACACCGTCCGGGACGTGATCCACCGGTTCAACGAGATCGGCCTGGCATGCCTGGACCCTCGGTGGGCGGGAGGCCGTCCCTGCCTGCTCAGTCCTGACGACGAGGACTTCGTCGTCGCGACGGCCACCATCCGCCCGACCAAGCTCGGCCAGCCCTTCACTCGCTGGTCCATCCGCAAACTCGCCGCCTACCTGCGGAAAGTCCACGGCCGTGTGATCCGGATCGGCCGCGAGGCGTTACGGTGCCTGCTCGTCCGCCGCGGCGTCACCTTCCAGCGCACCAAGACCTGGAAGGAGTCCCCAGACCCCGACCGCGATGCGAAGCTCGACCGCATCGAGCACGCTGGACCGGTTCCCCGACCGGGTGTTCGCTTCGACGAGTTCGGGCCGCTCGGCATCCGACCCACTGCCGGGTCGTGCTGGGCGTCTGCCGGCCACCCCGAGCGGCACCCCGCGACCTACCACCGCACCCACGGCGTCCGCTACTTCCACGGCTGCTACTCGATCGGCGACGACACCCTCTGGGGCGTCAACCGCCGCAAGAAGAGCGCGGCGAACACCCTGGCCGCACTCAGGTCGATCCGCGCGGCCCGCCCGGACGGCGCCCCGATCTACGTCATCTTGGACAATCTCTCCGCACACAAGGGCGAGCAGATCCGGCGCTGGGCCAGGAAGGACCGGGTCGAGCTGTGCTTCACCCCGACCTACGCGTCCTGGGCCAACCCGATCGAGGCCCACTTCGGGCCGCTGCGGCAGTTCACCGTCGCCAACTCCCACCACCGCAACCACAACGTCCAGACCCGAGCCCTGCACGACTACCTTCGCTGGCGCAACAAGAACGCCCGCCACCCCGTCGTACTCGCCGCCCAACGCCGCGAGCGAGCGCGCATCCGCAGCGAGAAGGGCATCCGCTGGGGCGGCCATCCCCTCCGAGCCGAGCCGCTTCAGATCCTCAGGTCGAGGGCTGCATGACGACCTGCTCGCCCTCTCCGTTCGGTTCCTCGAAGTTGGCCATGTAGCGGTTGAACAACGTTTCATCCACGGTGACGGAGTTGGCACCTTCCACGCTGTTGCGTCGCTCAAGGCGACGCTCCAGCGTTGTCCGGTCGGCCTTGAGGTGGACCAGTTCCCAGCGGCAACCGTGGCTTTCAATCAGCGTCTTGTAGTCGTCGCGGGCGGCGCGGCTCCAGAAGCTGTAGTCGACCACTACGTCGCGTCCGGCCAGCATCAGCTCGATCAGCTCCTGCCGCTGCTCGCGGCGGACCTCCTCCTTGAGCTGGTCGAAAGCCTCGGCTTCCAGCACCAGGCCAGCGTCACGCTGCCTGAGTCGTTGCCAGACCACCTCGTCGATCGACAGCCGAGCGAAACCGCGTCGCACCAGCTCCATCGCGTAGGTGGTCTTGCCCGCTCCCGGAAGACCGCACATCAGGACCACCGTGCTCATCTGCTGCGTCACGGGGCCCAGGTTAGGCCCAAGAACGCGCTCGGCTCCGTGCAACAAGGGCACCCGCTGGCAGCGGACCCACTGTGGCCTGCCGACCCGGTGAACCTATGCGGTCAGAGCACTAGTAGGACTCCGTTAGGTCTGTGTGTCGACCTTGTTCAGGGGAATGGTGAGGGGGTGGACGCACATGAAGTCAATCGTGTTCGGGCGACGTTGGCGTTATTCGTGGCGGACGTGTTCGCCTCGGTGTCACGCAAGGACCAGCGGGCCAAGAGCGACTGCTATCTGCGGGGACTGATGATGGACGGTCGCCGCAAGTCCATCCAGGCCATGGCCTTGCGGCTGCC
>NZ_JBEYXD010000101.1:0-26596 GCF_040644975.1 Streptomyces sp. NPDC046900 | reverse complement strand
AGGACCCCAAACCGTTCGTGTGGACCAAGACCGCCGAAGAGATCCTCGACTCCCTCGCCCGATATATTCAACGAATTTCAGGCGCAGGACACTAGCTAAGAGCCATCACGTAATGCGGGTCGGGGCCCACTGCCCCGCCACGGGGGCCTGTTTACGGGATGTCGATCTTGAGGTTGTGGAGTGCGGCGACGCCAGCGACGGCGTGGTTGACCGCCTCACCCCGGCGCCTGCATTGGCCACCCGCGGGCGGCTCGCCATGAGTGAGCCGGACTGGACACCCTGACCGTCGACCATCCGGACAGCGACCTTTCGCGCGCCTACACCCGGTGCGTCACAGACAAAGTCGTCCGCAACTCCCGCCCCGCCGTCAGCAGGACGCCGCCACCCCGTATGCCGCGATGCCCAGTCAGCGGCGGTGACGTAGCCGAGTCGTCGTTGCCGGTCCGGCGAACAACCCGCCGGGCACAACTCCCGGCGGGAACGGACAGTGGCCAAACCCGCTTGCACTCATCCCGAACTCGCGACACCTGAATACGCGCGTCCACCAGTATCAACCCCTGCCACTGCGGCACCTGTGAGATAGAACGTTCTGCTTGACAAGAGGCGGTCGGATACCTCTAATTTTGAGACCGAACGTTCTCCCTTGGATAGTTTGACATGCGTATCCGTATCCCGTCTCGCGTCCGACAGGAGAAAGAACCGACGGCCGCGGTCGAGACCCGAAAGGCACACCCCCATGGATACCGTCGCCACCGGACTGACCTTCCGCGACGCCACTGACCCCGACGTCGACACCCTGGTGGCGCTGATCAACTCGGCCTACCGAGGGGAAGCCGGCCGGGTCGGGTGGACCAGCGAGGCGGGCATACTCGAAGGGCAGCGGACGGATCCGGAGGGCGTGCTGATGGCCATTGCGAACCACCAGGCGGTGCCCGCGCTCGTCCCGCTCAGCCGCCAACTCGACCATGTATTGGTCGACTTCCGCCTCCAGCGCGGCAGCGAGCATCCGCCGGGCTCCCTCACGGACGATCTCGTCGATCAGGGAACCGGACTCCGTCGTGCCGTCTCCTCGTTGACTACGCTGAGCATGGGCGCACCTTCCCAACCGACGGTGCAACGTCGGTCTACTCGGTGACCTATCGATCACTCGGGAAGATACGCCCTCCCACGTCCCAACCCGAGGCCGATCCACAGATCTTGAGCATTGCTCATCGCCGGCGACGCGGCTCCGGATCCCGCATCCGGCGTCGTGCCGGCTGCTGTCGGGTGACCACCGAAGTGCTCGTTCGTCGCTGATCGACCAGGGCGCACATCCCGGCCGAGTGATCAGCTCAGAGGGTGGGGTCGCCGGCGGGAACGCCGATGACGGTGCGACCGGCCAGCTCGTAGTTGGCCGCCGACAGGACGGCATGCTGCGCTGCGGCGTGGCCGTCGCGGAACAGCCTGCCCAACCGGCTCGACTCGTACAGGGCGGTCGAGCCGCCCAGCTCGTACATCGAGGTGAGCACGGCGCGCGCGGTCTCGCCCGCGTGGGCAAACGCGCCCCGCACGCCACCGCGCTCCGCTTCCGTCGTGGGGCGGCCGGCGATCGCGGCGGCATCCAGACCGCCAAGCGTGGTCAGCAACAACGCCAATGCGGCATCGACCCGCGCGCTGGCCCGGCCCATGGCAGCCTGGATCCGTGGCTGCTGCGCGATCGGCACGCCGTCCGGCCCGGTCTTGGTGCGCGACAGCGCCGCCACCTCGTCGATCGCCGCCCGGGCCAGGCTCAGCACCACCGCCGCGCCCCCGGAGGTGATCTGGTTGATCACCGGCACGCGGTAGAGCGGGCGGTCGATGCGTGCCTCCGAGTCGGGCGCCACCGTCATATCGGCGGCCACCGGCACGTCCTGGGCGATCACCATGTTGCTGTTCGTGCCCCGCATGCCGGTCGAGTGCCAGGTGTCCTGCACCGTCACCGAGGCACGGGGAACCAGGCAGAAGCGCCAGTCCGGGCCGGCCTCGGTCATGCGCGGCTGCCCGCCGTCCAGGACGAGTCCCAGCAGCCCCAGCCACTGGGCCGAATCGGCTCCGCTGACGAGCTTCCACTCGCCGGAGAGCCGGAACCCGTTTTCGCTCGGCACCAGCTGACCCGGTTGGCTCGAGTGCGCGAGTATCAGGTCCGGGCCGTCGGCCCAGACTCGTTCCACGTTCACCTCGCTGAGAAACGCGGCACTGAAGCCGGCGTTGAGGTTCCACACGATCCAGGCCGTCGGGCCGTCGATCCGGGCGAGCCGCTCGATCAGGGCCGCGGTCGTGGCCAGCGGCAACTCGAACCCACCGAGCTCGCGTGGTGCGTTGAGACGAAACGCCCCGTTGGCGCGCAAGTGATCGATGAACTCGTCCGGGAGCCTGCGGAGTTGCTCGGCTTCATCGCGGCACTTCTCGATCGCCGGGCGAAGCAGCTCGGGCACGTCCTCGGGGGACGGGGATAGTTGTGGGTAGGAAAGCATATCGTCTCCGATGGAGGATGGGCTGGGTCAGCGGAGCCCCCTCGCGTGAAGGGCCACGGGCCTGGCCAGCGGCGGGGAGCAGACGCCAGACCAGGCCCGTGGGGTTGGGGAAGGGGCATGTTCCTCGCTGGCATGCTTGAGTCGCAGCACCCAGACGAGGAAGAAAGTGCCGTCCCTGCTTGCATGAAGAGGAACGATGGAGAACGTTCGCTCTTGCTGGGAAGCATGCCCGGGATGCACCCTTGAAGTCAATACCGAACGTTCTACCTCCACATCGGTGATGCGGCCCATCAAGGATCCAGCGAGAGGACGCCCCGCTTGAGTGGGGTGGGGAATCGCCACTCCCCCGGATTCCGTTGTGGCCGAGCAGACAGTACCGGCTACCGGCAATCGCGGCGGTACGGCCACGGGGTGACCGTGACACGGTCGCCCCCGCGGAGTTCGGTGACCTCCGCGCCGCTGGCGCCCACCTCGCTTCCGTGCCAGAACACGATCGGCAGCTTTGACGCGAACTCCCCTGCGGGATGGGCAGATCGGTGTCTCATCGTCCGCAGGAGGACAAGTGGACCACGACCTCGTCGGAGCCGAGCGGGATCGGGGACGGAGGCGGAGACAGCTGCCTTGCCGACCGAGGACTTCGGCGCAGTGCGCTGACGTCCAGTTGTTGACAGGGTGACTCACCGCCCACGCCCGCACACGCCCTCTCGGCATCAACCGCGCTTGACCCTGGGCGTCGGCGTTCACCACCACCTGGCAGCGAGCCGCCCGGCCCCCGGCCCTCACCTGACGGCCGGCCAGCACCCCTCAAGCGACGACGGCTTCGGACCGCGCACCCCACTTCACAACCACCCGCGAACTCCCGACTCAGGACGCCGGAGGTCCACGGCAGTTGAGGCCGCCCCTGCGGACCGCCACCTGGTCGCGACGATCGAAGACTGAACACGGATGGGCAAGTCCAGACGGCGTGGTGAGCAGGCGGACAGGCCCTCACCTGGGCGGCCCATGACACGGCCGTCCGTCGTGCCGAATGACACAGCAGCTGTCGGCATCCGGCATGGAAGTCGACCTTGATAGCGTCACACATTCTTGTATAGTGAGCGCTACATACACAGAGGGGAGGATTGAAGTGCCGAACATGATGGATGTCGGGGACGCTCAGTTGGCTTATACCGAGGTCGGTTCGGGCGACCCGGTCCTGTGGCTGCACGGCTCGGGGCCGGGAGCCACGGGTATGAGCAATTTCGGCGGCAATCTGGCGGCCTTCGAGGACTACCGGAACATCGTCGTGGACCTCCCCGGCTGGGGAAGCTCCCCGCGGCCCTCGACCGACGAACCGCTGATCTTCCACGCGGCGGAACGTGTATGCCGCGCGATGACGGCTCTCGGGATCGAGCGCGCCCACCTGGTGGGCAACTCCTACGGGGGAGCCGTCGCGATGCGCATGGCGATGCGCTATCCCGACCGCGCGGACCGGCTGGTTCTCATGGCTCCGGGCGGAGTTCTCCCGGCGGACGCGCCACCGTGGCCTGTCGGGCTTGACCGCCTTTTCGCCTACATGGCGGCCCAGAAGCCTTCCCGTGAGGCAATGGCCGAGTTCGTGCGGCTGATGGTGTTCGACGAGACACTGGCCACCGAGTCCCTCATCGACGAACGGTACGAGTCGAGCCTGAAGGCGCACCCCGAACTGCCGATTCCCCCGAACTTCGGGGATCTGACTCCCGACCTGCCCCTCATCGCCGCCCCCACCTTGCTCGTCTGGGGGCGGGAGGACCAAACCGTTCCGCTTACCTGGGCGCCCAAGATCCTTGAGGGCATACCCAACGCGGAACTCCGCGTGCTGCCCCACTGTCGGCATTGGGTGCAGTACGAGCGGGCGCCTGAGTTCAACCACATTGTTCGCGAGTTTCTGCAGGGCGGCGTGGCCGCCGTGGCGGAGGGATGAAACTGTGGGTATACGCAAGCTGGGTTATGTCGGGCTGAACGTCACGGATGTCGAGGCTTGGACCGACCTGCTCAGGCGCACGCTGGGGATCGGTGTCACCACGGCGACGTTCGGTACCGATGACGTCGCGCTCGTCGAGCTGGACGAGTTCAAGTACCGCGTGGCTCTGTATCCGTCCGCGGAGGACAGTCCACGGGAACTGGGCTGGATCGTTGACACGCCGCGCGAGCTGGACCGGCTCAGCCAAAGGCTCACCGATGCGGGTTTCACGGTTGAGGACGGCTCGGCGCAGGAGATGGAGCTGCGCGGCGCCACCCGTCTGCGGTGGTTCACCGACCCGGTCGGATACCGGGTGGAGCTTGCGGTCGGTGAGGCCAAGGCGCGTACTGCTGCCGCCCGGCTGGGCGGGGCACATGCTGGTACTACGGGTCTGGGGCACTTCGTGCTGGCCAGTCCCAAGTTCGCCGAGCTTCGCGAACTGTATGAGTCCGTACTGGAGTTCAAGCTGACCGACTACCGTGCTCCCGGCTTGTTCTTCTTCCGCTGCAATACGGCCCACCACAACATCGCGCTGGCTCATGCGAACACGACGGCGATTCACCACCTGGAGTTCGAGCACGGCTCGATCGACGACGTCGGGCGGTCTTACGACCGGGCCAAGGCCGATGGTGCGCCGATTTCGATCAGCCTGGGACGGCACATGAACGACAAGGCGATCTCGTTCTATGTGCGAAACCCCAGCGGCTTTCATCTTGAGATCGGCTGTGGCGGGATCGAGGTGGGCGAGGACTGGGTGCCGCACGACTTCGGTGTCTCGGATGTGTGGGGACACCATCACGCCAACGCCAATCCGTTCGCATCGTCGAAGTCATGACCGGCCCTCTTCAGGGTCCCGCCCCCTGCCGCCGCGCGATCGTCACCGGCGCGGCGAGCAGGATCAGCCAGGCCGTGGCCACCCGGTTGTCCTCGCGCAGCCGACTGCCGTTCAGGCTCTCGCACACCGGTTCCGCACCACGCGGTCTCGGCCGCGTCAGCCGTCACGACGGGCCCGTAGGTGCCGTGGCAGTCATGGCTGCCTGAAGCGGCGTCGGCGTGCTCATCAACTACGTGGCGTGGCCGACGGCGGTGCACAGGCTCTCCCCTCGCGTGGCCCGAGTGGATCGCCGCGCCGTCCGTCCCCGCACTGCTGGCAGAAACCGGCCGCGTATCTCGAGCAGGGCCCGGCCGCACACGACTGGGTGGAGGACCAAGTGTGGACCGCCGCCCGGGTGGCCACCTTGATCGGCAGGAAGTCCCACGTCTCCTACAGCGCCTCCAGGGCGGCTGCTCAGGGTCCGGTCCCGCATGTCGTCCTTGACCCGCCGGATCAGTTTCTGGTCACCGTGTTGCCGGGCCAGGATCAGACACGGACCGGGATCCTCTCTCCGGTGACGATCACCCCGATCACGATCCGCGGCAGGTCGTCGCGAGAGTCCTTCGGCTTCCCGAAGCTGCGAAACCTGTCTGGTCAGGGGCATATCCGCTGCCGTCCGCATCGGCCGGAGCCTCCTCCCGTCGGGCAGGAGGTCGCCCTTGTCGTCCCGGGCGACGGGTTCGTCCGGCTCCGCCAGTTCGACGTAGGTACGGGTGGTGTCGAAGAACAGCAGGTCGACCTCGAGGTCGAGGAGGTTCGCGACCTCGTCGAACACCCGCTTCTCCAGATCGTCCCGGGAAACCGGCAACCCAGGAAGTCGAGCTCTCGCCGCGACCGCAGCTACGGCATCAGCGCCGCCCGCACGGAACCGGTCTGCGGCTTCCTCCCGCTCCGTGAAGCGACGCGCGGGCCTCACTTGCCGTACCCGGCGGTATCAACGCGCCGGATCGGCGCATGCCTGGGTGCGGGCAACGGTGAGGAGATCCAGCATGCCCGCGCCGTCGGTGCCGACCGCGCGGGTGAACCAGAGCAGTCACTGTCGGTCTTCCTCGCTGAACAGGTTGAAGCAGTCGACCCCGATCGGGCCGAATGTGGGTGGATGAGGCGTTTGCGGTCACTGTGCCGAATTACCACGTCGTGGTGGGCCCACAGCTCGGCGAATCCGGGAGAGATGCGGAGCAGGGACGCGATCAGTGAGTTGACTTCGGCGTCCTTTGCCGCTCACCGGGCGACGGTCGCCCTGAGATCGGCGACCAACACACGGGACTGCTTCTGATGGTCCGCTTCGGAGTACAGACGCCGGGCGGATCCCAAGGTCGACCGACTGGTGACCGTCAAGGTCCTCATCAGCCCCGTGCTCGAGTCCTGGAACTGCGGTGCTGGGCGGCCAGCATGCGCTCGTGAACAACACGGACACCGGCACCTTCGGGAGAGGGAACAATAACTTGATCTACTGCGGTTTATCGACTGCGCGCGACGGCACCACGACGTCGCCCCGGTCGACGGCCTCGGCGAGTTGCTCGCCAAGCGCCGCATCACCAACCACAGGAGTGTCAGAACGTATGGACGGAACTGCGGACGACTCGTGGGCAGTAACGGGTCTGGATCCACTGGCCGGGCGGGTGTTGGAACACCTCGTGGCCGTGCCGTCAGCGGGCGTCACCGAAGTGGCGGCGACGGTCGGGGCGTCCCGTGCGGAGACCGAACGAGCACTACGGCACCTTGCGGACTCCTCACTGGTGCTGCAGATCGACGGCTCGGCAACGCGATGGGCGGCCGGCCCCCCGCGGTCGTCACTCGGCGCCTTGCTGGCCCGGCGGCGGGGCGAACTGGCCCACCTCGAGGGGCTCGTGGAGCGCCTTCACGAGGTGTACGAGGCGGTGACCGGGCCGCGCGCTTCGCACCTGGTGGAGGTTCTGGAGCGCGAGGATGAGGTGTCGGCGCGCTACGGTCAGCTGCTGAAGGGGAGTTCGGTCGAGGTACTGCACCTGGCGAAGCCGCCGTATGTGACGGGTCCGCAGGCATCCGCCGGGGATTTTGGAGTGGCGCACGGAGTGCGGATGCGGTCGGTGTACGAGACGGAGGACTTTACCGACGCACTGTCCCTCAAGACGGCGCTGCGCGGGACGGGCCGGGGCGGGGAACTGCGGCTGGCGTCACGGCTGCCGGTGAAGTTGGTGGTGTTCGACCGGGCGGCGGCCCTGCTGCCGGTGCGCGGGGACCGCCCGGCGGCGGGTTCACTGGTGGTGCACTCGCCCGCGCTGGTGGTGGCGCTGGTGGCGCTGTTCGAGAGCGTGTGGGAGCGCGCCAAGCCGGTGTCGCTGGCAAGCCGACACGATGGGCCGATCCTGAAGCGCAGCGTGACGACCGTGGGGCCGGACCGGCGAACACGGGAAATCCTGCATCTGATGGCAACCGGGATGAAGGACGAGACGATCGCCCGCGTGCTCAAGGTGAGCCGCCGTACCGTGCAGAAACATGTCAGCGATGCGGGTACTCTGCTCGGCGCCCGGACTCGGTTCCAGATCGCGCTGCTGGCGGTGGAGCGGGGGTGGCTGGAGGAGCAGGCCTGACGGCTTGCAGCCGTGCGCCGGCGTGGCCGCGTTCCCGGGTTGTGTGCGGGTCTTGCGGCCCGGTCGACCAGCGTCCGGAGGGACGTGCCACGCGGGCCGGCGGCTTCTGTCGTTCAGTACCAGGGCACGAAGGCGATTGGCTCCCAAGACTGAGTAACGCTCAGGCTCGCTAAGCCAGTCAGAGACGCTTGTTGAAGCGCGCGGCCCCGCGTCAAGGCTGACGGCCACCGCATGGAGTTCCAGGGGCCACAGCCCCTGGTGACCATGCGGTGGCCGTTACGCTCTCCACCGGGCCGAGCGCCGGTTACGACCGTTGGGCCGGAGTCTCAGAAGGTCAGGCTCCAGCGCTGGAGATGACCCGGGTCCAGGTCGAAGATGCCCGGGGTGCCGTCGGTGACACGCAGCTTCCAGGTGCCGACCGTCGTGACCGCCGAGGCGTCGACCGTGTAGGTCTCGTGCAGCTCGGGCGTGATCACCCAGGGTCCCCAGGGTTTGACGTGGATGACGGTGCCGTCGGGGGCAATCAGGTCGATCACCATGGCATTGCTGAACTGGTGGTCGAGGTCGACCGTGACCTTGAGGTCACTGGGGGCGTTGCCCGGCTTCCCCCGGTAGACCAGTGGGGACTCGACCACGCCCCACTTGGGGATCACATACGTGGTGGGGTTGACGAAGAAGTGTCCGCCGGATTCAAGAGCGGTCCAGGTGAACGAGAGGTTCCGGGTGTCCCCGGCCGCGTCCGTGATGACGATGACCGAGCTGTAGTCACCGGCCTTGTCGGGCGTACCGGTGATCAGGCCGGTGGTGTGGTCGATCGACAGGCCACGGGGCAGCGACTTGGCCGAGTAGGTCAGCGCGCCGGGACGGCTGCTGGACGCGGTGATCTGGCGGCTGACCGGCTGGCCGACCGCCACCGGCTCGGTCGGCGGCGGCTCCACGGCGATGTGATTGACGAAACGTGTCCCGACGTTGACGGACGCCCAGGCGTTGGCCACGGCCTCGTAGGCGTCGCTGTCCGCACCGTAGAGGTCGGTGGCGGCCTGGAGCGTCGCGGTCCGGGCGCCCGCGTAGTCGGTGGTGCTGGTCATGTAGACGGTGAGCGCGCGGTACACCACATCGGCGGCGTCGGTCAGACCGATGCCCGCCACCGGGAGCCCGTCGTACGTGGGGCTGTCGTAGTCCACGCCGTTGATGGTCTTCTGCCCGCTGCCCTCGGCAAGCAGGTAGAAGAAGTGGTCACCCACCCCGGCCACCATATGCGCTTCGTCCCACTTCGCCTCTGGCGTCCAGTAGTCCAGGGGAGCGTAGCCGACGGAGCTGATGCCGGCCTTGGAGGGACGGTCCATGTAGCGGATGGGCTTGCCGTCGCCGTGCAGGTCGTCCAACTCGGCCATCGTGTAGTCGGGCACGTCGTTGGGGTTGTCGGCGTAGAACTCGACGGCGGCGGCCATCATGTCGCTGATCGCCTCGTTGAGGCCCGGCGATTCGCCGTTGTTGCCCAGCCCGGCCGTGGCGGAGGTGACTCCGTGCGTCATCTCGTGCGCGGCGATGTCCAGGGACGTCACCGGGTGCTGTCCGTCCGCGCCGTCGCCGTAGCTCATGCAGAAGCAGCCGTCCTGCCAGTTGGCGTTGGCGAGAGGGACCCCTTGCACGGATTCGTAGTGGACCCGGGAGGTGCTGCCGCGGCCGTCGTCGGCTATGCCGTTGCGGCCGAAGCTGTCCTTGTAGAAGTCCCACGTCGTCTGCGCGCCGTACGCCGCGTCCACCGCCGCGGTCTGGGGGTTCGCCGCCGTTCCGTCGCCCCACACGTCGTCATCGTCGGTGAGCAGGACCCCGTTTGAGTTGACGCTCGAGTCGAGCGTCCGGTGATTACCGTGCGCGGGGTCGATCAGGGCGTACGTGCCGTCGTCCTGGCGGGTGGAGCCGATCGTGACCTGCCCGCTGTAGAGGCTGTTGCCCTGGGCGGACTCCACGTGTTCGGAGTTCTCCAGGGTGGCGCCGCCCGCGGCGTCGGTCACGACGTGGCGTTCGCTGGGGGACCCGTCCTGCTGTACGCCGGTGACGACCGTCTCCCAGGCCAGCTGGGGCTTGTCGTTCATCATCCAGACGACCTGGCGGGGGGCGGTGCGCGCGTCCCCCTTGCGGGTGCCCTTGGCCGCGGCCTTGCTCAGGGCCGACTTCTTCGCGTCGTCCGCCGACACCTTGGCCTTGGCCGTCGGTAGGGTCAGCTTCGCCTTGGAGGCGTAGGTGACGGTGCGGGCCCCGCGTCGCTGATGGACCACCAGGTCACCGCCGATCACGGGCAGTCCGGCGTAGGTACGCTCGTAGCGGGTGTGGACCGTTCCGTCGGCGTCCTGGATCACGTCCTTCGGGATCAGCTTCTCGTGGGGGCCGAGGTTCAGTGAACGGGCGGTGTCCGGCGCCGCGTTGGTCGCCTGGTCGAGCAGTCGTCGACGCTGTCCGGGCGACAGGTGAACGCTCCCTGCCCCCGGTCTGGCCGTCGCCTTGATCTGCGGGAGCGCTCCCACCTTGCGGGTGCCCCCGGACGCGTCCGAAGTGGAGGCGGCGCCCGCCGAGGCGGGCAGCGCGGAGAAGGCGAGTGCTGCGGCCGTGATCACCACGGTCGCGGCCAGGCGCCGCCGGGGCCGGTGCGAACCCTGTGGGGACGCAGGCCTGTTACTGGAGGAGTTCAATCTGCGGGACCTTCCGTTTTCGGCGGTGTGTCGATGTCGACAGCCGCGCACGACGCGACTCGAGCCCTGTCTCGTGACTGCTGGTCAGCGCGCCCGCGGCTCGCACTGCACCTTCGCCGCCACACGGGCACCATGACAAGGAGAAGTCGGAGGGGACTACGTGCAGTTGCGCAGGTGTGAAACCGGCGTCCGCGGCCAGGACACTCCGAGCGGACACGTGTCGGCTGCTCTGCCCCCGGCCACTTACGGGCACACGCCGAACAGCGGGACGGCTGCCGCAGCGTGAGGTCGGTCCGCCAGGAGGCGGCGACAAGGGCGCCGTCGAGTCGATCACCTTGGTCCTCGCCCGGGAATTGCGCGGGCGGGACATCACCGTGAACACCGTTGCCCCCGGGCGGCGACAGAACTGTTCCTGAATGGCAAGACGGACGGAGAGAGCGACCGGATTGCCAAGATCCCGCCTCTGGAGAGGCTGGGCACGCCGGAGGACATCGCCCGTGTGATCGCCTTCCTCACCAGTGAGCAGGGCCACTGGGTGAACGGCCAGGTCCTGCGGGTCAACGGGGGCATGGTGTGACTCTGCCGCCGCTGGACCGCCGGATGTGGGCGGGGGGCGAGACGGTGCGCGTCGTGAGCCGGGCGGAGGACGCGCCGTACGAGACTTTCCTCGTCAGGAGACCAGGGCGGTGCCCAGATCCTCCGTCGCGAGATAGGGGTTGAGCAAGGGGTGGCGGCTGCCCACCGCGACATCCCGCCAGTAACGCTGCAGAGCGTTCGTGGTGCGGAAACCACTGGCGCCGTGCAGGTCGAGCAGCCGCTCGACAGCTTCCCGGCAGTCCCTCGCGGCGCCCGTCAGGCTCACCGGCGGCCTCGGCGGCGGCCGCGGTCAGTCCCACCGACGCGATCTCCGGTTCGGTGAACACGACCTGAGGCACCGCGCGCTCGTCAGCTGTGGCCACGTGCCGGCCCCACGGACTGTCGTCGACCGCCTGGCCCTTGGCGCGCGCGACGATGACGTCGCCCACGGCCCGGACCTGGTACTTGCCCTGGTGGGTCAGCAGCACGCGGTGGTTGACGTCACCAGCGGCATACAGCCACCCGCCGCCCAGTGGCTTGTCGTCGTCTCCGACCACCCGCAGCGTGTCGTCCACCCGGAGCCAGGCGCCCGGCGTCAGGCCGACGGTGCCGAGGCCGATGTCCTGGGTGTTCGGCATGCGGCCGATCGCGACGAGGACCTCATCGGCTTGGACCTGCTCACCGTCGGTGAGTGTGATGTGCACCGTACCGTCGCCGCCACGCTTCACGGTTTCGGCCGCCACGCCGAGGCGCACCGAGACTCCGGCTTCCCGCAGCGACGCGGTGACCCGTTCTCCGGCGAAGGGTTCGGCCTGTGGCAGGACACCGTCACGGGCCAGGACGGTCACGGAAGATCCCAGGGCGGCGAACGCGGTCGCCATCTCGGAGGCCACGACGCCGCCGCCGATGACGGCGAGCCGGCCGGGAACCGCTGCCGCGGCGGCCGCCTCCCGGCTGGTCCACGGCGTCGCCTCACGCAGGCCGGGGATGTCCGGCAGCAGTGCGGCGCTGCCCGTCGCGATCACGATCGCGTGCCGCGCGGTCAGCGACGTCACCGTGCCGTCCGCATCGGTGACCTCGACACCCCGGTCGGAGGCGATCCGTCCCTGACCCCGATACAGCGCGATCCCGACGGAGTCGAGCCAGGAAACCTGCCCGTCGTCCTTCCAGTGCGAGGAGAAGGAGTCACGCCGGCGCAGCACGGCCGCGACGTCCAGGTCCCCGGTCACCGCCTCACGCGCTCCCGGCACCTGCCGGGCCGCCCGCAGCGCGGCCGTGCTGCGCAGCAGTGCCTTGGTCGGCATACACGCCCAGTAGGAGCACTCACCACCGACCAGCTCCCGCTCGACGACGGCGACTCTCAGCCCGCCCTGCACGACCCGTCGGCGACGTTCTCCCCGACCGGACCCGCACCGATCACAACAACGTCATACGTGTGGGCGGTCACGTCGGTGGCGTGGTCAGTCATGTCAGTCCTCCTTCGCGGCGCGGCCCAGGCGCAGGGCCGAGATGAGGAAGAAGATGCCGCCCGGGACGGCGTAGCCGATCGCGCTGTTGAGCGCGGGGTCGTCCGCGCCGGCCGACGCGACGAACGAGCCTCCGGCCAGGACCGAGATGGCGCCGCTGAGGATCATCGGCCACTGGCCCCCCAGCGTGCGGCGGGGAACAGCCACGATGAGCTGGACCAGCCCGGACACGATCGCCCAAGCCCCCCACACCCGCAGCACCGCCGGAATTCCCGACGCACAGGCAACACCCACACCCACGGCCGCGACCAGGCTGACCGCCATGTTCACATAGAGCAGGGTCGGCGATGATCCGGTAGTGCGCGACGACCTCGCGTCGACGACGGCCGCACCCACGTCGAACAGCGGATACAGCACCAGTAGCACAGTCCCGACCGGAGTGATCTCGTCCGCCATCGTGAGCATTACGAGAGCCCATACGATGGCGAACGCGAACCGCACGAAATACAGCCGACGCAAAACAGACGCCGTCCCGGCGATGTCGGACGGCGCAGCAACGGTGCTCACAATGATCCCTTTCGGTGGATGCGTTGAGGAGAAGTCAGTTCGGCGTGTGCCGCGGTGAGGTGGCGCCACGGGGCAGCGATGGCCACTCTCGCGAGACCGAACGTTCTGCCCCACAGACTGGCAAGGGCGCGACGATCTGTCAAGACCGAACGTTCTATCTTGTATTTGGGGAGGGCCCTATGAGACGCCGCACATGCGAAAGCCGGCCGTCCCAGGGTGGTCCCGGCCGCCCGGCACGACCGGCCGGGTGCTCTACGCAGAAGGGATCCGCGCCTTTGGCGTCAGCCTCGTCTCGTCCGTTCGATCGGCCCAACCGGACGCCGACGTCGTCATCTTCTTTCCGGCAGCCCGGTTACGGGCTGCCGCTTTCGAAGCGGCGCTCCCGTGCGCCTCGCCACCGGGCCGGACAGGGCAGACGCTGTCGCGCCGGCGGGCTGACCGGATTTTGGAGGGCGTGCGATGTCCCGTCTGGTCGGCCCTGCGGCCGGGAAGGTTCGCCGGGTGGGGTGATCTACAGGTTGTTCGAGTAGAAGCTGGCAAGCCGGTCGACGGCGGCGTCGACGTACGCGGGTTCGTCGTACATCTCGTAGTGGCCGGCGCCGTCGATCACCATGAGGTCGACGGGGTTGGGGGCCAGCTTCTGTCTCCTTCAGCGGATGGTCTCATGCCCAAGCCCGGTAGTGGTCGACCGGAAGGGGGTGGTTGACGGGCACGACACGGGAGTTGACCGCTGTCAGGCAGCCTGGACAGAACAACTGCCGGAAGACGACCTCCGCGTCGACGTACTCCGACGGGTCGTGCCAGATGTGGGGGCCGGCTTCGGTCGGTGCCGAGTCGCGGAGAGCCAACCCCTCGACGAACGCGCCCTCGGCCAGTGGCCCGATCTCGGTGCTGCAGTGGACGCACACCACCGTCGCGCCATCGGACGATTCAAGGACGGCGAGATTGTCGTCGAGCCGGCGTGCCTCGCTCAGGTCGTGCGTACCGATCGGCGTGAGCCGGGTGCCGGACAGTCCGACACCGGAAGCGCGGCGGTGCCGCAGCTCATCGCGAACCTCATCAGTGGCGGTCACGTCCACTTGGCCGTCCTCGCCAAGCACGACGCCGTAGACATCCCGGGCGGCGTCTGCCGACACGCGTACCTGCAGCACGTCCTCGCGGACACTTTCGGCCGGGCGGAGCAGAGGGTCGCCGTATCCTCCTCCCGCCTGCCAGTGCAGGTAGAGAGCGTCACCGGAGCCGAGGTTCGATTCCCCCTCGCAGGGCAGCACCTCGACGTCGCCGCCGAGTTCGTCCAGGTCGGCGGGAATCGCCGTCGCACCGGCGAGCTGGGGCACGTCGATACCGCGCACCACCAGGTCGAGCTGGGAGTTGCCCGGGTACCCTCCGGCCAGGCCGACGTTCTGGTTCGCGACCTTGCCGGTACCCGAGACGACCAGTGACATCGTTCCGGTCTGGTCCGGGTGCTGCACGTAGCAGACCGAGCCGCTCATGCCGCCCCGCTGCCGGCCCGGACCGCCGGAGTCGGTCTGCTCCCGGCGCCACAGGGCGACCAGAGGGTAGAGGTACTCGGTCATCTCGACGTCAGGTGCCCGTGCGGAGGGGATGATGAGCCGTCCTCCGGTGTCGACGCCATCGTGATGCACCTGGGCTCCATAGCCGCCGGCCATGACGTCGAAGATGGGGGACACGAAGCCCTTGCGACCGCCTCCGCGGACATCGACGCCGGACACCACGCACAGGTCGGTGGTGCCGTTGCAGATCGACTGCACATCGGTGCGGTGGTCGGGTTCGGCGTCCAGCATCTTGGCGATGACCTCGGCGACGAGGTTGCCAGAGCCCCAGGCCGGTCCGAAGGGCCCCTTGCCTACGGCCGCCGGGAACGACGCGTTGGTGATGGTGTCCTCGTCGGTGATGATCTCGAAGCAGCGCATGAGGCCGCCTGCCGCCCATGGGATGTTCCCAGCCAGCAAGGGCAGCATGGTGAAGACGATCCCGGCCCGCAGTCCCGGGTAGGGGCAGTTGATGATGCCTGTCTGCCCGGCCGTTCCGCGGAAGTCGAAGACGAGCCGGTCGGCTTCCTTGGTCATCGCGACCTTGATGGCGTGCAGATCGCGGTCACCGGTCTGCGACTGCTCCTGGTAGCCGACCGCGGTCCACGTCCCGTCAGGCAGGGTCTTCAGCTTGGCCCGCAGCCGTCGTTCGGCGTCGTCCATCATCCGGCGCATCACGGCCTTGACGGTGTCGGCGCCGTACTTGGTGATGAGCCGGAGGATCTGCTCGGCGGCGTTCTTGTTGGCGGCGATCTTGGCACGGAGATCGAGACCCACCAGGTGTGGAAGCCGTGACCTGCGGACCCAGGCGTCGGCCACGTCGCGCTGCAGCACCCCGCCCCGGACCACCTTCATCGGCGGAGTGGGAACCGCCTCACCGAACACGTCCTGGGCCGACGGGCTGAACGAGCCCGGCCGCTGCCCACCGAGGTCGACCTGGTGGGCGATGGCCGTCGTCCAGCCGAACAGCTTGCCGTCGTGGAAGATCGGGGCCAGGATCGCGGCGTCGTTCTGGTGCAGCCCGCCGCCGATCCACGGGTCGTTGCAGAGGAACATGTCGCCCTCTTCGATGCCCGGGTTGTCACTGCGGTTACGCAGCGTCCAGACGATGGCCAGATCCATCGAGCCGATGAGACCCACGTTGTACGCGCCGACCTGGACCTGCTCGCCGAGTTCGTCACAGATGGAGAAATTGAAGTCGTTGGACTCGGTGACGACGTGCGAACCCGACATCCGCCGCAGCGTCTCGCCCATCTCCTGGGTGATGGCCCACAGCCGGTGCCGCACCACCTCGTAGGTCAGGGCGTCGACCCGGTCGGCGGTGCCTTCGTCGATCTGGTGCAGCGGAAGGGTGGGCGAGATCTGCCGGAGCAGTTCCTCGCGCGGCAGGGGGCGACTGGTGAACTCGTCCGCCCCGGGGATCTTGGATGTCATGGAAGCTGTCCTCACTGGTAGCGCAGCACGAGGTTGCCGAGATGGTCGACGCGGCCGGTGACCCCGGCGGGGACCACGACCACCGTGGTCGGGACGTCGACGATCGCCGGACCGACAAGCTCATGGCCTGCCCGCAGCCGGGCATAGTCGTAGACGGGGGTGGGCACGTAGCCGATCTGTGAGTCGAGGCAGACGTGGCGCTCGCCGATCAGGGCCTCCCCCGGGTCGGGGCTGTCGGCCTCGGGAGCGACGGGCAGCGTGACCGGAAAGCCGAGGCCGGCCTTGGCCCGCACGCGATAGGTGATCGCCTGTACGCCGGCCTCGCGGTAGCCGGCGCCGCTGCCGTTGATGCGCTCGTACTGCTCCTCGAAGCGCTCCAGGATCTCGGCACCGGTGTGCTCGGTGAACTCCGTGTCCGGGACGGTCGTCGAGAGCTCGGTGACCTGCATCGAGTAGCGCAGGTCGATCTCACGCTGCAGTGTCACGTCGTGGAACTTCACCTTCTGCCGGTCGAGTGCACGCTGGAGATCGGCTTCCAGCCGGGCGTAGTGAGATTCCAGCACTGTGTGATCGACCGGGAAGGAGGACGGGTCGGAGAGTTCGGCACTCATGACGATGTCCGAGGCCGCGAGCCCGTAGGCCGAGAAGGCGGAGGCGACGGGCCCGAGTGGTACGACGACTTCGCTCACTCCCAGGTCCTGGCAGTAGCCGGCACAGTGGGCGGGGCCGGCACCACCGAAGGCGTAGGCGACGAAATCGCGGGGGTCGTAGCCGGCCTGCACGACGGCCCGGCGCAGGAGGTCTCCCGCCTGCGCGTTCTGCACCTCGTGAATCGCGATCGCGGCTTCCTCGACGGTGAGGCTGAGCGGCTCCGCCACATGTTCACGGATCGCCTCGCGTGCCAGATCCATCCTGAGCGGCTTCCTGCCGCCGAGCAGCCCATGCGGGCTGAGGATGCCGAGGACCAGGTTCGCGTCGGTGTTCGTGGGGCGGGTGCCGCCGTTGCCGTAGCAGGCGGGGCCGGGGACGGCCTCGGCGCTCTGCGGGCCCAGCCTCAGATTGCCGCCGGCGTCCACGAAGGCGAGTGCCCCACCGCCCGAACCGATGGTGTGAACGCGGATGGTCGCCGCGTTGATCGGGAACTGGTTCACGATGGAGCCCGGTGCCATGACCGGCTCCCCGTCGACAATCAGTCCGGACAGGAAGGTCGTGCCGCCGACGTCGGTGGTGATGACATTGCGGTGCCCCAGTTGCTCGGCCAGGCGCATCCCGCCGATGACGCCGCCGGACAGAACGGACCCGACCGTGGTGATGGCGTGCTCCGGTGCCCGGTCAGCGGTGATGGTCCCGCCCTCACTCTGCATGACCAGCAGAGGCCCTTTGAGCCCGCCCTCCTCCAACTGCTTCTGCAAAGGCAGGAGGTAAGTCCGCAACCGCGGGCCCACCTGGGCATTCATGATCGTCGTGGAGGTCCGTGCGAACTCGCGAATGCGCGGACTGACCTCGGAGGAGAGTGTGACGTACATGTCGGGGGCGATCTCGTGGATCAGCTCTCGGACGCGCTTCTCGTGGGCCCCGTTCTTGAACGACCACAGCAGGCAGACCGCGATCGCCTCGACACCCTGGTCCACAAGGGAGCGTGCGACGCTGCGGACCTCGTCCTCGTCCAGAGGGACCAGTACCTTCCCGGCGTGGTCGATCCGCTCGGTCACCTCGAGCGCCCGGTACTTCGGGATCAGCGGCGCGGGTTTGCGCTGCCGAAGCGTGTCCTGGATCTCGTGGGCCGACCGGCCAAGAGTGCGGCCCTCGGCATTCATGATGTAAATCGCGTCCCGGTGGCCCTTGGTGGCGATGAGTCCCACATCGGCCACCTGGCCCTGGACGAGAGCGTTGATCGACGCGGTCGTGCCATGGGCGATGTAGTCGGTCTGCGTGAGCAGTTCACCGATGCCGATACCCAGCTCGCTCGCGATGTCCTCGATCGCGCGCATGACGCCGACCTCGCGATTCGGCGGCGTCGTCGGCGTCTTGGCCGATACCATCCGCCCCGCACCGTCCGAGGCGACGGCGTCGGTGAACGTGCCGCCCACGTCGATGCCCAATGCGTATGACATGTACCTTCTCCTGGTGATCTCTACCGCTGGTGGACGGCAACGCGCCCGGTGACTGTGTGCAGGAGCTCCTCCGGATGAGCATCCGCCCCGCCCATCCAGGCGACGTGCTGGTCAGGACGCACGAGCAGCAGCTCCGTGGGGTAGCGGTCAGGCCAGCGTCCAGGCAGGTCGACCACGGCCAGGGGAATCCCGAGTTCACGAGCCGCCGAGGTCCAGGGCGTCACGCTGACGCCTGGGTCCGTCCGCAGCAGGGTGAAGCCGGAGCCGAGCTCGTCGAGCACGGACCGGTCGTCGTCGAGCCAGACGTGCGGCAGCCGGAAACCGGGCTGCGCTCGTTCCAGGTAGTCGCCCATAGTGATCGCAGTCTGGTCCTCGCCCCCGACCACCAGAGGTGAGCCCGCGTAGTGGTAGCCGAAGCTGAAGCCATCGGGTGAATATCGGTGCGGCTCCGTGACCGCGAGGCGACTGGCAAACTCCGCGCGAGCCCGCTCGCCGTCCGGACCCGGCAGGTGGATGTCCGGCGAGAATTCCGCGAACGATCTGCGGGCCGCCGACCCCACCGCGCCGGCGAACTGCTCCCCCACCGGCTTGCGCTCCAGTTCGTACGCGTCGAGCAACGACGGTGGCGCCCAGCCGTGATGGACCGCCGCCAGCATCCAGCTCAGCGTCGCCGCGTCCTGGATCCCCGCGTTCATGCCGAATCCCCCGACGGGAATCCAGATGTGGGCGGCATCGCCGGCCAGGAACACCCGCCCCGCGCGGTAGCGCTGAGCGACGAGCCGGCGTCCGGTCCAGCGCACCACGCCGAGCACCTCGTGCTCGACGGGTCCTCCCACCGCCTCCCGCAGGAGCTCCTCTGGATCCTCACCCTCGGTGTCGTGGTCGGGGGCGAAGGCCACATGGTTGAGCCACAGCGAGGCACCGTCGATCGCGATCAACGAAGCGATCCGGCGGCCATAGGTCCAATACGTCCAAGCCCGGTCCCGTGCTGCCAGCCGCCCTAGCTCGGGTGAGCGGAGGAAGGTCGACACGAACTGCTGGATCGCGTCGACACCCTCGTAGCGGATGCCCAGCTGGTGTCGGACGGTGCTGTGGGCGCCGTCGCAGCCGACCACGTACGCGCAGTGCAGTGTGCGACGCGCTCCAGAGGTCTCCAGGACCGCTTCGACGTGGTCGTCGTACTGCCGGAACTCGACCAACCGGGTGCCACGCTCGAGGGTAAGCCCGGGAACCGTGCTCGCATTCTGCTCCAGGATGGGCTCGAGAAACAGTTGTGAGATCCGGTGCTGCGGCTCCGGCGTGGGCCAGCCGCCCTTGCCGACACCGTCCAGCACGTCGCGAGCCGCCGGCAGGTCCAGGCGGAAGATCTCCTCACCGCTCAAGGTCGTGCGGTACTGGATCGACGTGGGATAGTCCTCGGGCAGCCCAGCCCGCCGGATGTCGTCCGCGAGTCCAAGCCGCCGGAAGATTTCCATCGAGCGCGCGGACGTGGTGTTGCAGCGGGGATTGATGCCCCTTTTTTCGGTCTCCTCCACGACGTGACAGGCCACGCCGCGCCGAGCCAGGTCGATGGCGAGGGTCAGGCCTGCGGGGCCGGCGCCGACAATCAAGACCTCAACTCGGTTCTCGCTGCTGCTCATTGGGTGTGTCATGCGCTTAGGAACTCTCCTACCAGGCTGCAGAACTCATCCGGCCGGTCGACGTGGATCCAATGCCCGGCCCCCGCCACCGCCTCGAGACGGGCGTCGGGCAAGGCGTCGACGAGGCGCTCGGAGACCTCGACCGGCGAGACGCGGTCGCACTCCCCGTGCAGGGCGAGGACCGGATTGACGATCTTCGTGAGATCAATGGGAGGGGGGCCGCCTGTGACATCGGCGAACATCGACCGGAACGCCGACTCCGCTCCAGGACTCAGAGCTTGTCGCATACGGATATCGGTGAGTTCGTCGAGGAGTTCGTCGTGGACACTCTCGTCGGCGACCAGCCGGCTGAGGGCGGCCCGCATGGAGCTTTTGGTCGGGTCGTCGTAGAAGGGAATCGCCGGGGGCAGCGGCCCGGTACCCGCTCCCCCCATGACGACCGCACGCTCGATCCGGTCAGGCGCCACGGACAGGAGGGCCAGCGCCGCGGCTCCGCCGGCCGCCGAGTTGCCGACGAGGTGCACGCGTTCCAAGCCGTGGCGATCAAGGATGTCCAAGACTTGCCGTGCTCGGGCCATCGCCCATGCCCGCGGCCCCTTGATCCCGGCGGATCCAGCGATCTGCGTGCCGAACCCGAGAAGATCTGGGGCCAGGCAGCGGAACTCGTCCGAAAACCGGGAGCGTACGCTTTCCCAGTTACTCCCAGCGTCGACGCCTGGTCCGCCTCCGTGGAGCAGGACGAGAGCAGGACTCACGCCTGCAAGGGCGGCATCCTCTGATGTGGCCGACACCTACACAGCCTCCTAAGTGGATCGTACGTCTGGTCGGTCCTCATGGCAGCCGAGAGAGGAGCGCGTCGGCGCCGGCCAACTGCGATGAGGTCAGAGACATCACCCGCTACGCGGCCAGGCACATCTCTGCGGCGGGCATAAGGCCGGCCCCCAAAGTCCGAGTGGTCACAGGACGTGCAAGTGTCCGAGATCGCCACGGAGCGGAAACCACGTCCCAAGACGCCGCGGCAGGTCCGATAACGCAGCACTCAGTCGTCATTCCGGCGAGGACCAGCGTTTCCACACCGAGCCCACGCAGGGTGATTCCAGGTCCGTGGCGTAGAAGCAGTTGTAGCTCTGCTTCTTGATCACCGGCTCGCCCGGACGCGACGCGAGCCCGGATGGATCTCCGCCCCGCGCTCGTCGTCGACCGGGGCGACCGGGGCCTCCCCGGCTGCCACAGTCAGGTACAAATCATGGTGGATCCGCATGTCCGCTCCGCGAGGACGGTGGACATGCGCAGCGTGGATGACCGCAGGCTCACGGCTACGGGCGGCATCGAGCACCGTCTGGACAGCGGGAATCACTCGCCGCCCTTCCGGAAACTCCAGCGCAACACCCTCCTCCACGAAGTCGTTCTGCATATCGATGACGAGCAGCGCGGTACGGCCCACGTCGATGAGACAACTGCTCACCTGAACCTCCTGCGGTCTGGATGGCCGGGCGTGCGGATAGGGAGGCTCCGCCCCACACCTTCGACGTTTGGGGTCTGTCTCGCCTTGTCGCGGCGGCCGGCTGCTCCGGGAAGAGGAACCAGCGCTGTAAGCGCGACGGACGCGAGACCCGCCGTCGTGTGTATGTAGCGTTCACTCTACGACTTCGAGGGCGGGTTGGCTACAGTCACGACAGGACAGAGTCCGGACTGGTCCCGCTACCGGCGGATTCCACAGTTGACGATCCGCAGTGGCCTGATCCGGATGAGCCGGAACTTGCGACAGGGGCGCGAGAGCCAGGCGATTCACGGTTGGGGCAGGGCCGCATGGACGCAGATTGCACGGTGTTGGTCCCGCCATCACGTCGCGGTCCAGGGACGTTCGTTCAAGACGGTGGAGATCGGGGCTGCCCTCATAGTGCCGACCGCGCCCGCGATGCCGCGCTGAACTGCCGGGACGGTGTCGGGACTTCTACGCGGGGTTCGTAAAGGGGAGGAGTCCGGCTCCGGCCTGGCTTCGCCTTATTGTCCGGCCGGGTCAACGAGCGGTGCTTGCGCCGGGTGACGCCGCGGATGTCACGACGGATGGGCCAACTACTTCCGGCATGCCGTCGCAAAGCGTCTTCAGTAACCTGGACAACCTCGCCTGACGGCGAGTCATCACGCTGCCGCAAGAGTGGCATCACTGGAACTGTACGGACGTCCGCAGACGGCTCACCACCCCCGAACACCTCATCCAGGCCGTCCGGAGCGGCCTACGGCACATCCAGTACCGCAGCCATCTCATCGACGGCTGCTTCGCCGAGACCGGTCTGACCTCAAGCCCGTCTGAGACGCAGAACGGACATCACGAGTTCAACCTCAGTAACCCACCGTCCGCGAAACCCGGGGCTTCACACGCCAGGTGTCCGAAAGCAAGGGGAAGCTCCGTCGCAAGCCTGCTCCGCATCTTCCCCGACCTATTGCGCGTTATATGCGAGATGCGACGGTTTTCAGCGGCTGCGGCCGCCCTTGACCGCTTTCACTTCGCTACGCCGCCACGCTGAGCCGCCAGACCACGGATCAGGGAAACGAACGCGGCAACGTGCGAGCTGTAGGTAATGTTGTCGAAGCTGTTCGTGACCGACAAGCCGTCCGTCAAAGCTCGCCCGAGGACCGCCAACTCCTCGACGAGAGCTTTGTCGTCTTTGCCGCCGTTCGGCGCGAAGATCGGAGTGAGCGCTTCCACCCAGGATGCGTAGGCATAGTCACGGACGCGACGCACGATCCGCTGAACCGCCTCAGCGTCCTTGTGCGGGCCGACACTCATCGCGACCAAGAGGCGAAGGTAGTCAGGCCGCCGGTCAAGGCAATCGCACACCGTGGAGAACCACGCTTCGAGACGTTCAATCGGCGCCAGGTCGTCGAACGAGGACGGATTCGGGAACAAAGCATGCAGTTCCTCGAAGGTGCGTTCGAGCAGTGCCGCCAGCACGCCGAACTTGTTCCCGAAATGATAGTAGATGGAGCTGGGCGGAAGCCCGGACTGCGCGGACAGGTCCGAGATGGCCATGCCGTCGTAGCCCTTTTCGCCGACGAGCGAGCGAGCCGCGTTCAAGATGACCTCGCGGCTGCTCGAGCCAACAGCAGCCGACGCCGGGCCGGAATCCCTCACCATGTTGCCATCATAGATCCCGGCACCGCTCCCCCACTGCGCCACCCGGCGCTCGACGCTTCACCTCGCGGTCGGGCCATTGATCGGCAGCTACGACACCCCGGGCCCAAGCTCAGTGAAAGTCAGCGAGCGCTGCATGGAGTGCGTTGCACACAGTGGCCTCAGCGGAGCATGTGTCTCCTCGTGTTGGTTCTGCGTAGCCGCGGTGGATGTCTCTCAATTCAGGGAAGCGCCTGCCGGGATCGAGAACAGTCCGCTCAGGTACTCAGGTTGAACTCGTGGAGTCCGGCGGCCTGGTCTCGTTGAGGTCGAAGGTCAGGCCGGCGGGCCGGCGGCAGTCGGCGAGCAAGTAGGTCCAGCACTGGATCTTCTTGAACTTGCGCTTGCTCACGCGGGTGAGGTGGAGCAAGTTCGCGGCGGCGAAGTCGGCCAAGTGTCGCTTCAGCAGTGACCAGATACCCTCGGCCGGGCTCGACTCCGGTGCACAGTACGGCATCTGGAAGATCCGCAGCCACTCCTGGTGCTCCTCGGCGAAGTCGGACAGCTCCTCGACCGGGGAGGTGACCGCCCGTCTGTCCTCCAGGGCTACTTCGCAGGCATGCTGATCATGGCGGTGATCGTCGTTGAGTTTCGCCGACCCCCGTTCTCGCTCATCACGCCCAACAGCTGAGAACGCTCGATCCCTGCACCGGGTAAGCCTGCCGTCCTGGAAGCCGAAGCCGCTGTGTGTACTCGAACTTCGGGGTTTTCTGGGTCTTCGAAGTTGAGCGGTGCGGTAGCGCTGAGTGCCTGACTTTCTGTCACTCCGCGTGAGGTTCGGGGGCTGAGGAACATCCGTGTCAAATCGTGCGTCAAGCGTTCTCCCGGCTGATTGGCGCTTTGCTGCCTGCGGCCGGTCGGGACTCCGCGTGGCGGGTCAGAACTGGTTCTCGCCGCCGTTGACGTGCAGGGTGGTGCCGAGCATGAAGCTGCTGTCCCTGGAGGCGAGGAAGGCGACGGCGGCGGCGACCTCCTCCGGGCGTCCCCTCCGGCCGATCGGAACTCCCGCGGCGAGTTCCGCCTTGACGGCGGCTGCGTTCTCCTCGCCGATGGCGATGTCGACTCCGGGAGTGTCGATCGCGCCCGGCGCGACCGTGTTGCCGCGGATGCCCCTGCCCTTCAGCTCGTTGGCCCAGGTCCGGGCGAGGGACCGGATCGCGGCCTTCGACGCCGCGTACAGGCCGAAGGCCTCCCGGCCGTCGTCGGCGCGGATGGAGTCGTTAAAGATCACCGAGGCGCCGTCGTTGAGCAGCGGCAGCGCCTTCTGCACGGTGAGCAGTGTGCCCCGGACGTTGACGCCGAAGATCTGATCGAACTGTTCCTCGGTGACCTGCGCCAGCGGTGCGAGTGCGCCCATGCCCGCGTTGGCGAAGAGCACGTCCATGCCACGGCCGCGGTCACGGATCGCGTCGTACAGCCGGTCCAGGTCGGTCGGCTTCGATATGTCGCCCGGCACCGCGGTGACCGCGGGACCGATCGACTCGACGGCCCTGTCGAGCGCGTCCTTGCGCCGGCCGGTGATGAACACATGGGCACCATCGGACGCCAGCCGCGCGGCGGTGGCCAGGCCGATTCCGGTGCTGCCGCCGGTGACGACGGCGGTCTTGCCTTCCAGCTGTCCCATTGCCTGAACTCCCGAAATTTAGATACCGATCGGTGCAGAACGAGACTGTAGCATTTCTGCACCGATCGGTATCGAGGCGGTAGGATGGAGCCGTGGAGATCACCCGGAAAGCGCCGATCGGTCGGCCGAGAAGCTTCGACGCCGACGATGCCCTGGAGCGGGCGATGATGGTCTTCTGGGAGCAGGGCTATGAAGGCGCCAGCCTGAACGACCTGACCAGCGCCATGGGCATCACCCGCAAGAGCATGTACGCGGCCTTCGGCAACAAGGAGGAGCTGTTCCGCAAGGCTCTGGAGCGCTACACCGAAGGGCCCGCCGCCTATGCGGCCCGCGCGCTGGAGAAGCCGAGCGCCCGGGAGGTGGCCATGGCGTTCCTCGTCGGCTCGGTCAGCACGACCACCCGCCCCGGCTGCCCCGCCGGATGCCTCGGCGTGCAGGGCTCGCTGGCCGCCGGCGTCTCCGGACGGGTCGCCCAGGACGCCCTGATCGCCTGGCGCGACGACGGCCGTGCTCGCCTCCGCCACCGGTTCCAGCGGGCCGTCGACGAGGGTGATCTGCCCCCAGGTGCGGACCCGGAACTGCTCGCCCGATACGTCATGACCGTGTCGAACGGCATCGCCGTCCAGGCCGCCGGCGGCGCCACCCGCTCCGAACTCCAGCAGGTAGCCGACGCGGCGCTGCGAAACTGGCCACCCGTCTGACAGTCGGTGGCCCGCGGGAGCGTGCGGCTCGCGGGAATATGACGGTTTTCCAACGACCACCGACGTCCTGTCAGCCGCTCACCTGGGCCGATGTGGATGTAGCGCACGATCCGGCACGGACGTTCCTCAAGCCCTGGTTCTTGCTCAGGCGTTGCCCCCTGGTTGCAGAACGCCCGTGGCCATAGCTGATCATTCCTGTTCTCTACGCAGCTTGATCACCAGGAACCATGGGCTTGGACAACTTTGCGACGTTGCTGCTCGATCTGAACGGCCTGGCCGTCGTTTCGGTCGAGCAACTGAAGGACGGAACCCGGCGGATCCACCTGGCCACGGCCAATGAGCGGGCCCGGGTGTGTCCGGCCTGCGGGGTGGTCGCCTCCCGGGTGAAGGGCTCAGCCATCACCCAGCCCCGTGATCTCCCGTACGGGGAACACGGGTTGGAGTTTCGCTGGCACAAGCACCGCTGGTACTGCCGCGAGCCGCAGTGCCCGAGGAAATCGTGCACCGCGCAGGTCCCACAGATACCGGCCGGCGCGCGGATCACCGCACGGCTGCGCAGTGCCGCCGGGCGCCGGATACGCGACGCCGGGTCCACCGTCATTCAGACCACCCGAGACCTGCACCTGTCCTGGCCGACGGTGATGGACGCCTTCCGAACCGCCGCCCGCGAGGTCACCGAGGAACCGCTGCCCGAGGTGCAGGTGCTGGGCATCGACGAGACCCGGCGCGGACGGCCACGCTGGGACCAGGACCCCGCCACCGGCATGTGGCACCTGGTCCGGGAGCGGTGGCACACCGGCTTCGTCGACGCGCTCGATACCGGCGGGCTGCGGGGCCAGGTCGAGGGCCGCACCGCCGCAGACGTACTGGCCTGGCTCGCTACCACCCCGCGGACCTGGAGAAAGAGCATCGAGTACGTGGCCATCGACATGTCGACCACCTATCGCGCCGCCGTCCGCACCGGTCTGCCGCACGCCACCGTCGTGGTGGACCACTTCCACGTGGACCACCAACCTCATGTGCTCAGCTGGGAATCTGAACTGACGCTCCGATAGCAGAAGGGTGCCCCCGGCCTGCGATGATCTGATTGCTGAGATCGAGAACGCCGCAGAGCAAGGGGCACCCAACAGGTG
>NZ_JBEYXD010000100.1:0-27454 GCF_040644975.1 Streptomyces sp. NPDC046900 | reverse complement strand
CAACACCTCGCCCATCTAGGAACACTGGACTTCATAGCGGCCAAGGAGAACGCCGTTTTCCTCGGCCCGCCGGGCACCGGCAAGACGCACGTCGCGACCGGCCTCGCCGTCCGGGCCTGCCAGGCCGGCCACCGCGTCGCGTTCGCCACCGCCGCCCAGTGGGTCGACCGCCTGGCCGCCGCCCACCAGAACGACCGACTCCAGGACGAGCTGGTCAAGCTCGGCCGCTACCCACTGATCGTGATCGACGAAGTGGGGTATATCCCCTTCGAAGCCGAGGCCGCGAACCTGTTCTTCCAACTCGTCTCGAACCGATACGAGAGAGCCAGCGTGATCGTCACCTCGAACAAGCCCTTCGGACGCTGGGGAGAGACCTTCGGCGACGAGACCGTCGCCGCCGCGATGATCGACCGCCTCGTCCACCATGCCGAGGTCTACTCCCTCAAGGGCGAGTCCTACCGGATGCGGGGCCGGGAACTCGGCCGCATCCCGACCAGCAACGGCAACGACTGACAAGACCAACTCAAGACATGGGTCAGAACTCAACCGCCCAAAGAGGGTCACGATTCAGCCGCCGCCGACAGGATGCGTTGCCGTTCAGCAGCACCTATGTGGTTTCCGACGACCTTGGTCCGGTCGTCGAGGCGTTCCTGGCCGACAGCAAGCCGGGCATCGTCGCCTGGTCGGACCTGGACGACGTGGAAGGCCACTTGGAGCAGACGGAGACCAAGCCGGAGATCACGCCCTTGCGTGTCTGGGCCAGCAGTGTTGGAGCCTCACACTGAGTGGTCCTGCCCGTCCACACGGACGAGCCGGCCGTGAGCATATGAGGGCTGCGGCTATACCGACGAAGGCGAGGAAGTGCTCTGCCTTGCGTTCGTTGCGGCGGTGGAGCCGGTGGCAGCCGGCGAGCCAGGACACGGTCCTCTCAACAACCCATCGGTGGCGGCCGAGTCGCTGTGAGGGCTCGATCCCTGTGCGGGCGATGCGGTGGCGGATACCGCACTTCCGGAGCCATCGGCGCAGGTGGGTAGTCGTAGCCCTTGTCGGCGTGCGGCTTCGCCGGACGGCGACGACCGGGTCCGTGACGGGAACGAATGGGCGGGATACCGCGCACGAGCGGCTCAAGGCCCTGATCGTCGTGCACGTTGGTGCTGAAGATGCCCAGCGACAGCGGGAGTCCGTTCCGGTCCGTGATCAGATGGACCTTGGATCCCAGCTTGCCGCGGTCAGATTCGGTCCGGTCAGTACGTTCTCGCGGTCCACACGAGGGGCTGCACCTCGGGCAGCTTGATCCAAGACATTGTCGGGTTGTCTTTCGGGGTTCAGGCAACGACGGTGAAGCCGTGCCTGTCGCTGAGTCGGGTGCAGCGGCAGCAGAGCTGTCACGGGGAGAACCGCTCCGGGCGGAAGTCCGCAAGCATCTCATCCTTCTTCCCACTGAGGATCTCCAAAGCAAGCAGCCGGCCGATCACCGGCCCGAGCGTGATGCCGCTGTGGGAAACGGCTTCGTAGTAGCCCGGCACACACGGCACTGCCCCCACCGTGGGGTATCCGTCGGCTGGGACGGGCCGGTTGACTACCCGTGTCTGTGCGATGCGGGAGTTGCCGAGCTCGGGAACGACGTGCCGCGCCGATTCGTGGAGCAGCCGTGCGAGTTCCACTGGATCTTCGCCTGTGTCGATGAGTGCGTCGATCTCGCGACTGTGGAGGACCGCCGAAGCGTCCCCGTCAGGACGGATCTCGATGTGAGGCGCGTGCATGGGCCGGCGAACCGGGACCTGAGCACACCCGAGCCGGGCGACGACGCCGGGTTCCCGGCGCATCGGCAAGTGCCGCGCGATGAGCCCGGCGACGTGGGAGGCGCTGGGGCCCGCCGCGTTCACAACGATGTCGACGTCGAGACAGCTCCCATCGGATAGAGCAACTGTTCGGATGCTTCCATCGGCACCGGTGCCGATGTCACAGACCGCGGTGCCGCACCGGTGCTCGGCGCCGGATGCAACAGCCTGGCCGACCAGGCGCCCGACGAGATGACGTCCGTGCACCCAGGCTTCGTCGGGGTAGAACATGACTGGAATCTTGTCGGGCATCATGAGAGCAGGTTCGAGGCTGCGGCGCACCTCGGCCCCCGTGCACACCTCGACCCGGTAGTCCCAGCTTGCCAGCAGTCCGGCTGTTTCCAGGAGCTTCGCCTCCGCTACGGGATCGTCTGCCCAGCGCAGATGACCGCTGGGGTGCCACCAAGAGTCTGGCCCGATGGCGCCGGCAAGCTCACGGTGTGCTGCCATGCCCGCGACGTTCAGGTCGAAGTAGGACTTGCGCGCGGTCTTGTTGCTGGCGTTCACCCACGAGAAAGACCAGTTGGTGACGCCTTCGCCCGGCTGGCCGGCGTCGATGAAGACCACCTTGGCACCGTGCCGGGACAGGTTCCAGCCCACGCTGGCTCCGAGGATGCCCACTCCGATGACAGCAACACGTTCAGGTCGCTTCACGGACCCGATCCTCACGAACGCCCCCTTCCCAGATCACGGGCGAACTCGCATTTCTAGTAAGTGTGCTCGGAAGGGGCCAGCCCTACTCGTAGCCCTGCGGTGTATCAGCGGGATGAACCCACCGCATGGCGCGTGGCCGACAATACGAGTCGGGCCGTCCCGACAGCAGGTAGCCTGGAGCCCCTGCGTAGCCTGTTCAACGGTGAGGTCGTCCGCACGGTAAAAGCCACGAACTAGGGTGCGACAAAGGTCGTCCCTGCCGCCCTGCGCCGCTGCGGGAAAGCCCGCTTGACGCGCTGGCTCGCAGCGGGGGGACGGCACCCCGAAAAGGTCGCCATCACCCCAGTACGGCCACGTATGCCCAGCACACCCAACTGCCTGGCCAGGACACCGCCGCGGGCATCACCGCCAGCCTCGCCCGACAGGTGCTGGCCCCGGACGAGCGGCTCAAGCAGCTCGACCGGCAGTTCAGCGATGCCGTCCGCACCCATCCGCAGGCCGCCGCCATCGAGTCGATGCCCGGCATGGGCCCGATCCTGGGAGCGGAGTTTCCCGTCGCCGCGGACGACCTGGCCGCCCGCGCGGACGCCGACCACCTCGCCTCAGCCGCCGGATCAATGCCGGTGGCCAAGGACTCCGGACGCCGCACCGGCAACCTGCACCGACGCCAGCGCTACAGACGCTGCCTGCGACGAGTCTTCTACCCCTCCGCCCACACCAGCATCATCCGCGACGGCCCCAACCGCACCTACTACCTCAAGAAGCGAGCCGAAGGCCACAAACACAGCCCTGCCGCCGTGTCGATGTCCTCTGGGCCCTCCTCCGCGACAACCGCCCCTTCACGCCACCCCGCCGACAAGGACACCTACCGCCACAGCAGCTTGACCCCGTCCTTAAGACTCCACCGGCCTGGCTCGTCACTCCTGGTAGAAGTCCTCGCCTCTTCGTTCGGCTTCAGCGGCGCGAACGGTTCACGCCATGGCGTCTCGAAGAACCGCTGCCGGAGGGCATCGAGGTCAGCATGGCACAAGGCACCCGCCCATACCGCGCACTCGGGCATCTTCCATCCGCCCCACTGGTTGTTCTCCAACTGGTGAGCCACCTCAGGAACCCCACCCCGCGAGCCTCCGGCTGCGAACCGCGGGGCTTCCGTCCGCAGCCACTCGCTCAACGCCTCCGCATTCGCGTTGTCGGCCATGTCGACCGACACCATCACGTTCGCCACCCAACCCATAGCGATCGTCGTACTGGAACAGACAGCAGCCGACCCAACGGTTTTCGAGGATGAGGCTGCAGGCCGGCGGCTCCGCCCCTGGGCCGTGATCGCACCTGGCGGCGCTTGACTCGCCCATTGAAACTCCGCCGACCTCGCTCCGAGGGCACGGCTACGCGTCAAACGAGACAGCGCGCGAAAAACCACTGTGCCTCGTGTGCGGACAGTGTCAGTGAGTCCTCGTGCCCGGCATCGATGACCAGAACGACTTTGTCGGTCGGCCAATGCGCGGCCAACTGCCGCAACGTGACCGGCCGGTAGCAGGGCACATGGGGGAAGGCTCTATACAGCCGCTCCTCGGACGTGAACACCATGACTGCCGGGGCAGAATTCACGTATTCGACCACCGGAAGCACAAACCGCACGAACCCACTGCGACCACTGCTGGAGCAGATACCACTCACCGCCGGGATCAGTACATCACACCCAGCCAGAGTCCCCAATGCCCTGCAATTGGGGGCCGTGGCCAGTTCGTGGAGGGCATCCCTCGCCACAGTCTCGAAGACCTCTGCTGGGATCTCAGCCATGGAGCCGCCCCTTGCCACAGGAACCCCTCTCCTGGATCCCTGGCTACCCGCAATCGGTGCGATCATGCGGTGAAATCGCGGCGTCCGGAACGAAGGCGCCCTTCCGGGGCCATCCAAATGCGGCACAGCGGCGAAGGATCACCTCGGCAGAGATTGTGATCAGCGTCCCAGGTCCGGCGGGATCTTCCAGGGACTCACGGGGAACAGCGGCGTCAGTTGCGCTCCTGACCAGGTCAGGGGTTTGGGAGGTCAGCCACAATCCGCATACGGCGTCTTCCAAACTGGTGCTGTGGAACGGCGAGGCATCCCGTGTCAATAGCGCGTGCGGCGGCGGACACCAACAAGCACGAACGCAGCGGTCGACGTCGGGCCCCAGTGGACGATCAGCCGAGGCGCCGGCCAGTCGGTCGATGTCGGCAGACCCCCGCGATCGACCTGATAGGGATGAGGCCAGACCTTCAAGTCTGTGTCCGGCACGGGCGCTGATCAGGCCCACCCTCTTTCGAAGGTCCTGACGTCCATGCCGGGAATCGGCGTCAGGACCGGAGCCAGGATCCTCATCGAGGTCGGCGACGGCAGCGCCTTCCCGACCGCCGGCCACCTCGCCGCCTACGCCGGACTCGCCCCGGCAACCCGGAGCTCGGGCTCATCGATCCGCGGCGAGCAACCGTCCCGAAGAGGAAACAAGCAGCTCAAACGGGCCTTCTTCCTCTCCGCCTTCGCTGCCCTGGCCGACCCCGCATCCCGGACCTACTACGACAAGGAGATCGCCCAGGGCAAGCACCACACCCAAGCCCTGCTCTGCCTCGCACGACGACGGGCCGACGTCCTCTTCGCGATGCTCCGCGACCGAACCTTCTACGAAACCCAGCCCGCCAAGGCCGCCTGACCTGCTGAAATTGGACTACGAGGAAGGACGGTCCCCGAGATGCGTCGCGACATCTGAAGCTATACGCCGGTCGGCAAGACGCCGCGGGCTCACACCATGATGGTTGTCCCTGTCCGGATCAGCACCGGCCTTGACCAGCAGGGACAGCACCGCGCCATCACCTCGATACGTGAACACCGCCTGCAACAAAGGCGCATTGCCCTGCCCATCGGGTGCATCCACCTCCACACCCGCCGCCAGGAGAGAGACGACAGCCGCGGCATCCTGCTCATCCGCCGCGAAGTGCAGCGGCGTCCACCCCCGACGGCTCTCACGACCCAGGCCCTGATCCTCATCCCTCATGCCCACCACCATCATGATCGCTTGACGAAGGAGATAGGGGCCCCCGCAGACGCGGGGCGAGTACGCGTACGAAACGTTGTGGAAACGGGGCACGCACCATCGTCCACCTGCCCGCCGACCGTGCGGTGCAGTTTGTGTCCGCCTGCTCAGGGTTTTTCTCTGCCTCAAGGGCACTCGGCCTGTGAGCGCGGAGGTACTGAGATGAGTACCGGAGAGAAAGCCAAGGCAAAGGCCGAACAAGTTGTAGGAAAAACCGTACGAAAGGTGGCCCACGCAGTACACAAAGAAACCCTCGCAGCGAAGGGTGCGGCCCTCGAAGCGCGGGGCAAGATGCGGGGCGCGAAAGAGAGCACCAAGGACTCCTTCAAGCACTGACAATGTCCTGGCCATCCTGGCAGGGAGCGCAACAGAGGCGATTCGCGTCCTCGTGAGGAGGGCGCTCGACACACCTCCGACACAGTCTGCGCCGCTGGCGCCCTCTGACGAGCTCCGCCGCAGCTCAGAGGGCTATGCGGGATGATTCACGCATTCACTCCGGAGCCGTGTGCGCAGGTTCGAATCTTGCCGGGGCACTCGCCGACAACCAGCACAGATCATGCGCTGACCAGGGCGGATGTCACGAATGAAGAGCCGGACCCAGTCTCACTGAGTCCGGCTCTTTGTCGTTGCTGCGCCCTGATCGCGATAGGCCGGCGATAGAGGATGCACCCAGCCCTAGACGTCTGCCCGATCATGGGACACAAGAACACGGAGAGCTGTATGGCTATGCCATGAAGCTCCTTGACCCGCTGGCGAGCGTTTCCATCCTTGTTGCCTGCATCTCGCTGACCTCCGCCCTGGCAGTCACCGTGCTCACTACCCAGGCCAACCGCAAGTTGGAAGAGTCGAAGCGAGTAGCGCAAGATCACCGACGACGAAGCCGAGCTGCCTGTGTTCTTCGACTCCCCGGGCGAGCACTGGATCCACTTGCGCACCACGAATCCGATCGAGTCCACGTTCGCCACCGTCCGGCTGCGGACCAAGGTCACCCGAGGGGCCGGCTCCCGCAGCGCCGCCCTGGCCGTGGCCTTCAAGGCGAGACACGAAGGGCTTGATTCTCAGCAGGAACAAGGGTGGTGCCCCTATGGGTTTCGTCAACCCGGGGGCGGGCCGGGGGCCGTAGAAGGTGCCGTGGACAAGGGCCACCGGGTTGAGCTCATGCCCACCCAGCCCGAGCCAAACGATCACGTTCGGAAAGCGGATGGCGTCTCAGTCAGATGCTGATGTCGCTGATGTGGACGCGCACGAGGTTGGTCCAGTCGCTGCGGGTCGGGGTGCGTCGGAGACTGGGACTCGATGACGACCCGCCCAGGAGCCCAGGGACAGCAGGGTAATGACACGCGACCGCACACCTCTGGTCGGCTGGAGTCGATGGCCTTCTCTCCTGCCTGCCGCGGTGCTCCTCGTCGCGGTCGTCGTCGATGTACTGACCCCGTCAGGATTCAGCGTGTTTCCGCTGCTGGCGGCCGCTCCCGTACTGGCCGCCCCCGTGTACTCGTTGCCGGGCGTAATCGCCACCGGCGTAGTGACACAGCTGATCGGGATGGCCGTGGCGTACACGAAGGGCGTTGCCCTTACCGAATACTCCGTCCGGTTCACGAGCGTCGTAGTCCTGACCGTTCTTGCCGCGATCCTCAACCGGGTCATGGCCAAAGACCGGAAGCAGTTGAAGGACACCCGCGAGGTAGCCGAGGCTGTCCAGCGGGCGGTGCTCCCCATCCCGCCCGAGCGGGTCGGGCCGCTGGACGTGGCCTCCCGGTACCGGGCCGCGGCGAAGGAGGCGGCCATCGGTGGCGACCTCTACGCCATCCACCCCACACCCGACAGCGTTCGGATGATGATTGCCGACGTGCGGGGGAAGGGACTGGGCGCGGTCCGAACCGTCAACAGGCTGCTCGGCGCCTTCTACGAGGCCGTGGCTCACATCCCCGGCTTGACCGATGTCGTCGACCGCCTGGAGGAGGTCATGCAGAGGGTCGATGCCGAGGAGGAGGGCACTGAGTCCTTTGCCACCGCCGTCCTCATCGACGTCCCCAACGACGGCTCCGCCATATACATGATCAATCTGGGACACCCGGCGCCGCTCCTCGTCCACCAGGGCCGCGTGAGTCCGCTCGAGCCGTCTGCCCCATCCCTGCCCCTGGGCCTGGGCGACCTGGGCCGCACCCGGGTACCGGTCGATCGGTACACCCTGCCGCACGACGCGACCCTGGTGCTGTTCACTGACGGCCTGGTGGAGGCACGCGACCGCCACGGCACCTTCTACGATCCCGTGCCATTCCTGTCCCGTCCCCTCCCAACGGACCCCGGTGTGATCCTGGACGCTCTCATCGCCGATCTGACCCGGTACACCGAAGGACGCCTGGACGACGATGCCGCCCTCATGGCCGTTACCCGCCTGCCGGACGCGTCCGACGACGCATACAAGACTCGCTCCCGCACCTGAGGGGTCGTCCAAGGCTTGTCCCGCAACTGATCTTGAGGTCGATGCGTGCGGTCAACAACCACGAGATGCGCGGCTACCCGGCGAGGACGGGGTTGTGCAGGCGGGCGATGCCCCACTCCTGGCCAGATCGCGTACGTGGTCGACCTGCAAGATCGACATGCCTGCTGAGGTCCGTTTTTTGGGAGGTCTGCGCACGCAGGGCTCGTGCAGTTGCCCTTGCTGCGCCATATGACCGCGCAGGGATCCTGGGGCGCTCAGGCGGCGTTGGCGGGGGTCCCCTGGCGCAGAACTGCCTCCCGTACTGATCGGGTGAGGTCCGCTGCAGCCTCTTGGCCCCGGCCCGAGTCGGGCGACAGAACGGTGCCGAAGCTGCCCTTGTCTCCCCAGGTGCAGGCGTTGATCTGCTGGTTGTCGTTCGTTTGATAGGACAGGCACCGTATGGTGCCACCGAGGCGGCCGGGGTCGGCGAACCAGGTCTTGCCTGTGGTCAGCCCCGTAGCGCTGAGGCCCAACTGGAAGCTGTCCTGGATGGATCCGAGCGCGTCGGAAGTCATGTCGTGAAAGTCGCCGACTGCGCCGAACACCATGATCGAGGGCTGTTGCTCCTCCTTCTTTCCGTACACGTAGGTGAAGGACGTGGCTCCGCTGCCCGCCATGGTTTCGCTCATGGTGCCTTCCATGAACTGCTGGACCGGCGTGTCCTCCAGCCGCTCGTAACCCCGGAGGCGGTCCGGTGCTGCGACGCTGTAACGCGGGTAGGCGGCGTACTGCTGATAGCCCCATATGCCTGAGCCCACCACCGCCGCCAGAACTGCGGCGAGCACGAAGCCTGCCGTCGTGGTTTCGCGGCGTGAGGGCGCGGGGACCGGCGGCAGTACGGGAAAGTCCGGGACACCAACGGGTTGTTCGGCCTGAGCGTCGGACGGCCGGGTGCCTGCACGATGACGTGCCCGGCGCAGCAGAGCCTGAAGTAGAGCTGCGGGGACGATGAGGACAATGACCAACATGCGCACCCAGCTGTTCCACTGGAGTGCGGGTACGGCCAGGAGTACCGCGATGCACAGGGCCGCACGGACCACGAGCGTGTGCTGAGGGAAGCGCACCATCCAGCGCAGTGGCGCGCGGCCAGGGCCGGTGAACGCGGTGAGGGTTTCGGCGAGCGTCGCCAAGCGGTTGTCATCGGGCCGGCCCTGAGCGTGGGCGCGGGCTCGCGCGGCGGCCGAGGCGGGATCACTCACGGCCGCGAGCACCAGGCGCGCGTCGTGCGTCTGGGTCCGCACAGGCGAAGGCGGCCTGGGGTCTTTCACTGCCTTGCCCGCCGCGATCTGCTCTATCCGCAGCGCAGGTTGGGAACCGGGTGCCAGCTCACGCAGCCGTTCGGCGAGTTCGGGGCCGCGTCGGTGCCTGGCCGGCCGGTCCAGGTAGTCGCTGCGCAGACACAGCTCCGCGTAGGCCGCGAGCAGATCGAGGTCGTGGGGGAACGCCTGCAGGCCTTCCTGGTAGGCGGCTTCGGCCTGGTCGTCGTGATCATCGTCGTCCTCGGCCGCGTGGGCCTGTCCCAGCACCAGAAAAAGACGGGCGCTGGGCCCGTCCGCCTTCAGGGCTTCCGTGGCAGTGCGCCGCGCCTGGGCAAACTGGCCTGCCAGCAACTGGGCATGCGCCGAGGCGCACGCGGATCGGACTTCTTGATCTTCGGCCTGCATGCTTTCCCCCTGATGCACACACTGAACCACCGGGTTTGATTCGGCACGCCACTATCACCATCGCATCTGGTTTCGTCAAACCAGCGTCTGCCACTTCAGCAGGGGGTGGAGCGGCCCACTCATCAGCAGTACGGCGGGGGGACGTTGACCTCGTCGATCCAGCACCTGGGACGGCCATGTGCGGAGCGACGAGGCCGTGCTGGGCACATCCGCGGCCGATCGTGATCAGCGTGGATTCATCGGAGCGCGCCCAACTGGCGATCTCCGGGGGAGATTCTTCCTACGGGCATCAGCGATCCCGGCCCCGCCAACGAGGCCGGCCCCGCCAAGGGCGGGCCGTCAGTACTTCGTGCTCGGCCAGAGTGACGGGGCCTCCGGCAACGCGCCGGGCGGGCGCCCATGGGGTCCCTGTGGGGCGGTAGGGCCCCTACGAAGGGGAAAGACCAGGTCACTGCGTGATCGCCGTGCGGTCTGTAACTCTGTCGGCTCAACCTTCCCAGGTTGGAATCCTGGCGCCGCCACACGGGAGAAATCCCCCTCTGATCTGCGGAGACGCAGAACAGAGGGGGTCGGTCCATATTCGAACGGACGGAGCCGTGCGCGCAGGTTCGAACGTTCCCTGCCCTACTCTGGGAAGGCGCCCAGTCATCGAGAGCCGACCTGGTCCGGTCCGGCTCCTTGCCGTGCTCCCGCACCGCTGCGGGATCCCAGTCCTTGCCCTCAATCCGAGCGGCGACGATATGGATCCTCTCGGCCGTCCTGCTCAGGTTGGCTCAAGCGTTGGGACGCTTGCCGTGATTGGCCTTCTTCTTCTTACGGCCGCGCCGCTTGTTCCCTCGTTTAGCCATGGTGCACATCTCCCTAATTCTGGACTTTCTACGCCTTGGTCATTCTAGATTCGGCCCGGAGCGTCCGCATCAGCGGTGCCGCGGCGTGGCGCGCACAGACCGCGCCTGTCTCGCCAGATCCTCGCGGGCCCGGCTGCGGGAAGGCGGCATGTCAGGCCATCCCGCAGCCGAGCGCCAGCCGGTTCAGCGAGTGATCACGCCGGCGTCGAGATGCACGGTGGACCGGCCGGAGGCGCTGCCGGAAAGAATGGGCAGCTGGACGTTGTCCCGGCCCCGCATCCAGCCCGGCACCGGCAGCAGTGGCAGGACCGCGGCCCACTCCTGGTCCGACATGTCCGTGGGATACCGGCGCGCTCACGCACCCCGTGCTCGGCGGCGTTCCCGAACCGGTGCGCAAGACAGTCACACGTGAGAGTGGCCGAAGTGGACTTCACCCCCGCAATGACGTACAAGTGCGACAACGAGCCTCCTGGTACTCGAGTTGGCGTAGACACCCACCGAGCTACCAAGAGGTGTCTGTCCACATGCCCGGCAGTCGTCGTAATCACCCGATCGAGACTCCCGTTCGGCGAACACCACTCAAGAGCAAATACGACGGGAGCCGTGTCGCGGCTGCCCCTTCGCCGTTACCCACTCCGGCGACACCAAGGGCGAACCTCCGTTGTCGGTGGCATGGACTAACGTCCGTACTCGCCGTTGACAGGAGGAGCCGTGGACACACAGACAGGCTGGTCGGGGATCCGGGAACGTGTAATCGCGGTGGTCGAGGCACGGCGTCGGGCACGCGGCTGGGGGCCTCCACAGCACCCCGTCTTCGAGCCGGTCCTGACTGCCGCAGAGATTGCCGAGGCCGAGGCCCAATACGGAGTCAAACTCCCCGAGGAGTACCGCACCTTCTTGGCGGAGGTCGGCGCGGGCGGACCCGGACCCGAATTCGAGCTGACGTCGTTGCGCCGGGTCGACGGGAATTGGGGCTGGGTCTGGGAGGGCGGCGATCCCATTCCGCTGGACCCGAGCGAGCCCTTCGTGGAGACGCAAGAATGGGCCGACCGACAACTGGCGACCCTTCGCACTGCCGGGTTCGAGCCCACCACCCGCGACGAGGACGACGACTACCTGAACGACTACCGCAAGGTCTTCGGCGACGCCGCAGACCGCATCTGGCACGAGCAGCGTGATCGGGGCGCGATCCCCATCAGCGACAACGGATGCGGGATGACCAGTTGGCTCATCATCGTCGGCCCGCACCGCGGAGAACTCCGCGACCGGAACGTTGGGACCAACCCGCCCTACATACCGTTCGTCGATGTGCACGGAAACCGCCACAACTTCCACACCTGGTATCTCGAATGGCTCGAGCGGAGCGAGAGGGAAGCCCTGGGATCCTGGGACGACGGTCCTGGCCCGCAGTAGCTCTCAGGTCGGCGGCCCCCGCAGTCCAACCCATGCCGACACCGGCAGCACCCTCCGCATCACCCGCCCGCCCCGGCATCCGTCCCCGAACCCGCGCTCTGTTCGACCCGGGCGACCATACGACCGGTAGAGAAGCAGCCACTAACGGGGCCCGCATAGGACTTGCTTCGCTGAGCAGGGCCTCATCTGAGCGCACTCGAAGTCGTACACCGCGAAATCGGTGACCGGGCGGTACCCGAGCCGCTGGTAGAGGCCGTTGCTGGTCGGGGTGGCCAGGTCCGCGAACAGCAGGACGTGCGCCGCGCCCGCGGCCAGCGCGGCTCGGCTCACCTCGATCGTCGCAGCGCCCGCATAACCGCGGCCGCGCAGGTGGGCTGGGGTATAGACGGGGGCTACCCGGATCTGGCCGGCGACCATCGGGGTCACGCCCGCCATGGAAACGGGGGTACCGTCCGGGGTCTCCCAGAACGTGACGCGTCCAGAGGCGATGCGCGTGTCGGCCCAGGAGTCGGCGTCGGTGGAGGCGTGCTCTCCGATGACGGCAGCGAACTTGCGTCTCCAGAGGGTGAGTTGCTCGCGGTCCTGCTCGCCCGCGACTCGACCCCGGCCCTCCGGGAGCGCCTCCGGTGGCGTGAGCGTACCGAGGCGGTACAGGCGCTTCCGCTCATGGAGCGTCGGCGTTGCGCCCGTGTGCCGCTGCCAGGCCTCGGCGACGGCGGTGGCGGTGTCGTGGTCCGCGCTGACGCCGGGGAGGGGGCGACCGAGGCTGGCCAGGTGAGCGGCGAGGGTGTCGGCCTCCTCGGGGCTGAGGGGGGTGAGGTTCAGACGGTGGGGCGGGGTGCGGAAGAAGGTCGCACGAACCTCGCCCTCCCGGACCCAGTTCGAAGAGTGCCGAGTGCGCACAGATCAGTGCGCCCCAGAGATCCGGGGCCACGGGCGTGCCGCCTACGTCCGGGCCGGCCTCGGTCGTGGTCTCACTTCTGATCTCATTCGCACCGGTACCGCCCCGTCCGGATGAGTACCAGCGCCGGTCAAGATCCAGGCCAACGAGCGCACACAAACGCAGGTGAACGGCTCCGTGCGGCCCGCCGATGGGCACGAGCACACTTGGAAAGCGTGCACCCTAGAACGTTCCTTCTCCCTGGAACCTTCTGCCTCGCACCCACCGTCGTCAAGAACACATCGTCGGCGGAACGCGGCCGACGCCCGGAAGCGGACGCGGCCACACCGCTCACGATCTTCCTCCGGAGTGTCATCGGAGCAGCAGCAGTGGGATGCAAGCCGACGAAGATCCTCGGCGTCCAGCCACAGTGGGACAGGTCCTCTCGCCCTCTCGGCTTCCGGATCCGTCGACTTGATCCCAGGCATGAGCCGCAGCCCAGCCGTGCCCGTTGCGCGCCCGGTTCGACGGGACGCAGCGGGGACTCATGGGTGCCGTAACCGGGATCACACTGCGCAATAGACGGCCGGTCTACTATATTGCTACCAGTAGGCCGAAGAGGCTCGGGAGCAACGCATCGAGATCAAGCGGACCGGGCACCCTCGCGGCCGAACCGCGAACCTCGGGCGTACGGCCCTCACAGACAGGGAGATACCACATATGCGTGTCGAAATCTGGGCCGATATCGCCTGCCCGTGGTGCTACATCGGCAGGGCGCGCTTCACCCAAGGGCTCGCCGGCTTCGCGCACCGTGATCAGGTCGAGGTGGTTCACCGGTCATTCGAGCTGAACCCCGAGGCTGAGAACGGCACCGTCCCGATCATCGACGCGGTCGCTGCACAGTACGGGCGCACCCGAGAACAGCAGATCGCCAGAGAAGAGCAGGCTGCGGCCATGGCGCAATCCTTGGGGCTGGGCTACCTCGTCGGAGGACGTCTCTTCGGAAACACCTTCGACGTTCACCGTCTCCTTCATTTCGCCAAGGCCCGCAGCCTTCAGGTCGAGTTGATGGATCTCGCCTTCCAAGTGAACTTCGCGGACAAACGCTCGGTGTACGACAAGGAGACTTTGGTCGGTTTGGCCGTCGAGGTAGGCCTGAACGAAGCCGAGGTACGAGCAGTACTCGACGATCCAGACGCGTACGCCGCGGAAGTGCGGGCCGACGAGCGGTTGGCCGCTGAACTGGGCGCACGTGGCGTACCTTTCTTCGTCCTCAACCGGCAATACGGGGTCAGCGGCGTCCAATCGGCCGAGTCATACACCCGGGCACTGGAGCAGGCCTGGGCGGCCCGTTAGACGACCGGGTCAGGTACGCGGGGCAACGACCAGGCTTCCAAGACAGCGCCGCACCACTAGCGCACGTTCCGTAGGAGACCTCATGAGTAGGACATTCCTCATCACCGGCGTAAGCAGCGGCCTTGGGCGGGCCTTCGCCCAGGAAGCGCTGGCCGCCGGAGACCTCGTGGTCGGCACAGTCCGCAATCCAGAGCAGATCGGCGCGTTCGAGGCCCTGGCATCCGGGCGCGCCGTCGCCAAGTTGCTGGACGTGACCGACGATGACGCCGTCGCGGCGGTGGTGGACGACGTCGAGCGGACCGTCGGTCCCATCGATGCGCTGATCAGCAACGCCGGGTACGGCTTGGAGGGCACCGTCGAGGAGTCCGGCATGGACGACCTCCGTCGGCAGTTCGACGTCAACGTGTTCGGCAGCGTCGCCGTCATCAAGGCCGTGCTGCCCCATATGCGGCGACGGCGCAGCGGCCGCATCGTCACAGTGTCGTCCATGGCGGGGCTGACGGCGCTGCCTGGAGTGGCCTTCTACGGCGCCAGCAAGTTCGCCATGGAAGGCATCGCCGCTTCGCTGGCTCAGGAAGTCGCCGGCTTCGGCATCCATGTGACCTCCCTGGCGCTCGGCTCATTCCGTACGGACTGGGCCGGCCGCTCGATGGTCCGCGTTCCGCGCACCGTGCCGGACTACGACGCCGTGTTCGGCCCGATCCGGGCCACCCGGCAGACGAAGGACGGCAAGCAGGCCGGCGACCCCGCACGCGCCGCGAAGGCCCTCCTCCAGGCCCTCGACAGCGACAAGCCACCCGTCCATCTCGTGCTCGGCAGCGACGCCGTGCGCCTGGTCGAGCAGGGGCAGCGGCAGTTGGCCGACGATCTGGCCGCATGGTCCGAGCTGTCGGCCTCCACTGACTTCCCCACCGACGACTGACCGCCTCCGACCCGCCGGCCCTCGCCGGCCGGCCCTGGGCCACAACGACACGAACCGCACCGGCAATTGGAGTTACCCGTGTCCGCATCCACCTCCCCTACCTCCCCTGCACCCGTCGGCTTCTGGTTCGACCCCGTGTGCCCGTGGACCTGGCTCACCTCCCGCTGGATGCTGGAAGTCGCCAGGACCCGGCCCGTCGAGGTGTCCTGGCACGTCATGAGCCTGTCCGTCCTGAACGAGAACCGGCTGGATGAACTGCCTGAGCGCATCCGCGTGCTGATGGGCGAAGCTTGGGCGCCGGTACGCGTCCTGACTGCCGCCGCCCTCATACACGGGCCCGAGGTACTCGAACCCCTTTACACCGCCCTCGGCACCCGCTATCACCTGCAGCAGCAGCCCAAGGACCGGGCCACGCTGGAAGCCGCCCTGCGGGAGACCGGACTGCCGGTGGATCTGGCCGACATCGGTGCCACGGACCGTTACGACGACGAGCTGCGGGCGTCCCACCGCAGAGGAATCACCCTGGTCGGCCAGGACGTCGGCAGCCCGATCATCAGCGTCCCCGGTCCGGACACGGGCAGCGACCCCATCGCCTTCTTCGGCCCCGTCGTGACCCCAGCCCCCAAGGGTGAGGACGCCGCCCGGCTCTGGGACGGCGTGCTCGCCGTCGCCTCCACGCCGGGTTTCTACGAGATCAAGCGCACGCGCACCAGCGGGCCCGATTTCAGCTGAGCCGCAGGCACACGCGTAGGGCTGATCGACGCCCACACCTTCCGGGCGGCCCCTGACCGGCCTCAGCTCACTAGGTGTCGTGCAGCAGGGTGTCGAGTCGCGGACGATACCGGGCGGTGTTGTCGAGGTGTAGGTGCAACGGAAGGCGCGGGTGCGCTCGACGACGCGCCCGGACCGCAGCCGCATCCGTCGTGGACGGCGGGGTGGCGAGGGCAAACGCGGAGTCGATGCGGCCGGGGGTCACCGGTCAGGCGCGTGTGCGCCTTGCAGACGGGACACCAGTCCTCGCGCACGGCGGCCAGAGCGACGCTGACGGTGGGCGGCGCCAGTTGGACCACAGCGGTTCCCTCCGAAGGCCGTTCATACCGCCGGGGGGACGGGGATGTCCTGCTCGGTCCAGATGCACTTGCCGTCGCGGAGGTAGCGGGCGCCCCAGCGTCTGGAAAGGGCCGCGACGAGTTGCAGGCCGCGGCCGCCCTCATCGGTGTAGGCGGCGTGGCGGATGCGCGGGGTGCTGAGGCTGCCGTCATAGACCTCGCAGGTCAGGGAGCGGCTGCGCAGCAGGCGCAGCCGGATGGGGCCCTTGGCGTGCCGGATCACGTTGCCGATCAGCTCGCTGGCCAGCAGCTCGGTGGTGATCGCGAGATCGTCCAGTCCCCAGGCGGCCAGTTGCTGGCGGACGAATTCGCGGGCCTGTCCGGCCGCGCGGGGATCGTCCGGGAGGATGCAGGAGGCGACATCACCGGCGTCGACGGCCCGTGTGTGGGCGATCAGCAGCGCTGCGTCGTCGTTCGTCTGGCCGTGGTCGGGCAGCAGGGCCGAGACCACCGTGTCGCACAGGTCGTCGAGGTGTTGGACGTCGTCGGCCTCGTCTCGCACCGTGAAGGTGGGCATCGCATTCTGGGCGAGGATCTGTTGCAGTCGGGCCAGTCCTTGGTCGACGTCCTGGGTGGCGGATTCGACGAGCCCGTCGGTGCACAGGACCAGCAGGCTCTCCTCGGGCAGAAGCAGTTGGTGCGTTTCGAACGGTGGCTCGGCGGCCCCGAGCGGCGGGTCGGCAGCCAGGTCGGGCCTGTGGACGGTGCCATCGGGATGGACGATGACCGGCGGGAGATGACCGGCCAGGGAGAACGAGCACATCCGGGTGATCGGGTCGAAGACGGCGTACAGGCAGGTGGCGTAGCAGTCCTCGCCCAGGTCGCTGACCAGGTCATTGAGGTGGCTGAGTAGCTCGGCAGGGGGTATGTCCAGGTCGGCGAGGGTACGCACCGCGGTACGCAGCTGGCCCATGGTGGCCGCTTGGGGAATGCCGTGTCCCATCACGTCGCCGATCACCATGGCGACTCTGTCCGCGGACAGCGGGATCACGTCGTACCAGTCGCCACCGACGTGCTCGCCCCGGCCCGCGGGCAGGTAGCGTGCGGCTGCGCAGGCAGCAGGCAGGCAGGGCAGCGTCCGGGGAAGCAAGCCACGCTGCAGCTCCTGTGCCCGGGCGTGCTCCACGTCGTACAACCGGGCCCGCTCCAGCGACTGGCCCGCCAGACCGCTCACCGCGGTCAGCAGCGTGCGCTCCTCGTCGCTGAAGGAACGCGGCTGGGCGAAAGACACCAAACACATGCCGATGGAGTGCCCGGAGGCGATCATGGGCAGGAACACCCACGCGTTCTTCTGGGCCGGTGACGGAATATGCTTCAGCGCTGGATAGCGCTGGCAGTACTCTGCGGCTGATTCGATGAACCGGGGAGCACGCGATCCCAGCACGTCGGTGGCCACGGGGTAGTCGGCTATCGGGATCCCGTCGAGCAGACTGAGGAATTCCTGGGTGTATCCGGCGGAGCCGACCACACGCTGTCGGCCGCCTTCGAAGACCCAGAATATGAGTCCGTCGGCACCAAATGGCGGCAGGACGTGCGCCGCGACGGCCTGTACGACTTCCTGAGAGGTCAGGGCCTCGGCGAGTGCCGAGGTCAGCTTGCCCATTCGGACCGTCTGCTCAGAGCCGGCCGCCGAACCACGGACGGGCAGCCTGCCAGGCAGGTCCTCCAGGCACGCTGCGGCCCATCCCGCCACCGAATGCAGAAAGGATCGCTGCACCTCATCCGGCTCGCCGGCCCCTGCCATGATCACGGACAGCACACCTATCGGGCCATCGGCACCGGGAAGGGGCACCGCTGCCGTGCCGACTCCCCCGATGCCCAGGCTGTCCCCGCCCACCCAGGCATAGTCACCGCGCCGCAGGGCGCGTGCGGGCGCCACGTCCTGCTCTACGCAGAGATCCGCCCACGCCGCGGCGCTCCCCGCGGCCAACCCGCTGGCCGCAACCAGGTGCAACCGGCGAGCAGCAGGATCGCACCAGTGCAGGAACGCGCCCCGGCCGTCCAGGCACTCCGTGGCCTTGAGAGCCAGCGTCAACGTCTCCGCGCCTCGCAACGCTTTGTACGAGGCGGCCGGAATACCCGGCCCTGACTGCTGGGGGTGACTCCCGGCTTTCGCTGTCGCAGGTGCCAACTCGACTCCTACTCACTCCTGGGTCACGGATCTGCACGTCGGCGACGGCAGCCCCACAAATCAGGCAAGCACACCTAAACACTACCTTGGCGCCGGTCCACTTTCGTGCGGGTGCGTTTCCCCTTGAGTGACCTCACGGTTGGTGATCACGCTACGGTGGCGAAGTTCTGCGCCAGTGAGAATCCAAGGGCAGTCCAGTAAGAAGGGGGCGGGAGCCAGTGGTGGAGGTGGCCGCGCAGGAGCCCGGCGAGTGGACGCACAGGGCGGGGGCATGCCTGCGCTGCTGGGTCTGCAGGAGGCGGCGCAACTGTTCGGCCTGTCCAGCCAGCAGAACCTGTCGGCGGTGGTGCGGCAGGGCCGGTTCGCGCCGGCGGATACCACCTGTCGGGTTCGCCGCTGTGGTTGCTGGACACCCTCATCGAGGCCGGACCGGAAATGCGGGCGAAGTCCCGCACTGTGATGTGGGCGGTCGTGCCGCAGGTCGAGGCGGCGCTGCGGCAGCGCCGCTACACCGGCCCCGGCTCTGTGATCGTGCCGCGCGGGCGCGCCGCGAAGGCCCTCTGACCTGCGGAAAGTACCTGGACACACTCCCAGGACGGCTAGAATAAGAGCGGCGGTCGGGAGCGTGCTGGTGTTCTTCGCTCGGAGGAACAATGCACGCCACCGCAGCCACGGCCCGGTCGTCGGCCGCCGGGCGCGGGTTTCGAGCAAGCGCGCTGGTTGATCACGTCAAACCGTTCATGAACGATGTGCCGCACCATCGGATCGGTGCCGGCACATCCGGGGTCCCGTGCCTGTCCATCAGCAGCAAGTGCTCGACCTGGACGACGGAATCCAGCCCGTCCAGCTGCCCGCCATCTCCCCCGGCCAGTCCATCCAGGAGCGGGTCGAGGCGTTCCACGCCCACAACCCGTGGGTGCTGCGGCGTCTGGAGGCGCCGGCCGCCGACTGCGTCACCAAGGGCTTCAAACGCGTCGGCATCGGGATGCTCTGCGAGCTCCTGCGCTGGCGCTCACGGTGCCATCCCCCGGGCGGCGCCCGGCGCGATACCCGCCCGAGTCACCGGCCCGTACGGCGTGGCCGCGCCGACATCCTCGACCGTGCCTTGAGGACCGATGCCCCGACCTTGCCGGTGACAGCGGTGATCTCATTGAGGACCGTGCCGTCGGCTGCTGCGATACGGGAGGGGAATCTTCCTCTTACTCCACAAAGTACGAGTCTTGCTCATCGAAGAACCTGGCGCGTTCCTCATCCGTGGCATGTGCCATCCGTGAAAGCCCCTCAAAATACTCTTCCCGCGGTGCCCCGGGTGTAAAGAGCAGAAGCATTTCGGCCGGCGCATCGGAGTCGTTGCGGAAGGCATGCAGCCCGCCCTGCGGTACATGCAGGAAGTCGCCCTGCTGTGCGTCGATCCACTGCGCGCCGTCAAAAAGTCGAACGGTGCCGTTGAGGATGAAGAAAGACTCCGAGATCGTCTTGTGGAAATGGGTTTTGGGGCCGCCCGCCCTTGCGCTCATCTCCACTCGGTAGAGTCCGAACTCGCCTCGCGTGGTGGTTGTGGTCGCCAAGTAGTGAATGGCGTCCGTGCCGGCTGTTCCGACATTCGGTGGGGTGCTCGACGGCCGGAAGTTCGCGCTGATCTCGCCGTCATCGCCCGTGTACACCTGCTTCGGGTACGACATGCAAACCATCTCCCTAAGTTAGATGCGCAACGACATGTTGCTGGGGGCATGCGCGGACCGCTGCGGTGGCTGCAATCCGACGGCTGCCCTCGAGCCCCCTTTGGGCATGCCGTAACAGAAAAGACCGATCACCCCCGGCACATGTGACACCTGGACGGCGGACGCGTAGGTCAGCGGTGCCGGATCCGGGGCATGCGGGCTCGGATCACGTTCGGGACGAAGAGGTCGCCGTCGAAGGACGGTCCCTCCAGGCGGCCCGTTTGATACTTGACGTTGACGCGTCAACGGGCAGCACGGACGATTGGGGGCCTGATGCGTGGGCGAGGTCTGCTTCGGCCCGGACGACCTTGCCGTCCTGCGCCGGGCGGGTGCCCCATCTGCTGGACAGCTGGGCGACCAGGAAGAGTCCGCGGCCGTGCTCGTCGACGGTGCGCGCGTTGCGTGGACGCGGGGAGCGGAAGTCGGCATCGGTCACTTCGACGGTCAGGACCTGGTGTTGGATGAGGCGCAGGCGGATCGGGCCGGTGCCGTGGCGAACGGCGTTGGTGACCAGTTCGCTGACGATCAGCTTCACGCCGTCCACGAGTCCTTCCAGACCCCATTCGTCCAGCTGACCAGCGGCCAGGTTCCGGGCGCGGCGGACGGCGGTGTCGTCACCGGGCAGGGCCCAGGAGGCGACCTGGGCCGGGCTGAGCGACCGGGTGCGTACCAGGAGCAGACTGGCGTCGTCGAATGCGTCCTGATTCTCGACGGAGATGCCACCGCGCGGGTGCAGAGCTCCTCCAGGGACAGAGCCGGTTGGGCGAGGGCGGTGCCCAAGCGGTGCATTCCCCCTTCGATGTCCTGGCCGCGGGTCTCGATCAGGCCGTCGGTGTAGAGGGCGAGGAGACTTCCCTCGGTCAGTGCCAGCTCCACGGCCTCGAAGGGAACCCCCAGCCCGATGCCGAGTGGGCTTCCGGTGGGCAGGTCGGGGAAGGTGACCTGGCCCTGCGGGTCGATGATCACGGGCGGGGGGGTGCCCGGCCCGTGCCATGGTGCACTTTCGGGTGGCCGGGTCGTAGACGGCGTACAGGCAGGTGGCGCCTACAACCGTGGGGGTCTGGTCCGCGGCGTTGGCGTCTTCCTCGGCCAGTCGCTGGAACGTGCCGTCGAGACGGGCCAGCAGTTCGTCGGGGGGCATCTCCAGGTCGGCGAGCGTGCGTACGGCGGTGCGGAGCCTGCCCATGGTCGCGGCGGCGTTGATGCCGTGTCCGACGACATCGCCGACGACGAGGGCCACCCGGGCGCCGGACAGCGGGATCACATCGAACCAGTCGCCCCCGACGCCCCTGTCGATGTCTGCGGGCAGGTAGCGCGAGACGGCATCGACCGCCGCACCGCCACACAGACGGTGCGGGAGCAGATCGCACTGGAGCACCAGGGCCATGGCGTGCTCGCGCGCATACTGGCGCGCGTTGTCCAACGACACTGCGGCGCGCCTGACCAACTCTTCGGCCAGGAGCAGATCGGCCTCCTGGAACGGCGTCGGATTCTCGGTGCGGACGAACAGCGCCGTGCCGAGCAGGACGCCCCGTGCGCGGATGGGTACGACCATCGCGGAGTGCATGCCGGTCTCATGGATCTTCTGCGCCCGCATCGGGTCCCGCTCGGTCCATGTGCCCGGCGCGGTGTTGAGGACCGGCTCCAGGTGGGACCGCCCGGTGCGCAGGACGTCGGTGAAGGGCGAGACGGACGGAACGGGGACCGGCTCACCGCGTACCCGCGCGGCTTCCGGGGCCCCTGGCGGACCGAGGCCAGACCGGCACGCCTGAGAACGGGGAGGCGCTCGCCGATCGAGCCGATGCGGACCGGGGGCCCCTCGCCGCACGAGACCGAGTGCTCCAGGTCCACGGCGACGTAGTCGGCGAACTGGGGCACGGCGAGGTCGGCCAGTTCCTGACCGGTCTGCATCACATCCAGGGTGCTGCCGAGGCGCGTGCCGGCCTCACCGAGAATGGCCAGGCGCTCACCCGCCCGCCGGCTCTCGGTGACATCGACGCTGATGGTGCACACCCCCAGCGCCTGACCGGCGGCGCCAAGGAGACAGGAGAACGAAACCGCGAACGGGCGCTCCTCCCCCCGACTCGTCGGCACCCACGTCCGGAACTCGTGGACCTTGGTGCTACCGCTCCTCAGCACCCGCCGCATCATCGCCTCGGTCGCTTCCATTTCCCGCCGGGACGGGCACGCAACAGGCACGGGCCAAAAGAGTGGTAGCCGTGAGCGAGGCGACCCCCGAGCAGCCGTTGCCGGACCTCCTTCATGATCGCCGTTTCGGACACGGGAATGCGTGCAGCACCGCTGGCACCGCCGTCGCATCGATGGCCACGATCATTCCGAGTCGAGGTCAAGGAGTGGTCATGCATGGGGGACGGCAGCATGACGGGGCGTATCATTTGGGCGGTTTAACAGACACCTCGTTCGGTGAGGCGTCTTCACGGACACAGGCCACTGATCCCACCCGTCGAGAGACGCTCCGGATCAGGACAGGTCTCCCCGGCACAAGGGGTGACCCCAGGTGGCTTCCCTGAGAGGGATTACGCCGTGGAGTGCCAAAGCTCTGACGAGTTGGGGTGTGCCGGGTTCTCAACCCTGGCTCCCCCCTTGCCGCGCGGTCACGAGTAGGTGGCCGAGACCGGGAGGAGGCGAGATGGACAGTAGTCCGGGCCATAGTCGGCCCTCCTTCGCGTTGTCCTCGCCGTCCTTCTGCGGCTTGCGGCAGCCCGTTCTCCTCTGACCTGCCCGGTTCCGCAACCGGTCACCAGCCGACGACACCACTCTGCCAAGCCGTTCATTGGCGTGCGCCGGGTGTGCTGCTGTCGGGCAGAGGAAGCTCGCTGCCGTGGGCGGCCCGGTGCCCCGTCGAAGCGGGGCAAGGGGGTGTTTATTTTGGCTGGCCACACTCTGCTCATGTCGACATCAGCCCGTCTGCGTGACCGCCGGGTCACCCTGGAGCGCCGTGCCACCGCCTCCAAGGCGGTCCGTATCTCACTGGTCTCGCTGGCCGGGCTGATCGGTGGCCCGGTCACCAACCAGTCCGGTGAAGAGGTCGGCCGCGTCGTAGACGTGGTCGCCCGCCTGTACGGGCCGGAGCCCTATCCGCCGGTCACCGGACTGATCCTGCGCATCGGGCGGCGGCAAACCTTCCTGGCGTCAGACACCATTGGCAAGATCCATGCCGGACACGTGCGGCTGCGCACCGCTCGGGTAGATCTGCGCGACTTTGCCCGGCGTCCCGGCGAGGTACTGCTGGGCAAAGACGTCCTCGATCACCAGCTCGTGGACGTGGACGGCGTTCAGGTCACCCGCGCCGCCGACCTCTACCTGGCGCCGCTGGTGGACCGCGTGGTGCTGGTCGGGGTGGACGTATCACTTCCCACTCTGCTTCGTCGGCTCGGCCCGCGCCGCTGGCAGGCGAGGCCGACCCCGGAGCGGGTGCTGGACTGGCAGGCGGTGGCCCCGTTCGCCGAGCAGGCCGTCGATGGACCGCCGGAGGTGCGACTGCGCGCCTCCCGGGCCGCGCTGCACCGGCTGCGCCCGGCCGACCTGGCCGACATCCTCGAAGACCTCGGCCGCGCCGAGCGGCAGCAGCTACTGGGCTGGCTGGAGCCGGAGCAGGCCGCCGACGCGCTGGAGGAGATGGAACCGGCTGAACTGGAGAATCTGCTGCGTGAGGCCCAGCCCGACCACGCCGCTCGGCTGGTCGACGAGATGGAGCCGGATGAGGCCACCGACGCTCTGCGCGACCTCACCCCCGAGGAGCGCGAGAACCTGCTGGGTCGTATGCCGACCGGAGAAGCGGCGGAACTGCGCCGGCTGCTGACCCACCGGGAGGGCACCGCCGGTGGTGCCATGACCACAGTGCTGGTCACGGCCCACCAGGACGAGATCGTCGCCGAGGTGCGCGGCCGCCTGGCCGAACAGGCCGAGCACCGCACTGAGATCGACGCCGTTGCCGTCGTGGACGACAAGGACCGGCTGGTGTGCGACATCGGTCTGTTCGACCTGGCAGTTGCCGAGGACTCAGCCCTGGTGGCGGACTTGGTGGCGTGGTTGGCCCAGTTCGGGTCGCCCGTCACCGTCCGCCCGGACACTCCGCTGGCCGAGGCCGCAGACCAGCTCGTTGACGCCCGGGCCTCTTCGCTGCTGGTAGTCGACGGCACGGACCGCCCGATTGGCCGGATCCTGGCCGACGACCTGATCGATGCGATGCTGCCCGAACGCGGGCGCGTGCACTTCCGGAAGTTCCTGCAGTGACCCGCGACGTCGACACCACCGCCGCGGCTGCTTCGCCCACGATCGGCGCGGCCTCTGCCCGCCGCACCGGCTGGCGGCGCATCACCATGGTCGCCGTGATCGCGGGTCCTGGCCTGGTCGCCGCGAACGCCGGCAACGACGCCGCAGGTATCGCCACCTACGCCTCGGCCGGCTCCCAGTTCACCTACGGCACCCTGTTCTTCATGGTGCTGGTCACCATCGCCCTGGTGATGGTGCAGGAGATGGCCGTCCGCCTTGGCGCCCACACCGGCAAAGGCCTCGGCGCCCTGATCCGCGAACAGTTCAGTCTTCGCCTGACCGCACTCGCCGTCTTCTGCCTCCTGCTGGCCAACACCGGCCTGGTCGTCAGCGAGTTCGCCGGCATCGGCGCTGCCTTCGAACTCCTCGGCGTACCCAAGTGGGCGGTCATCCCGCCGGCCGCGATCCTGTTGTGGGCGCTGGTTCTGTTCGGCTCCTACCACTGGGCCGAACGCATCTTCTTGATCATGTCGCTGGCCTTCTTCGCCTACCCCATCGCGATGATCCTCGGCCACCCCGACTGGGGTGCCGTAGGCCACCACCTGATCGTCCCGCACATCGAGCCGAACAAGGACTTCATCCTGCTCGCGGTCGCACTGATCGGTACGACCGTCAGCCCGTACATGCAGTTCTACGCGGCCGCCGGCGTCGTGGACCGTGGCGCCAAGCCCGCCGACTACCCGCTGATCCGCGCCGACGCCATCCTGGGCGCCGTCTTCGCCTGCGTCATCAGCCTGACCATCATCATCGCCACCGCCTCCGCCGTCGGCGGCAGCGGTCCCCTGGACTCCGCCGCCCAGGCGGCTGAGGCACTCAAGCCGGTTGCCGGGCAGAACGCAGAGCTGTTGTTCGCCCTCGGCCTGATCGGCGCCTCCGCGCTGGCCGGCGCCGTCGTCCCGCTCTCCGCCAGCTACGCCATAGGAGAGGCCGCCGGCGTGGAACGCTCCGTCTCCCGCAGCTTCCGCGACGCCCCGCTCTTTCTGGGCCTGTTCACCGTCCAGATCGTGCTGGGTGCCACGGTGGCGATGACCCCGCTGGATGTTATCCAGCTGCTGATCGGCACTCAGGTCCTTCAAGGCCTGATCAGCCCGGTCGTCCTGGTCTACCTGTTGGTTCTGACCAACCGTCGGTCGCTCCTCGGAGAGGCTGCCAACGGATCGCGCTACCGCATTGCCGCGACTGTCGTGGTCATTGGCGTCGCGGGTATGTCCACAATCCTGCTCGTACAGACGATCCTGGGCTGGTTCGGTCTCGGCTGATCCCGGCATTTCACTCCACCACGCAACGACTCGTCGCCTGGGCTACCGGGGCCACAGCCCTGCTGTTCAGTGACAGGACACCGTAGGTATCGGGAGGGTCGAATTCGCGATCGGCGCCGCCGTTCCCCGTGAGAACCCGCCGCGTTCCGTCGGGCCAGGCACGCGACGGGCACGGCGCCGTGATCTTGATCGCGCGATCCGTGGAGTCGCGGTGGCTGGAAGCGTGCGCCGCACGTCTACTACACCCTTCACCGCATATAGGCCCGGACGCGGCTGTAGACCGTCGAACAAGGGCGGAACTCGCAGGACATCCCCGCCACTGACGCCGGTGCGCTCGATGAGCTTCCACTGGTCGTCGGTGAGTTGCCTGCGCGTCACGCCCAGCGTCCTACCGGGTCCCGTCCCCGCACAGAGGACGGAACCCGAAGACTGATCACATCACAGCTTGGACCGTTTGCCTCAACCGCGGCTCAGTCTGACGTCGGCTCGTTTGCCTGACACGCCCCGCACGGTACCCCGAACCCGAGGTACACGCTTTCCAGCTGTACTGGTGGGATGTCGGGGTGAGTGCGCGGGCGTTCACCTCCGTCCGAGCCCGTTCTGATCTGGTGGTCACCACTGCTGCTGGACAGCGGTGAACGAGTCCGGACTCTGGTGCATGAGACGGAAACTGAGACGGTCGGCTGATGTCGAGTGCCAGGATCCGACTACGCCCCTTTTCGGTTGATTCGTTCTGCACTGCGTGGCCAGGTGTAACGCTTCCGGCCGATTTCGCTCTGTCTAAGCGGACGACTGTGTCGGTCGGCCAGGACAAGGAGCACGACTCGTGCAGCGCACGGATGAAAGCGGCAGTGCATACGGCGAGGATCCGTACCGCGGTGCCGGGTACGCGGATACCTACGGCTACGAGCACGGCGGCAGCGCCCCCGCCGACACGGCCACGGTGCCCTGGGCCCCGGAACAACTCGCGCAGGAGGCGCACCCGACGGGCCATGCCCATGTGGCGCGGACTGACCCCTACACCACCAGGCCGAATCTCTACGTCATCGCTACGGATCCCTACGCCGCCGGGCCACACCCTGCCACTGCGGGGTGGGACGCTCCCCATGGCGACGTGCTCACCGTGCCGCCTCCAGAACTCGACCCGTCCGGCCCTCCCGCACCAGGACCGGGTGCGCCGAAGAGCCAGTCGGTTCGGCCCGTCTTCGTCGACTCGTCGGGGCGACGCCAGCGTCGCGTGCTGCGCGCCGCCCAACTGCTGGTGATCCCCGCCGGCGGCTACGTGGCCCTGTTGATCAGCGCCCTGCTGGGCGGCCCCACCCTCAACGCCCCGTTCGTGCCGCAACCGGATTCCCCGCACCCGACCACGCCCGGGGTGACCGCTCCCGACGCCTCTTCCGGCACAGGCCACTCCGCAGGGAATGGGAGCCCTGCCGCGGCGCAGACGAACTCTCGCCCCACGCCGACACAGAGGGCCTCCGGCTCGACCGACCGGTCGGCAGCCTCCGCCGCCTCTGCGGCCGCACCCGTGCCTACCGCGGCGTCCACCGGTATCGCGTCCCCGACCTCAACGCCGACCGCATCCGCCACCCCCGTATCCAATCCCCACTCCAAGGGCCGCGCGGTCGGCTCGTCCCACAACCCCGTGAAGTGATCCAAGGCCCCCTGACGTGACCAATCGCCGACGCCGTATTGCACCTCCTCTCATCGGCAGCCGCATCCGCCAGATCACACCTCGCGCCCATTGGCTGCTGCTGAGTGTGTTCGCGGTGACCTTGTCGACGGCCCTGCTGCTGCAGGGCTAC
>NZ_JBEYXD010000099.1:14265-27744 GCF_040644975.1 Streptomyces sp. NPDC046900 | reverse complement strand
CAGTTGCACTTGCGTCACGCAAGACGATCTACCGGATCAGGCCCCGTCACGAGGGTGAATCCCGCGGATTGATCACGACTCGATACGCGCCCTAGTCGGCTCCGCCCAGCGGACTGCGACCAGAGGCGCCCCCGGCCGGGGAAACCGGCCGGGGGCGCCTGTGTGTCCCCGTCGCGCGCGGCCGGGCGCTCCCGGGGCGGTCCGGGCGCAGCTTGGAACCGGGCGGCGGAGGCGGCGTAGGGTGGCTGTTTCCCGTCGCATCCGACTCCGCGACCGCCCCGGCCCCTCCTATGTTTCCGCGATGACACCACCCCTCATTCCCCTCCGCGCGATGCCCGCGCCCTTGCCTCCTGCAAGCGCCGCACCGCTCTGTGTGACGTGCCGTGTGGCTGTGGCCACATCTCGATAACGGACCGGACAGAAGGGGTTTTCCGTCTGGTCTACGCGCGTTACGCTGCCGCGGAACCAGCGCCTGGTATGGGCGCAACGCACAAAGGAGTCTCGTTCCATGCGCCGGGTGTCCCGTATCGCCGTTGCTGGCGTAGCAACCGCAGCCCTTGCTGTCACCGTTTCCGCCTGCGGCAGCTCGTCCACCTCGTCCGCCGGCAGCAAGGGCGGCAAGTCCCAGGGCATCGGCCTTGCGTACGACATCGGCGGCAAGGGCGACCAGTCCTTCAATGATGCCGCTTACGCCGGCTTCCAGAAGGCCGAGAAGGACTTCGGCGTCAGCGGCCGCGACGTCGAGCCGCAGGACGGCGAGACGGACGCCGACAAGGTGCAGCGTCTGGAGACGCTCGCCAAGGCGGGCTACAACCCGGTCATCGGCGTCGGCTTCGTGTACGCGCCGGCCGTCAAGGAGGTCGCCGCCAAGTTCCCGAAGGTGACCTTCGGCATCATCGACGACAACACCATCCAGGCGAAGAACGTCGCCGACCTCGTCTTCCACGAGGAGGAGTCCTCCTACCTCGCCGGTGTCACCGCGGCCAAGACCACCAAGAAGAACCACATCGGCTTCATCGGCGGTGTGGACATCCCGCTCATCCACAAGTTCGAGGCGGGCTTCGTCCAGGGTGCCGAGTCGGTCAACCCGAAGATCAAGATCGAGAAGCAGTACCTGACCCAGACGCCTCAGGAGGGCGGCTTCTCCAGCCCCGACAAGGGCGAGAGCGCCACGAACGGTCAGATCGACGCCGGTGCCGACGTCATCTACCACGCGGCCGGTCTGTCCGGTCAGGGCGTCATCAAGGCCGCCGCCGCGCACAAGGTGTGGGCCATCGGTGTCGACTCCGACCAGTACGAGCAGAGCGCGCTGGCGTCGTACAAGAACTACATCCTCACCTCGGCCCTGAAGAACGTCTCCGGTGCCGTGTACGACCTCGCCCAGTCGGTCATCAAGGACAAGAAGCCGCTGAACGGTGAGATCCGCGGCAGCCTGGACAACGGCGGCGTCGGCCTGGCCGACTCCAACCCGGTGTTCAAGAACAACGCCGGCCTGCAGGCCGCGCTGAAGAAGGCCGAGCAGGGCATCAAGGACGGCACGATCAAGGTCAAGACCTCCTGACGTCCGCCTGCGTGAAGTGCGTCCCCGGAGTCCCGGCGCCGACATCACGGTGCCGGGACGTCCGGGACAAGAGGCCATAACAGGCCATGGCCAAGGCGTTGCCGTAATGGGAGCGTTACGGCCGAGGAACGGGGTGCGGGAAGGATGGCCTGACCGCACCCCGTTCGCGCGGCACAATGCTCGGAACGATTGGAAACCGCTCGGTTCCGGTCTGGCCCGAGCCCTATTTGAGGCAGGGGCGCTACGCGCGTAGAGGGGCCCCTTTTCCAAGGAGAGTGCGCCATCGACGCGTCCAGCAGCCCTCCGCTCACCGCTCAGCCGACGATCGCGGTCGAGCTGGCGGGGATCACCAAGCGATTCCCTGGTGTCGTAGCCAACCACGACATCCACCTCACGGTCCGCAGGGGCACCGTGCACGCCCTCGTCGGCGAGAACGGCGCCGGCAAGTCGACGTTGATGAAGATCCTCTACGGCATGCAGAAGCCGGACGAGGGCGCGATCACCGTCGACGGCGAGCAGGTGTCCTTCAACAGCCCCGCCGACGCCATCACCCGTGGCATCGGCATGGTGCACCAGCACTTCATGCTCGCCGACAACCTCACGGTCCTGGAGAACGTGGTCCTCGGCAGCGAGAAGCTGTACGGCATCGGCGGCGCCGCCCGTAAAAAGATCAACGAGATCTCCGACCGCTACGGACTGAACGTACGCCCCGACGTCCTGGTCGAGGACCTCGGGGTCGCCGACCGCCAGCGCGTGGAGATCCTCAAGGTCCTCTACCGCGGCGCGAGGACGCTGATCCTGGACGAGCCGACCGCCGTGCTCGTCCCGCAGGAGGTCGACGCGCTCTTCGACAACCTGCGCGAGCTGAAGTCCGAGGGCCTGGCCGTCATCTTCATCTCCCACAAGCTGGGCGAGGTCCTGTCGGTCGCCGACGACATCACCGTCATCCGGCGCGGTACGACGGTCGGCACCGCCGTCCCGTCCGAGACCACCCCGCGCCAGCTCGCCGAGATGATGGTCGGCAGCGAGCTGCCCACCCCGGAGACCGCCGAGTCCACCGTCACGGACCGGCCGGTCATCGAGGTCAAGGGCCTCACGGCGTTCGCGAGCGGCGGCGCCTCCCTCGGCGAGCTCGCCGAGCCGGCGTCCTCCGGTCTGCTGGCGGGGGGCACCGCCGAGGGTGCCGGCGAGGTGCGGCGCGTCCTCGACGACGTCACCTTCACCATCCACGCGGGCGAGGTCATGGGCATCGCCGGCGTCGAGGGCAACGGCCAGACCGAGCTGATCGACGCACTGATCGGCCTCAAGAAGGCCGACTCCGGCTCCATCGCCTTCCTCGGTGAGGACATCACCGCCTGGTCCACCCGCAAGCGCCGCGAGCAGGGCGTCGGCTACATCCCCGAGGACCGCCACCGCCACGGTCTGCTGCTCGAGGCCCCGCTGTGGGAGAACCGCATCCTCGGCCATGTCACCGAGCGCCCCAACGCCAAGGGGTTCTGGCTCGACATCAAGGGCGCCCAGGACGACACGCGGCGGATCGTCCAGGACTACGACGTCCGCACCCCCGGCATCGAGGTGACCGCCGCCTCCCTCTCCGGCGGCAACCAGCAGAAGCTCATCGTCGGCCGTGAGATGAGCCACAAGCCCAAGTTCCTCATCGCCGCCCACCCCACGCGCGGCGTGGACGTGGGCGCGCAGGCGCAGATCTGGGACCAGATCCGTGACGCCCGCCGCGAGGGCCTGGCCGTGTTGCTGATCTCCGCCGACCTCGACGAGCTGATCGGGCTGTCCGACACCCTCCGGGTGATCTACAACGGCCGGCTGGTCGCGGACGCCGACCCGGCCACCATCACTCCTGAGGAGCTGGGCTCCGCCATGACGGGTGCCGCGTCCGGCCACCTGGAGCACGTGGAGGAATCCACCGAAGACGCAAGCGACGCCGCCCCGGAGGACGACGCCCGATGAAGAAGTTCGACAAGGAGCGGGTGCTCCTCGCGGTAGCCGGTCCGGTCATCGCGCTCGTCTCGGCCATCCTGCTCACCTCGGTCGTGCTGGTCGCCTCCGGCAAGAACCCGTTCGAGCCGTACCGGCTGATGATCGAGCAGGCCGGATTCTCCGACATCCAGGTGCTCATCATCAACCAGGCGTCGCTGTACTACCTGGCGGCACTCGCGGTGGCCATCGGCTTCCGCATGAACCTGTTCAACATCGGCGTCGACGGCCAGTACCGCCTCGCGGCGATGATGACCGCCGTCGTCGGCGCCCACATCGCGCTGCCGGGCTTCCTGCAGATCCCGCTGCTGATGCTGGTCGCCATGTTCACCGGCGCCTTCTGGGCCGGTATCGCGGGCATCCTGAAGACCACCCGGGGTGTGAGCGAGGTCGTCGCGACCATCATGCTCAACGCGATCGCCACCAGCCTCATCGGCTACCTCACCCTCTCCAACGTGTGGGGCGTGCAGGTCGGCAACAACATGACGACCGGCATCATGAAGAAGTCCGGCTGGTTCCCGGGCATCAACCTGGGCGCCGACGTCGGCGAGATCTACGGCCTGGTCTTCCTCGCGGTCCTCGCGGGCATCCTGTACTGGCTCGTGCTCAACCGCACCCGCTTCGGCTTCGACCTGCGCGCCACCGGTGCCTCCGAGACCGCCGCCGCGGCCTCCGGCGTCGACGCCAAGAAGATGGTCCTCACCGCGATGGTGATCTCCGGCGCGGTCGCGGGTCTGTCCGGCCTGCCGCTGCTGCTCGGCGACGCCCACACCTACAGCCTCAGCTTCCCGACGGGGCTCGGCTTCACGGGCATCACCATCGCCCTGCTCGGCCGCAACAACCCGGTCGGCATCGCCTTCGCCGCGCTGCTGATCGCCTTCCTCGACAAGGCGTCTCCCGCCCTCGACTACGCGACCCCGGTGGCGTACGAGAAGGAGATCGCCACGATCATGCAGGGTCTGATCGTCTTCGCGGTCGTCATCTCGTACGAGGCCGTACGCCAGTGGGGCCTGCGCCGCCAGCAGAAGCGGGTGGGTGCCGAACTGGCCGCCGAGGCCAACAACAACTCGCACAAGAAGGAGGTGGCTGCCTGATGTCCACCGCGACCCTCGCGAAGCCGAAGGCGAAGCAGCCCGGCAAGGGCAGCCGCCGACTCTCGCTCCCCGTACTCCTGCTGATCGTCGCGGGTGTACTGCTGCTGACCTCGGTCGTCCGCCTCATCACCGGTGCCGACGGCATCGACTCGACGGGACAGATGTCCACGGCGCTGCGCCTGGCCGTTCCGATCGGCCTCGCGGGCCTCGGCGGCCTGTGGGCCGAGCGCTCGGGCGTCGTCAACATCGGTCTCGAGGGCATGATGATCCTCGGCACCTGGTTCGGCGCCTGGGCCGGCTACCAGTGGGGCCCCTGGACCGGTGTCGTCTTCGGCATCATCGGCGGCGCGCTCGGCGCCGTCCTGCACGCCATCGCCACCGTCACCTTCAACGTGAACCACATCGTCTCCGGTGTGGCGATCAACATCCTCGCCCTCGGCACCACCCGCTACCTGTCGAAGTTCACCTTCGAGAACGCCCCGCAGGGGTCCTCGAAGCAGTCCCCGCCGATCGACTCGCTGGGCACCTTCGACATCCCGGGCCTGTCGAGCTGGCTGGACACGCTCAACCAGAAGCACTGGTTCCTGGTCTCGGACCTCGCGGGCCTGATCGGCGGTCTGGTCACCGACCTGTCGCCGCTCACCGTGATCGCGGTGGCCCTCGTCCCGTTCACCTGGTGGGTGCTGTGGCGCACCTCCTTCGGTCTGCGTCTGCGCTCCTGCGGCGAGAACCCGGTGGCGGCGGAGTCCCTGGGCGTCAACGTCTACAAGTACAAGTACATCGCCGTGATCATCTCGGGCGGCTTCGCGGGCCTGGGCGGCGCGTTCCTGTCGATCGTGGCGTCCAACGTGTACCTGGACGGCCAGACCGCCGGCCGAGGCTACATCGGTCTCGCTGCGATGATCTTCGGTAACTGGCGGCCGGGCGGTACCGCGCTCGGCGCGGCCCTGTTCGGCTACACCGACAGCCTCAACCTGCGCGGCGGCACCACCAACGTCCACGCGCTGATCCTGCTGCTCGCGATCCTGCTGGTGGCCGGAGCGCTCTACCTCGTGTGGAGGAAGAAGTACGTCTCCGCGCTGATCACGATCGTGGTCTCGGCGCTGATGTTCGTCTGGTACGTCAGCACCAACGAGGTCCCGAAGCAGCTCGTGACCGCCACCCCGTACCTCGTCACCCTGCTGGTGCTCTCGCTGTCCGCGCAGAGCCTGCGGATGCCGAAGGCCGACGGTCTGCCCTACCGGAAGGGACAGGGCAAGTGACCCCGCCCCCGCAGGTCGACTGGGAGGCACTCCGGGAGGTGGCGCGCGCCGCGATGTCGCGTGCCTACGCCCCCTACTCGGGCTACCCGGTCGGCGCCGCGGCGCTGGTCGACGACGGCCGGACCGTCACCGGCTGCAACGTCGAGAACGCCTCGTACGGCCTCGGTCTGTGCGCCGAGTGCGGTCTCGTCTCGCAGCTGCAGAACACCGGCGGCGGCCGGCTCACGCACTTCACGTGCGTGGACGGCGAGGGGGACGTCCTCGTCCCGTGCGGCCGCTGCCGCCAGTTGCTGTACGAGTTCGGCGGGCCCGACCTGCTGCTGGAGACCCCTGCTGGGATCCTGCCGCTGTCCGAGATGCTCCCGCAGGCCTTCGGGCCGGACCATCTCACCAAGTAACTCCCGTGCGGCCCCTCCGAGTCGCCCCCTGCGGCGCGGAGGGGCCGCACACCTTCGAACTTCGGAAGGAAACATGGCCATGGACGCCATCTCCGTCATCCGCACCAAGCGGGACCGCGGTGAGCTGAGCGACGAGCAGATCGACTGGGTCATCGACGCCTACACCCGGGGCGAGGTCGCCGACGAGCAGATGTCCGCGCTCGCGATGGCCATCCTGCTCAACGGCATGGACCGCCGGGAGATCGCCCGCTGGACCGCCGCGATGATCGCGTCCGGCGAGCGTATGGACTTCTCGTCGCTGTCCCGCCCGACGGCCGACAAGCACTCGACGGGCGGCGTCGGCGACAAGATCACCCTCCCGCTGGCCCCGCTGGTCGCCGCCTGTGGCGCGGCGGTCCCGCAGCTGTCGGGCCGGGGTCTCGGCCACACCGGCGGCACGCTGGACAAACTGGAGTCGATCCCCGGCTGGCGTGCGCTGATCTCGAACGAGGAGATGCTGTCCGTGCTGGAGGGTGTCGGTGCGGTCATCTGCGCGGCGGGTGACGGCCTGGCTCCCGCCGACAAGAAGCTCTACGCACTCAGGGACGTCACGGCGACCGTGGAGGCGATCCCCCTGATCGCCTCCTCCATCATGTCCAAGAAGATCGCTGAGGGGACCGGCTCGCTGGTCCTGGACGTGAAGGTCGGCTCGGGCGCCTTCATGAAGACGGTCGAGGACGCGCGCGAACTGGCGCGGACGATGGTGGGCCTGGGCACGGACCACGGTGTGAAGACGGTCGCGCTCCTCACGGACATGTCGACGCCGCTGGGTCTGACGGCGGGCAACGCGCTCGAGGTCCGCGAGTCGGTCGAGGTCCTGGCGGGCGGCGGCCCCTCGGACGTGGTGGACCTGACGATCGCCCTCGCGCGCGAGATGCTCGACGCGGCCGGCCTGAAGGACGCGGACCCGGCGAAGGCCCTGGCCGACGGTTCCGCGATGGACGTCTGGCGCCGGATGATCGCGGCCCAGGGCGGTGACCCCGACGCCCCGCTGCCGACGTCGAAGGAACAGCACGTGATCAAGGCCCCGTCCTCGGGCGTCCTGACCCGCCTGGACGCCTACGGCATCGGTGTCGCCGCCTGGCGCCTCGGCGCCGGCCGCGCCCGCAAGGAGGACGCGGTGCAGGCGGCCGCGGGCATCGAGATGCACGCCAAGCCGGGCGACACGGTGAAGGAGGGCGAGGCGCTGCTGACCCTGCACACCGACACCCCGGAGCGCTTCGCGTACGCACTGGAGGCGATCGAGGGTTCGTACGACATCGCGACGCCGGGTACGGACTTCGCCGCCTCGCCGGTCGTGCTGGAACGTATCGCCTGACCAGGCGTTTTCCCTTTCGGGTGAACGGGGTCGGTGGACCGCCACCGGTCCCGTTCGTCATGCTGGGCTCGGTGACGCACCGATAGGAGATCGCCATGAGCGGACTCACCGTCAGCCAGGATCCCGAGCAGAGCTGGGACGACCTCGTCCGGTTCTGGGAGGAGATGGAATGGCCCGAGGGCAGCAAGGTGGAGATCATCGAGGGGATCATCACCGTGTCACCTGCTCCCGCGTCCCGCCACAACGTGATCGCGGAACGAATCCAGCGTCGCCTCTACTTCGTGATTCCCGATAACTGGGGGGTCTTCCAGACACTGGCCATCGCCGTGCCGTCGCGCCTGGGCATGCTCATCCCGGACCTCCTGGTGGCCCCGTGCAGGAGTGCACGGACGCGGACACCCACATTCCGGCAGCCCTGGCCGAACTCGTCGTCGAGGTGACTTCCAGGTCCAACGCGCGCCACGACCGCATCAGCAAGCCCGCTGCCTACGCCACCGCGGGGATCCCGCTCTGTCTCCTCGTCGACCGCTGGGCTCCCGACGGCCCGACCGCGACGCTCTACGGAGAACCCAAGGGCGACGTCTACCGCCCCGTGAGCACCGCCAAGTTCGGCGAGGCGATCAAGCTTCCCGCACCCTTCGACGTCGTCGACACCAGCGAGTTCCTCGTCGGCCAGAGGCACAGCCGTGCCTTTCGGATCCGTCGGCGATGAGTACCGGGCCTCCGCCCGGTCTACCGACCGTGGACGCCGAGACACCCGCCGTACTCGTGGTGGCCGGGCCCGTCACGCGGGACGACGTGGCGCGGCTCGGCCAGGACGTGAGGGCACTGCTGAAGGACACCGGGGCCGCAGTCGTCGTGTGTGACGTCGCGGCGCTCGGGCCCGTCACCCTGGCCTCGGTGGACGTACTGGCCCGGCTTCAGCTCACCGCCCGGCGGGCCGGTGGGCGCATCCGGCTCCGCGACCCGGCACCCGCCCTGCGCGCCCTACTCGATCTCGTCGGCCTCCCCTTCGAGCTGGAGGGGAAGGCCGAACAGCGGGAACCAGCGCTTCGTGTCGAGGAAGCAGTGGAACCCGGAGATCCTGCCGTCTGACATCTCCAGGACCTGGACCGCCCACGCACTGAAGCCGCCCGTGTCCGGGTCCGGCTTGTACTGGGCGAAGCCCGGCAGGCCGTTGACCGCGACCGGCACCAGACGGGAGCCGGCGCAGGCGGAGCCGAGCGTCGTCATGAAACCGGTGATGTCCTGCGTGCCGCGCAGCCACAGGTCGAACGGCGGCATCGTCATCACCGCGTCCTCGTGCAGCAGGGCCGTCAGCGCCGCCATGTCGTACCCCTCGAAGGCCGCCACGTAGCGCTCCAGAAGCTTTTGCTGCTCCTCGTCGAGGGGGTCGGAGACGGCGGCCCCGGCGCCCTCGCCGCTCTTGTCGGCCAGCGTGGCGCGGGCCCGTTGCAGTGCGCTGTTGACGGAGGCGACCGACGTGTCGAGCAGCTCCGCGACCTCGCTCGCCTTCCAGGCCAGCACCTCGCGCAGGATGAGCACCGCGCGCTGCTTGGGCGGAAGTTGCTGCAGGGCGGCCATGAAGGCCAGCCGCACGGACTCCTTGGCCACCGCTGCCTCCGCCGGGTCGGTCACGGCCGGCAGTATGCGGGCGTCCGGCACCGGCTCCAGCCAGGTGTTGTCGGGGCGCGGGGACAGGGCGGCCTGGGCCAGCGGCGTGGAGTCGGTCAGGTCCATCGGGCGGGCGCGTCTGTTGCCCGCGTTCAGCATGTCCAGGCAGACGTTCGTCGCGATCCGGTAGAGCCACGAGCGCAGGGACGAGCGGCCCTCGAACTTCGCGTGGCTCCGCCAGGCGCGGACCATCGTGTCCTGCACGGCGTCCTCGGCCTCGAAGGACGAGCCGAGCATCCGGTAGCAGTACCCCGTCAGCTCGACCCGGTGCTTCTCCAGCTGGACGTCGAGGTCGTCCATCGTCGCCGTGCCGTCACTCATGGTCCACCCACCCATGTGGCCGTTCCTGTCGCGCGCCATCGCGCCCCAGCACTCCGGAAGCTACCGCAGGCCACTGACAACGGCCCCCAAAGTGCGCGAAAGCCCAGCTCAGACCAGTTGCTTCACGGACATCAGCAGATGCCGGTGGGCGGCTTCCGGCGCGTCGGCGGCCTCGGCTTCCCCGGTCCCGGCGCCCGAGAGCAGCACCCGCTGCCCCGGCCCGAGCAGCTCCATCCGGACGCACGGCGACTCGAAGGAGGTCAGCGCCTCGAGGAGATATCCCGGGTTGAAGGCCACGGACACCTCCTCGGCACCGTCCAGCGTCGCCGGCAGCCGCTGCACGGCGTCGTCGTCCCCGTAACCCGCCCGCAGCACCACGGAACCGTCGGCCGCGAAGTCCAGCCGCACCGGACTGTTCGCCTCCGCCACCACCGCGACCCGGCGCACCGCTTCCGCCAGCGCCCCGCACTCCACTTCGGCGGTCGCGGCCCCCGCCAGGTCGAACAGTGCCCCGTACTTCGGCAGCCGCCCCTCCAGCATCCGCACCGCCGCCCGCATGCCGCCGCCTTCGAAGCCGATCAGCCCGCCGTCCGCCGGTGCCAGACCGATGCGGACCCGGCCGGAACGGGCGAGTGACCGCGTGACGTCGTGCAGGCGGCGCGCGGGCAGCAGGGCCTCCACCGCGCCGTCGGCGGCCACGGCCTCCGGCTTCCAGTCCAGCCGCCGTACCGCGTACCGGTAGCGGTCCGACGCGGCCAGCGTCATCGTCCCGCCGTCCAGGCGCAGTTGTACTCCGGTGAGCGCGGGAAGGGTGTCGTCGCGGCCGGCGGCCACGGCGACCTGGCCGACGGCGGTCGCGAAGGCGGCGGCGTCCACGCTTCCGTATGGCTCCGGAGGCACCGGCAGCGCCGGGTACTCCTCCCGCGGCAGCGTCGACAGCCCGAACCGCGTGCCGCCGGCCTCCACGGTGAACCGCGTCCCCTCCAGTGCACAGCTCACCTGACCGTCCGGCAGCACGCGGCAGATGTCCAGCAGTCTGCGCCCCAGCACGAGCACCTGGCCGTCGGCCGCCGTCTCCGCCGCGGTCTCGATCCGCGCGGCCGTCTCGAAGTCGAACCCCGATACGGTCAGCCGTCCGCCCGTCGCCTCCAGCAGCAGTCCGCCCAGTACCGGCACCGGCGTCCTCGCGGGCAGCACACGGGCCGCCCATCCCACGGCCTCGGCGAGAACTCGGCGGTCGACCCGGAACTCCATGAACACACTCCCTGCTCGGCCCAGTTGTCGTGCGGACGCTATACGCGACCACCGACAACCGGCGCCGGCCAGGGGAGACGCGCCACCGTCCCGGGCCCGGGATCAGGCCGTTGCGAGCCGGCGCTCCGCGCGGGCCGCACGGGATCCGAGCAGGGTGATCGTCACCACGCCCAGTACCGCCAGCACGCCCATGCCCACCGTCCCGGCCCAGGCCATCGCGTGGAAGGCCACCGCACCGAGCGTGCTGCCCGTGCTGGAGCCGATGTAGTACGCCGACTGGTAGAGCGCCGAGGCCTGGGCGCGCCCGTGCTTGGCCGTGTGGCTCACCGCCGACGACGCCACCGCGTGGCCCGCGAAGAAGCCCGCGGTGATCAGCACCAGGCCCAGCAGGACCAGCGGCAGGGAGGACGCCAGCGACAGCAGCAGACCCGACGTGGTGGTGCCTGCCGCCAGGTAGAGCGCGCCACGGCGGCCGAGCCGGGCCGTCAGCCGGCCCGCCGTCGACGCCGACACCGTACCCACCAGGTAGACCAGGAAGATCGAGCCGATGATGCCCTGCGGGAGACCGAACTGCTCCGTCAGGCGGTAGCCGATCACCGTGTAGACGCCGCCGAAGACCGTCATGAACAGCGCGCCGATCGCGTACAGCCGGCGCAGCAGCGGGTTGGCGAGATGGTCGCGGACCGCGCCGGCCAGCACGCGGGGGCGCAGCGAGCCCGGCCTGAAGTTCTTGGGCGCCGGGAGCAGAATCCGGAAGGCCACCGCACAGCCGACCGCGATCACGCCGATGGTGCCGACGGACACCCGCCAGCCCCACTCCTGGGCGACCCAGCCGGTGATCACCCGCCCGCTCATCCCGCCGACGCTGTTGCCGGCCACGAACAGGCCGATCGCCGTGATCAGCGCCTTGGGGCCGACCTCCTCGGCCAGGTACGCCGTCGCCGACGCCGGCAGCCCCGCGAGCGCCGCGCCCTGGACCGCCCGCAGGGCGATCAGTGCGCCGAGCGAGGGGGCGAAGGGGACCAGCAGTCCGACCGTCACCGCGACCGCCAGGGACGCCGTCATCACCGTACGGCGTCCGAACCGCTCGGAGAGCGCGCTCATGGGGATCACGAAGAGCGCCAGTCCGCCCGTCGCGCCCGACACCGTCCAGCTCGCCGCGCTCGCCGTCACCCCGAAGTCGCGGGAGACGAGCGGCAGCAGGGCCTGCGTGGAGTAGAGGAGGGCGAAGGTCGCCACCCCGGCGAGGAAGAGGGCGAGGCTCATCCGGCGGTAGCCGGGGCCGCCGGGGGTCATCCGCGAGTCGGCGGAGGTCTGGGTGGTGGCATCGGCGCCCACGATGGTGGACGCCCCGGTATCCGCAGCAGGCATGCTTCGAACGTACGGACCGCGTCACTCATCCGTCCAATGCACAGAAACCCCATAATCGTTCCCATGGTGCATCAGCAGAGGTCAGACGAGGGCCTGTCACCGTACGGTGACACAAGTGATGGAGCAGACATCGTCGCGCTGCTCGCGCCGCGCCTTGTGTACTTCGCGGGCGTGGCCCGTACCGAGCACGTCACGCGTGCCGCGCAGGAGATGCAGGTTCCGCAGTCCACCCTGTCCCGGGCGCTGGTCCGGCTGGAACAGGACCTGGGCGTCCAGCTGTTCGCCCGACGCGGCCGCACCGTCTCGCTGACCCCGGCGGGCCGCACGTTCCTCGGCTCTGTCGAGCGTGCCCTGGCGGAGGTCGAGCGGGCCGCCGAGGAAGTGCGCGCGGACGCCGACCCGGCCGCCGGCAAGGTCGCCTTCGGCTTTCTGCACACGATGGGCGCCGAGACCGTGCCCGGGCTGCTCCACGCCTTCCGCGCCGATCATCCGCGCGTCCGCTTCAGCCTCGTCCAGAACTACGGCGAGGCGATGCTCGAGAAGCTGCGGGCGGGGGAGTTGGACCTGTGCCTGACCTCACCGGTGCCCGACGAGCCGGGTCTGGTCGCCCGCCGTATCGACGAGCAGAAGCTGCGGCTCGTGGTGCCCGCCGACCACCGGCTCGCCGGCCGCAGGCGCATCCGCCTCGCCGAGGCCGCCGACGAGACCTTCGTGACCCTCGAACCCGGATACGGGCTGCGCCGGATGACCGACGACCTGTGCCGGCAGGCGGGGTTCTCGCCGCGGGTGGCCTTCGAGGGCGAGGAGGCGGAGACCTTGCGCGGCCTGGTCGCGGCGGGGCTGGGCGTGGCACTGCTGCCGCCGCCCGCGGTGCCCCGTCCTGGGGTGGCCGAGCTGACGGTCACCGCGCCCAGGGCGGTCCGCGAGATCGGTGTCGCATGGCTGGAGGGGCATGTCGACACGCCCCCGGTCGCGGCGTTCAAGAAGTTCCTGCTGTCCAGGAGGGGACGGCTGCTGCCGGACTGACGGCGCGGAGCCGTCGCGGCGGCTCGCCCGCCGCCCTCGCGTGTCGTTCCGCGCGGTGGAGCGACTGCCTCTGGTGCCGTCGCCCTTGCGCGTGGCCCCGTGCGGTGGCGCCGGGCGCGTCGGACCCCGTGCCGGTGCGGACGGTCGCTCCTGGCGGGATTCCGGGGGC
>NZ_JBEYXD010000099.1:0-14167 GCF_040644975.1 Streptomyces sp. NPDC046900 | reverse complement strand
CGCGGTGCGGCGACGGCCTCTGGTGCCGTCGCCCTTGCGCGTGGCCCCGTGCGGTGGCGCCGGGCGCGTCGGGACCCGTGCCGGTGCGGACGGTCGCTCCTGGCGGGATTCCGGGGGCCGGTGCGGCGACGGCCTCTGGTGCCGTCGCCCTTGCGCGTGGCCCCGTGCGGTGGCGCCGGGCGCGTCGGGACCCGTGCCGGTGCGGACGGTCGCCCCTAGCGGGATTCCGGGGGCCGGCGCAGCGACCGTCCGAACCCCGCCGCGAGCGGCATCCGCAACCCCAGCGGCGGTGGAGCGGCCAGCGCGTCCTGCACCGGCCGGGAGAAGGCCCGTCCGAACAGCGTGCCCATCACGAAGTCCTCGGCCAGAGCGTGCACTTCGGACCGGTACTGGTGCAACGCGTGGCCGTCGGAGTGCACTTCGAAACGACAGATGTCGCGGTTCGCCTTCTTCGCCCGCTCCGCCAGCCGGAAGGACAGCTCCGGGTCCGTGCGTTCGTCGTTCGTGCCGTGCACGATCAGCACCTGCCGGCCGGCCAGCTGCTTCACCGGTTCGGGTGAGGCCGCCATGTCGTCCTCGGGCAGCCAAGGGGCCAGTGCCAGTACGGAGTTGACGGCCGAGTGCCCGGCCGCGTGCAGCGCCGCCCGGCCGCCCATGCCGACGCCGACCAGGCAGACCGGCACGTCGCCGTAGCGGCGTACGACCTCGTCGGCGGCCCAGACGGCGTCCTGTGCCAGATGTGCCTCGCTGCCGTTCCAGCCTCGGTAGCGGTAGTGCACCGCATGGCTGACCAGGCCTTCACCGTGGCCGGCCCGTGCCAGTCGGCGGCCGAGCGCGCGCACGTGGGCGGCGGCCATCAGGAGGGACGGTCTGCGGGCGGAGACCTCGTCGCCGCCGGGGAGCAGCAGTACCGCGCCGCTCACCGCTGTCGGCTCCGGGCCGAGCGCCCTCCCCAGCCGGGCCCTGCGAACCGGCGTCGCTTGATGTGCCATGACAGAACAGTGTCAGAAGCGACGGTGTACGAAACCCGTATCGCCGGTCACCTTTGGGTATCGACGCCCTGCCGTCCGTCCAGTTCTACGCGCGTAGGGGCTATGGTGCGGAAATGACGAGCCAGCACCAGAACACCCCGACCGGGGACCAGATCCGCCGGGCTCCCAAGGTCCTGCTGCACGACCATCTCGACGGGGGCCTGCGTCCCGGCACGATCGTCGATCTGGCCCTCGACACCGGCTACGCCCACCTCCCCGAGACGGACCCGGCCAAACTCGGCATCTGGTTCCGCGAGGCCGCCGACTCCGGGTCCCTGGAGCGGTACCTGGAGACCTTCTCGCACACCGTCGCGGTGATGCAGACCCGCGAGGCGCTCGTGCGCGTGGCCGCCGAGTGCGCCGAGGACCTCGCCGCGGACGGGGTCGTCTACGCCGAGGTGCGGTACGCCCCCGAGCAGCACCTGGAGGGCGGGCTCAGTCTCGAAGAGGTCGTCGAGGCCGTCAACGAGGGCTTCCGGGAGGGCGAGCGACGGGCCAGGGCGAACGGCCACCGTATCCGGGTCGGCGCGCTCCTCACCGCCATGCGGCACGCGGCCCGCGCCCTGGAGATCGCCGAACTGGCCAACCGCTACCGGGACCTCGGGGTGGTCGGCTTCGACATCGCCGGTGCCGAGGCGGGTTACCCGCCCACCCGGCACCTCGACGCCTTCGAATACCTCAAGCGCGAGAACAACCACTTCACCATCCACGCCGGCGAGGCCTTCGGGCTGCCGTCCATCTGGCAGGCACTGCAGTGGTGCGGTGCCGACCGGCTCGGGCACGGGGTGCGCATCATCGACGACATCCAGGTGCTCGAGGACGGCTCGGTGAAGCTCGGCCGCCTCGCCTCCTACGTACGCGACAAGCGCATCCCGCTGGAGCTCTGCCCCAGTTCGAACCTGCAGACCGGCGCCGCCGACTCCTACGCCGACCACCCCATCGGGCTGCTGCGGCGGCTGCACTTCCGGGCCACGGTGAACACGGACAATCGGCTGATGTCGGGGACGAGCATGAGCCGGGAATTCGACCACCTGGTCGAGGCATTCGGTTATACGCTCGATGATCTTCAATGGTTCTCGGTCAATGCTATGAAGTCAGCATTCATTCCTTTCGATGAACGACTGGCGATGATCAATGACGTCATCAAGCCGGGCTACGCCGAATTGAAGTCCGAATGGCTGTTCCAGCAGACCGCCTCCACCAGCGGTTCCGCGCCGTCGGAGAGCTGACGTATTCGTTTGCGGAGCGGCCGGGAGCCGAGGTCCCGGCCGCTTTTGCATGTTTGCGGACCCGTGATGCGCGTGTTTACGGTTTTGGACCGCTCAGATCCCCGTCATCGGACGAAGGACGCATTCATCATGAAGCAGTCTGCTGCCAAGACCCTCGGTGTCGCCGCGCTCGGTGCCGCCTTCGCCGCCGCGGGCGCGGGTGTGGCGAGCGCAGCCCCCGCCGCCCCCGCCGTGCCGAACGTCGCCGGACTGGACACCGTCACCCAGGCGCTGCCGGTGGGCGACCTCAGCGGAATCGTGCCGGGCACGGGTGAGGCCCTCGGCCAGGGTCAGAATGCGCTCGGCGGCGCGGTGGCCGCCGCCCAGCCGGTCGCCCACAAGGTCGTCGCCGACGGTCCGGCCGCGCCGGTCGCCGGGCTGCTCGGCGGTCTTCCGGTCAAGGGACTGCCCACGCACGGTCTGCCGGTGAACGGGATCCCGCTCGGCTGAAGCCGCCCGCCCGCAGTACGCCGATGGGGCGCCCCGGTTCCGGGGCGCCCCATCGGCGCGTCGCTGCCTGGACCGGTGTCACCAGGCCGGGTGCGTGCCCGACTTCTCCTCCGAGGGGAACAGGATCCACAGCGCTATGTAGAGCAGGAACTGGGGGCCGGGGAGCAGGCACGAGAGCAGGAAGACCACGCGCATCGTGGTCGCGGAGGTGCCGAAGCGCCGCGCCAGAGCTGCGCACACTCCGCCGATCATCCGTCCGTCCGTGGGGCGTGCAAGGGTGGTCATGGTGGCTCCTTCGCGAACCGTGGCCGTGAGTCCGGTCCCGGCGGTTGCCGGGACGCCCGGTCGGCGTCGGGCTCCGGCCGTGTCGCTGTTCTCGGCGGTGGCGAAGTCCTCGGCGTTTTCGACGTGTTCCACGCTACGAGGATGAAAGGGGCGAAGCGTCGCTCTACGGGGCTATTCCGACCCTGGGAATCGTCGGGGTCCGCCCCTGAGCCGGCTCCTCCCGGGGGAGGGCCGCCCGGCGCCGGTGCTCGACCCGGCGGCGGAGCCGGTACCGGGCCGCGGGCACGACCAGCAGATGGGCCAGGGCCACGCCGACCGTGCTGAGCAGGATCGCGTCGATGTCGGGGACCTGCCCCGGCACCCCGGTCTGCAGCAGTTCGATGCCGAGTGAGATCAGGGTGCCCGCGGCGACCGTACGGGCCAGCGAGGCGAGCGGCGACACATGGAGCCGGCCGCCCGCCATGGGCAGCAGCACCCCGAGCGGAGCGAGCAGCGCGAGCCCCTTGCCGATGCTGCGGACTGCCTCCGGCCCGCCCAGTGCGAGATCGGCCCTGATACTGGCGAACGGATGCAGGTTGGCGGGCCGCACCCAGGGCACGTCCAGGGGGCGCAGCGTGATCCAGGCGACGAACGCGAGGTGTGCGACGAGGAGGAGACCCCCTGCCACACGGATGTTGATCGCGGCGCTGCCGCCGGTTGAGCCTTGACGCTGCACGCCCCCCTAGACGCGGGGTGCGGCACTTCCGGTTCCGGCATTCACCGCGACGTGTGAACGGTTCCCTCCTGCGCCGGGCAGGGAGCACCCGGATGCGGTGCCGGGCAGGCACCGGGCCAAGGCGGGGCGGGGTGGCTCAGGCCGGTCCGGCGCCGGCCAGGACGGAGTGGGATGGTTCAGGCCGGTCTGTCACCGGGCCAGTGCGGGGTGAGGCGGTTCAGGCCGGTCCGACGCCGGGCCAGTGCGGGGTGAGGCGGTTCAGGCCGGTCCGACGCCGGGCCAGTGCGGGGTGAGGCGGTTCAGGCCGGTCCGACACCGGGCCAGTGCGGGATGAGGCGGCTCAGGCCGGTCCCGCGCCGGGCCAGGTTCGGATGAGGCGGCTCAGGCCGGTCCCGCGCCGGGCCAGGTTCGGATGAGGCGGCTCAGGCTGGCCCGGTGCCGGCCCAGGCGGGACGAGGCGGTCAGGACGGGGTGACGTCGCTGGACGGCGGTTCCTCGCTGCCCGGACGGGAACGTACCTCGGGCGTGCACGAGTAGCGGCGCAGCGGCAGGACGTCCGGCCCGCCGAGCACGACCGTCCCGTCGTCGGCGGCGGTCGCCTCTGAGTCGGCGAACGTGCAGACGATCTGCGCGAGGGCGTACGGGGTGAGGTCCTGCACCCGCACGCTGAGCCGGAACGTGTTCTCCGGGTCCCTGTCGCGCGCCCCGGTGACCTTGATGCCCGCGGCCACATCCGTGGTGTAGCCCGCCTGCTTCTCCGCGGCGGACGGCCTGGCGGCGAGCTGGCCGAGCAGGCCCTGGGCCACCAGCACCCGGCGCTCGGCCTCCGCCGTGCCGTCGGGTATCCGCACGGAACGGTCCACCGTCACCAGCTGCGAGGCGCACAGCAGGAAGACCTGCACGGGTATGCCACGACCCGCCTGCGCGGACAGGTCCGCACCGGAGAGGGCACAGGGCACGCGGGACGGGGCCGGGCCGAAGTCCGTCGGCACCTGCGTGGAGCGGATGCCGCAGCCGGTCAGCAGCGTGGCCAGCAGCGGAACGGCGAGCCAGGGGCGTGCGCCAAATCTTCTCATCGGGCGTTCCCCTTCCTGCCCTTTCCGTTCCCGTTCTCCTCCTCGATCAGCGGCGACGTGTCCCGGGGCAGGCGCAACGTGAACACCGCCCCGCCGTCGGGGGAGTTGGCGGCGGTGATCTCGCCACCGTGGATGTGCGCGTTCTCCAGCGCGATGGACAGACCCAGGCCGCTGCCCTCGGAGCGCGGACGTGAGGCGCTCGCCTTGTAGAAGCGGTCGAAGACATGCGGCAGGACGTCCTCGGGGATGCCGGGACCGTGGTCCCGCACATCGATGACGAGCTCCTCGTCCTCCTCGCGGACCGAGACCCGCACCGGCGATCCGCCGTGCTTGAGCGCGTTGCCGATCAGGTTCGCCAGGATCACATCCAGGCGACGCGGATCGACGCGGGCCATGATGCCCCGCTCCGCGTCCAGCTCGACGGCGTCCAGCCAGGCGCGCGCGTCGATGCACGCGGTGATCTGATCGGCGATGTCCACGTTGTCCACCACCAGCCGGGCCGTGCCCGCGTCGAAGCGGGTGACCTCCATCAGGTTCTCGACGAGGTCGTTCAGCCGCCGGGTCTCGCTGACCACGAGCCGTACCGCGGGCTCGATCATCGGGTCGATGCCGCCCGTCTCGGCGTCCAGCTCCTCCTCCAGGACCTCGGTGACGGCCGTGATCGCGGTGAGGGGGGTGCGCAGTTCGTGGGACATGTCGGCGACGAAGCGGCGGGAGGCCTCGTCGCGGGAGCTCATGTCCGCGACCGTCTTCTCCAGGGACTCGGCGGCGCGGTTGAACGTCCGGGACAGTTCGGCCAGTTCGTCGGTGCCGGAGACGCGCAGCCGGGTGTCCAGCTTGCCCTCGCCGAGGCGCCGGGCGGCGATGCCGAGGCGGTGCACCGGCTTCAGCACGGTCGTCGCGGCGGCCTGCGCGAGCAGCGCCGAGCCGATCAGCGCGAGGCCGGTGGCGATGCCGAGGGACCAGGCCAGCGAGTTGAGGTCCTTGGCCTCCGGCTCCAGGGACTTGAGCATGTAGCCGGTCGGGCCGCCGCCGATCACCTTCGCGCCGCCCACCAGATAGGGCTTGCCGCCGTCGACGATCCGCTGCCAGTACAGGTGGTAGGCGTACTTGTTGGTGGACGACACCGCCTGCTGCTTGTTCACCGCCTTCTGCAGCGACGCGGGCACGTCCTCCAGGGTGAAGGTGTCCAGGTCGGAGTTGCCGACGACGGTCCGGCCCCGTTCGTCCGTGGCGACCAGGAGCACGCTGAAGCGCTGGCTGCTGTTCGCCATCTGCCCGGCGGTGTACTGGAGTTCGTCCTGTGTCGGGTGCACCGGGAGCGAGCCGGCGCGGTTCTGCATCTCCTGCTGGAAGTCGCGCAGCACCGCGTCCTGGGTGCGGGTGAGGACGGCCTCGCGGTTGAGCCAGTACGCGATGCCGGACGCCGACACGGCGGCGGTGAGCGCGACCAGCCCGAAGACGACGACGAGGCGCAGTCTGAGGCTGGTGAAGCGAAGTCGTGACACTGCGGTCCTGCGTTCCGCGGCCCAGCCGCGGAGTCCCCCGTGCGGATCGGTCACTGAGGAGCGTCCAGCCGGTACCCGACGCCGCGGACCGTACGGATCAGCGTGGGGGAGGACGGGACGTCCTCGACCTTGGCGCGCAGCCGCTGCACGCACGCGTCGACGAGGCGTGAGTCGCCCAGGTAGTCGTGCTCCCACACCAGCCGCAGCAACTGCTGCCGGGACAGCGCCTGCCCGGGCCGCCGGCTCAGCTCCAGGAGCAGTCGCAGCTCGGTCGGGGTGAGCTGGAGGTCCTCGCCGTTCTTGGTCACCGTCATCGCCGACCGGTCGATGACGAGGTTGCCGAACGTCGCCGAGTCGCTGGCCTCCCGCTCGCCGCGCCGCAGCACGGCCCGGATCCGGGCGTCCAGGACCCGCCCCTGCACGGGCTTGACCACGTAGTCGTCGGCGCCGGACTCCAGGCCGACCACGACGTCGATGTCGTCGCTGCGTGCGGTGAGCAGGATGATCGGCAGCTGGTCGGTGCGCCGGATGCGCCGGCACACCTCGAACCCGTCGATGCCGGGCAGCATCACGTCCAGGACGATCAGATCCGGCCGCTGCTCGCGCAGCAGCTTCAGACCGTCCTCGCCGGTGGCAGCGGTGGCCACACGGTGTCCCTGGCGCGTCAAAGAGAGCTCCAGGGCCGTCCGGATGGCGTCGTCGTCCTCGATCAGCAACAGGGAAGGCACGGGTGTCATTCTGGCCCATGCCCCGGCCGTCTTTCGACCTCCTGCCAACTTCGGCAGCGGCAGGCCCCGCCACCTGCGTTCCAGCGCCGTTCGAGGCGTCGCCCGGCGGTGCGGCCACGTGGTCATACCACTCTCGTCCGTGCCGGCGCCGCGACGCGGCCGCGGTCAGCCCCTGTGACAGGTCTGTGACAGTCGACGGACACGGCCATGAAGTGGCCCGGGCAAGCTTTTCGGCACAGGCAAGGAAGCAAGACAGAACACCGGAAGTCCACGACGGGGGGCACGAGATGAACACGCTGCACGGCACTGTTCCCAGCGCAGTGGTCACGCGCCTGCACGATGTGACCCGGGGTTCCGAGAAGTCCGGGGCGGTGAGCGGGCGGGGGTGCGCTCGCGGCACCGGGCGTGCGTACACCGTGGCCGCACAGCCGGGGCACCAGCCCTACATGGCGGTGGTCGACGCACAGACGGGGGAGGCTCACGGGGGAGCCGCGTACGGGGAGGCCTCGGGGGAGCGTCGTTCGGCGGCGGAAGCGGAGTTCACCGCCTACGTCGAGGAGCGCCGCGCCTCCCTGTACGCAACCGCGTACCACCTGACCGGCGACCGCTTCGAGGCCGAGGACCTGCTGCAGAGCGCGCTGTTCTCGACCTACAGGGCCTGGGACCGGATCAGCGACAAGGCCGCCGTGGGCGGCTACCTGCGGCGGACGATGACGAACCTGCACATCAGCGCGTGGCGCCGGCGCAAGCTGAACGAGTACCCGACCGAGGAGCTGCCGGAGACCGCCGGCGACACGGACGCGATGCGCGGCACCGAACTGCGCGCCGTCCTGTGGCAGGCGCTGGCCCGGCTGCCCGAGCTCCAGCGCACCATGCTGGTCCTGCGCTACTACGAGGGCCGCACGGACCCGGAGATCGCGGAGATCCTCGACATCAGCGTCGGCACGGTGAAGTCCAGCATCTGGCGGTCGCTCCGCCGGCTGCGCGAGGACGAGGTCCTCAGCTTCGGCCGTGACGAGGAGGAGTCCTTCGGCGAGCTCGTCGCCTGAGGGATCGGGGGAAACACGGGGGAGCGGTTCCGGCATCTCGGGGGAGCCGACGGGACCGCTGGGGGATCACGGGGAAGCACCACCACGGGGGAACACGGGGGAGCAGGAGAAGCGGGACTGGGGGGTCGGGGGTCCTTCCAGTCCCGCTTCTCCCTTTTTGCGCCTGAACCGTTTTTCGGCGCCTGAGTCGCCGCCGTCCTCGCGGAAGCGGCTGCCCGCCGTGTGGTTCCTCAGCCGATGGCCGCGGTGTTCAGCGCCGCCACACGCCGGCCCGCCGCCGCTGCCGCCAGTCGGCTCAGCGCCTCGTCCCGGTCGCAGGCGTGTGCGCCGAGCGCGCTCTGGCGGGCGACGATCGACCGCTCGGCGCGCATCAGCCGCCAGCCGCGGCGCAGCAGGAACGGGACCGACTTGCGGCCCTCCTTGAGGTCGCGCGCGAAGCGGCGGCGGAACGTGGCGAAGGGACCGCGGGTCAGGCACAGCGCGTCGGCCAGGAGGCCGAGTTCGTGGCAGCGCTGCACGACCTCGGCGGCGAAGATGCCCTCCGCGACGAAGACCGGCGTACGGCCGATGCTCAGCGTCTCCTCGCCGGTCCGCGCGCTGAGCGAGATGCCGTACACCGGCACCGTCGTACGGCCGGTGGCGCACAGTTCGGCGATGGCCGCGACCGCGACGTCCGCGTCCCATGAGTCCGGGTGGTCCCAGTCGATGTCCGAACTCCCCTCCACCAGTGGGAGGGTGGGGTCGTCGCCCTCCTTGTAGAAGTCGTCGAGCCGCAGCACGGGCAGACCGGAGAGCGCGGCGACAAGGGACTTGCCGGAGCCGGAGGGGCCGCAGAGCAGCACGACGCGGGCGGGGACCGGTGGGTGGACACTCATGGGACACCAGTCTGACGCATCGCGGACACCGCGCCGACCCCGCGGGTCGGCGTTGGAGCGCACATCACACCTCAACTACCCTGTGTGCCGACATGATTACCCTGAGCATGGAGAAGGTGGCAGCAGCCATGGCACGACACGCCTCGCCCAAGAACCCCACCGCTCGGCGGGTCCTGGTCGCCCTCGCGACCACGGGTGCCGCACTGGGGGCGGGCGCGGCTACGGCATCGGCGGACACCGGACCGGTCCTGGACGTGATGCGCACCCGGCCCGCGTCGCTCGGTCACGCCGACCCACAGGCAGCGCTGCCGGCCCTGACGGGGGCGGTGGGATACGCCACCGGTCCCCTCGCGGGCCTCAAGCCCAACCCGCTGGCCGGTACGGGCGTCGACCCGCTCGACAACGGAGTCGGCACCCAGGTGGCCGACTTCAAGCCGCTGTCCTCGCAGGCCCTGACCCGGCCGGTGGCCCAGGCGCAGTCGCTCGGCAGCATCCCGGTGTTCGGGCAGGTGCTCGGGGCGGTGCACTGAGCACCTGTCCGACCGGCGCCGGAGCGGCACAGAGCCGCGCTTCCCCTGGACGGCGGGGAAGCGCGGCTCTGCCGCTTTTGGGTGTCAGTAGGACGAGCCGGACGTGCCCAGTGCCCCGGTCGGGTGCCAGACGGTCTTGGTCTCCAGGAAGGCCGTCATGCGGTCGGTCCCCGGAGTCGCCGCGTAATCCACAGGCTGTGGACGAAGGACCCGCTTGAGGTTGTCCGCCGCCGCGATCTCCAGTTCCTTCGCCAGGACGTCGTCGGCGCCGGCCAGGTCGATCGCGTTGACGTCCTGGTGCGCGGCCAGCGGGGCCGCGATCTCCGCCGTGCGGCCGGAGAGGACGTTGACGACCCCGCCCGGCAGATCGGACGTGGCCAGGACCTCGCCGAGGGAGAGCGCCGGGAGCGGGGACTTCTCGCTCGCGACGACGACCGCCGTGTTGCCGGTCGCGATCACCGGGGCGACCACCGAGACGAGACCCAGGAAGGACGACTCCTGGGGGGCGAGGACCGCGACCACACCGGTCGGCTCCGGGGAGGAGAGGTTGAAGAACGGGCCCGCCACCGGGTTCCCACCGCCGACCACCTGGGCGATCTTGTCGGTCCAGCCCGCGTACCAGACCCAGCGGTCGATCGCCGCGTCGACGACGGCGGCCGCCTTGGACTTCGACAGGCCCTCCGCGTCGGCCACCTCGCGCACGAACTGCTCGCGGCGGCCCTCCAGCATCTCGGCGATGCGGTAGAGGATCTGGCCGCGGTTGTACGCGGTCGCACCCGACCAGGCGCCGAACGCCTTGCGCGCGGCCACGACCGCGTCACGGGCGTCCTTGCGGGAGGAGAGCGGGGCGTTGGCCAGCCAGCTGCTCTTGGAGTCGGTCACCTCGTACACCCGGCCGCTCTCGGAACGCGGGAACTTCCCGCCGATGTACAGCTTGTAGGTCTTGAAGACGCCGAGCCGCTGCTCGGTCTTCTCGGACTTCTCAGACATCGAGGTACGCCTCCAGGCCGTGGCGGCCGCCCTCGCGGCCGAAGCCCGACTCCTTGTAGCCGCCGAACGGCGAGGTCGGGTCGAACTTGTTGAACGTGTTGGACCAGACGACACCGGCGCGCAGCTTGTTCGCGACGGCCAGGATCCGGGAACCCTTCTCCGTCCAGATGCCGGCGGACAGCCCGTACGGGGTGTTGTTCGCCTTGGCGACCGCCTCGTCGGGCGTACGGAAGGTCAGGACGGACAGCACTGGGCCGAAGATCTCGTCGCGGGCGACGGTGTGCGCCTGGGTGACGTTGGTGAACAGCGTCGGGGCGAACCAGTAGCCGGACGCGGGGAGTTCGCAGGCGGGGGACCAGCGCTCGGCGCCCTCCGCCTCGCCCTGCTCGGCGAGCGCGGTGATCCGGGCCAGCTGCTCGGCGGAGTTGATCGCGCCGATGTCGGTGTTCTTGTCGAGCGGGTCGCCGAGACGGAGGGTCGAGAGCCTTCGCTTCAGGGACTCCAGCAGCTCGTCCTGGATCGACTCCTGCACGAGGAGGCGGGAGCCCGCGCAGCAGACCTGGCCCTGGTTGAAGAAGATGCCGTTCACGATGCCCTCGACGGCCTGGTCCAGGGGCGCGTCGTCGAAGACGATGTTGGCGCCCTTGCCGCCCAGTTCGAGGGTGAGCTTCTTCTTCGTGCCCGCGACCGTGCGCGCGATCTCCTTGCCGACCGCCGTGGAGCCGGTGAAGGCGACCTTGTTCACGTCCGGGTGCGCGACCAGCGCGGCGCCCGCGTCGCCGTATCCCGGCAGGATGTTGACGACGCCCTTGGGCAGCCCCGCCTGGCGGCAGACGTCCGCGAAGAACAGCGCCGACAGGGGAGTGGTCTCCGCGGGCTTCAGGACGACCGTGTTGCCGGTCGCGAGCGCCGGGGCGATCTTCCACGCCAGCATCAGCAGCGGGAAGTTCCACGGGATGACCTGACCCGCGACGCCCAGCGGGGTCGGGTCGGAGCCGAAGCCCGCGTGGCCGAGCTTGTCGGCCCAGCCGGCGTAGTAGAAGAAGTGCGCGGCGACCAGGGGGAGGTCGGCGTCGCGCGTCTCCTTGATCGGCTTGCCGTTGTCCAGCGTCTCCAGGACCGCCAGCTCACGGCTGCGCTCCTGGATGATGCGGGCGATGCGGAACAGGTACTTGGCGCGCTCGGAGCCGGGCAGCGCCGACCACTTCTCGAACGCCCTGCGGGCGGCCTTCACGGCGCGGTCCACGTCCGCCTCGCCGGCCTGGGCGACCTCGGAGAGGACCTCCTCGGTGGACGGGCTGACCGTCTTGAAGACCTTGCCGTCGGCCGCTTCCGCGAACTCGCCGTCGATGAACAGGCCGTACGAGGGCGCGATGTCGACGATCGCGCGGGACTCGGGTGCGGGTGCGTATTCGAAAGCCATGGGGGATCAGTCCACCGTCACGTAGTCGGGACCGGAGTAGCGGCCGGTGGCCAGCTTCTGGCGCTGCATCAGCAGATCGTTCAGGAGCGAGGAGGCGCCGAAGCGGAACCAGTGGTTGTCCAGCCAGTCCTCGCCGGCGGTCTCGTTGACCAGGACCAGGAACTTGACGGCGTCCTTCGAGGTGCGGATGCCGCCGGCCGGCTTCACACCGACCTGGACGCCGGTCTGCGCACGGAAGTCGCGCACGGCCTCCAGCATGAGGAGGGTGTTCGCGGGGGTGGCGTTCACCGCCACCTTGCCCGTCGACGTCTTGATGAAGTCGGCCCCGGCCAGCATGCCGAGCCAGCTCGCCCGCCGGATGTTGTCGTACGTCGACAGCTCGCCGGTCTCGAAGATGACCTTCAGCCGGGCGGACGTGCCGCAGGCCTCCTTCACGGCGACGATCTCGTCGTACACCTTCATGTACCGGCCGGCGAGGAACGCGCCGCGGTCGATGACCATGTCGATCTCGTCCGCGCCAGCGGTAACGGCCTCGCGCACGTCGGCGAGCTTCACCTCGAGCGCGACGCGGCCCGCCGGGAAGGCGGTGGCGACGGAGGCGACCTTCACGCCGGAGCCGGCGACGGCCTCCTTGGCGACGGCCACCATGTCGGGGTAGACGCAGACTGCCGCCGTCGTGGGGGTCGTACGGTCCGTCGGGTCGGGGCGGACCGCCTTGGCGCCGAGCGCCCGGACCTTGCCCGGGGTGTCCGCGCCTTCCAGCGTCGTCAGGTCGACCATCGAGATGGCCAGGTCGATGGCGTACGCCTTCGCGGTGGTCTTGATGGAGCGGGTGCCGAGCGAGGCGGCGCGCGCCTCCAGGCCGACCGCGTCGACGCCGGGCAGTCCATGGAGGAAGCGGCGCAGCGTACTGTCGGACGCGGTGACGTCCGCGAGAGCGGTGGGGGTACCAGCCTGCTCGCGCGGAGTCGAGAGCTTGGGTGCAGAGGTGGACATGGTCACCAGCCGAGCATATCTACGCGCGTAGCGGCTGTACAGCCCCCGAACACTTCCGATGCGGTCCGAGGGCCGTGGCGTACCACACGGACCACGACCGAGGACCGGCTACGGAGCCGGAGGCGCCCGTCGTGCAGAATCGGTCTCATGACGACCCCGGATCACCAGCCGCCCGCGCCGGACCCCTCGGCACCCGAGTCCCCGGACCGGGTCCACCGGTCGCCCGCCGGTATCGCGGCCGGCGTGCTGCTGCTCGCCATCGTGCTGTGGCTCGGCATCGACGCTCTGGTCTCCGGGCACGGCCGTACGCCCTGGCTGGCGCTCGCCGCACTGCTCCTCGTGATCCCGATGGTCACCGCCTTCACTCTGCGCCCGGCCGTGTTCGCGAACAACGAGCGGCTGCGCATCCGCAACCCGTTCCGGGTGATCGTGCTGCCCTGGGGCTCGGTCGGCTCGCTGCGCTCCGGCTACTCGAACGAGGTCGTCGCCACGTCGGGCGACAAGTACCAGCTGTGGGCGCTTCCCGTCTCGCTGCGTGCGCGCAAGAAGGCGGCGCGGCAGACGGCGCGGCAGTCCGCCGGGGACCACCAGGGCACTGCGCCGGCCGGTCCGGCGAGGGGTGCTCGCAGTGGCTCCGCCGCCCCCACCGAGGTGTTCCGCGCCCAGGCCGACCGGACCATGGACGACCTGCGCGAACTGGCCGACACCCATGGGGCGTCCGAGCGGGCCCAGGGTGAGCCGAGTGTCCGCTGGGCGTACGAGGTGATGGGCCCGGCGGTGGCAGGCGCGATCCTGCTGGCGATCCTGCTGGCGATGGGCTGATCCTGCCGGAGGCGCTGCGCGGCGGGGCTGTCGGCCTTGTCCGGCTGCCGGGCGGAGGCCCGGCCTCTGCCCGGCCGCTTTGTGATCGCGCGCGCCCGTGGCTTCCGCCGCCCCGCATCGCCCATGCGCCGACAGAGCCCGGCGTCCGGCCCCGGGCTGACCGCTGTGGGGCCGCGTGCTCCGTAACCGCGTTGTTCACCCCCACTTCGCCTCGCGGAGTGGGCTAGGCGCCCCGGTGTCGCCGTCGGCTGGCTAGCGTCGGGGCGCAATCGGAGCCGATCACTCAAGCCCCGTGCGCCCGAACTCCCGCTCGGCACCGCGCCACGGCGCCAGTTCGAAGGAGGCCCGGCCCGAGACCAGGAGGACGGCGCGGGACAGCGGCAGGTCCACGTTCTGCAGGGCGCGGCCGAACAGTTTGTCG
>NZ_JBEYXD010000098.1:0-28585 GCF_040644975.1 Streptomyces sp. NPDC046900 | reverse complement strand
CCCACAAGGTCAACGGAGACCGAAGGCCCGCATCACGGTCTGTGTGACCGCGTCTCCGGCACTGTCGTGGGCGTGAGCCCGCAGTGAGACGAACTGGGCCTGCTTGGGGGCGGACAGTGCGAACCGGCCGTCCTTTGCGCTGGTGATCTTCCGCCACGTGTGTCCGTCGTCGTAGGACACCTCCAAGGTGACCGCCGACAGGGTTCCGGCGCTGGTGGCGTGGGCGAGGTGGGCGACGGACGCCGCGAGCGTCGCGTTCCTCGCGGCCTTGCCCGCCGCGTTGGTGTCGACTCCGTAGTTGATCTGCATGAGCGGCAGGACTGATGTCTCGTCCCCCGCCGGAGCCTGGGAGGTGAAGTCCCACTCGGTGTGCGTGGTGGAGGAGTACGGGCTCACCGTGCTGTCCCGGCTGGCGTCCAGGACGAGGCGGTACGGCAGCTTGCCGGCGCCCGGTGCGTCAGCCTGCACCATGGTGTTTCCCGAGTTCTGGGCCAGCTGGGTGTCACCCTGGTAGAGCGTGAGGGTGTGCGGCATGCGCTGGTAGTCCATGGACATGCCGACGTGATCCGAGCCGCCCCAGCCGGGGACGTCCAAGGTCAGCCGGCTCCCCGTGCGGGTCGGCGGCTTGTAGTTGTTGTTCAGGTACGGGCGCTCGATGGGCTTGAACCACTGCTGTGTCTGCGTGCTGCCCGCCCGGTACGTGGTGCGTGGCTCGATCTCGAAGAGCAGACCTTCGACGTACGCCTCCTGACCCCAGGAGTATCCGGGCCCGGTGGAGACCCAGTCGACCCGCTGCGAGTTCATCGGCTCACTCGTCATCGTGCCGATGCCCCAGTCCGAGTAGACCGGCCAGTCGAAGCGGAACTCACCGCCGCGCCGAGTCGTGTCGGGGCTGTCGAAGTCGACGTTCACCCGCGCGAGGGTCTTCGGGCCGCCCTGGACGACCATGTGGTCCGGGATCTCGTTGTGCCACGTCCACATCAGGTCGTAGACGTAAGGGCTGACCGGCTGCGAGTCCACGGAGAGCGCCGCCTTGGGAGCTGAGGCCTGGGCGAAGAGCTTCTCGCCCTCGTCCGTGCTCAACAACGCCACGTCGATCCGGGCGGGGGTCTCCTTCCACGGTTCCGGGCTGTAGCTCCGGAACCAGCGCCCCGGTTCGTTGTTCACGACCAGCAGGAGTCTGGCGCCCGCCTCGATCGCCGCGGCGGCCTGGTCGGCGTCGCTGATCGTGTCGTTGCGGCGGACGACCACCGCCTTGCCCCGCGCGTCCACGCCGGCGTAGTCCGCGCTCGTGCCGTCCCCGGCGGCCACGAGCGGGAGCTTGTAGTGACCCTGGGCCAGCGGGGTGACGTCCTGTTGCCGGAGGGCGTCGGTGAACTCGGTGGTCTTGGTGGCGATGGCGAGTGCCGGCTGCTCCTTGCGCCAGCGGGCGCCGAGGTAGAAGTCGCCGTGGGTCACCTTGTGCGTGGTTGGCTGGGCCCAGAGGCTGTCGTAGCTGGTCTGGGTCTCCATGTAGTCGCGCCAGGTGCCACCGCCCATCGAGCGGTTGTACTCAAGGCGTTGGTAGGTCGTCTCGGTCTGCTGCGGCGTGGTCATGTCCACCCGCTCGATCTTCGAGGCGTCCAAGGTGACCGTGGTGTCGTGGTCCATCACGACCTCGGGGTCGCCGAGCAACGCCATCCCCATCGAGTGAGGGCCGTGGACACCCTGTACGTCCTTGAACTCCAGCACTGAGTAGACGTCGTTGGGGAGGAGCATCTGCGCCGTGCCCGTCTCGTCGACGAACAGGAACTCGGGCCCGAACTGACCGGACCGCAGCAACTCGACGACGCCCGACATCGGCTTGCCCTGTGCGTCCTTGAGGACCAGGGTCAGCTTGTGGGCGATGTCGCCCAGCGACACGGCCGTGTGGGTGATGGTCTTCCCCGCCGTGTCGGCCGCGATGACCTGGCCGGTCCAGTGACCGTTCCCCGTCGCTTTGGAGCCGTCGATGATGACCGTGACCTCGGCGGTGCCGTGGGCCGGCACGACGACCTGGGAGGCGGACAACCGGAACATTCCGGCAGGTGCGTTCGGGGCCTGCACGGACAGGTCGAGGGTGACCGGCGAGCCACCCATGTTGGTGTACGTGACCGGACGCGTCACCGCGTCGGACGCGCCCGTCGTCACCTGCCCGGCGAACGCGGTCGCCGAGGCGAAGACCTCGGCGCTGAGTGCCGACGGGACGTCCACCCGGCCGCTGCCCGCCTGGAAGGCGTCGTACTTGGGCGTTTGCTTCGAGCTGCTGACCAGGAGGTCCTTCAACTGGGAGCCGGTCAGCCCGGGGTGCGCCGCCGCGAGCAGGGCCGCGGCGCCCGCGACATGCGGGGTGGCCTGGGAGGTCCCGCTGAAGGTCTGATAGCTGCCCTCGCCGGTCGGCGAGTATTGGGAGCGTGCCGCCAGCACGTCGACGCCCGGGGCGGTGATCTCCGGCTTGAGGCCACCGTCGCCGACGCGCGGACCCTGGCTGGAGAACCAGGCGACGTCGTCCGAGGAGTCGACGGCCCCCACGGTCAGGGCTGCGTCGGCCGCGCCGGGGGAGCCGACGCTGTAGTCCGGGCCCGCGTTGCCCGCGGCGACCACGAACAGCGTCCCGGTCTCGGCGCTCAGGCGGTCGACAGCTGCGCTGAGGGGATCCGTGCCGTCGGACGGCGCCGTGGAGCCGAGGCTCATGTTGACGATGTCCGCGTGCTGGTCCACCGCGGCCCACTCCATGCCGGCCAGCACCCAGGAGTCCTGACCGGAACCCTCGTCGGAGAGCACCTTGCCGATGTGCAGGTCGGCACCGGGCGCGACGCCCTTCTCCTTGCCGTCCGACGCGGCCCCCGTGCCGGCGATGGTGGACGCGACATGGGTGCCGTGGCCATGGCGGTCCGTCACGTCCTCGCCGGGAACGAAGCTCTGCGCGGCTGCTATTCGGCCGACCAGGTCAGGGTGTTCGGCGTCGACGCCGGTGTCCAGGACGGCGACGTCCACGCCCTTCCCGGTGTCGCCGGCCTCCCACGCCTGCGGCGCGCCGATCTGAGAGGTGGACTCCGCGAGATCCGCCTTCACGACCCCGTCGAGCCAGATGTGGGAGATACCCCCGCCGAAGGCTGGTTTGCCGGACGCGGCTGCGGTGGTCCTCGAGCCGGACGCCGGCGCGGAGGTGACAGCACGCCAGAAGTCGGCCGATCGGTCCCGGTCCTCGGACAGGGCGGCACCCTGGACGCTGCCGAGGGCCTTGACCCGGGTGGCGCCCTCGGGGGTTGTGGAACGCAGCCCTGAGGCGGCCTTGCTGTTGTACGAGACGATCAGCGGCAACTGGTCGCGATGTGCGTCGTCGTAGCCGTCCGCGACGAGCCGGCTGATGTCGAACAGGCGCTTGTCCAGCACACCTGCCGCCACGTAGGGGAGAACGGACTCGGGATAAACGTAAAGGTCGCCGTTCGACTCCATGATGCGCGCCTGGGCTTGTGTCCCGGCGGCACCCTGCACATCGACGGTGCCGCCGGCGGCGCCGGACCGCCGTGTGACCACGACGTCACCCGTGATCAGGGTGACCGAGTGGGCGCCCGGGGGAACGTTGCGCTGCGCGGCGGGAGCGGGGGAGTCGGTGGCCGCGGCGTGGGCGGCGGACACGGCGGCGGGCTGTGCCAACGACAGGAGGGCGGCGCCGGCGACGGCGAACACGCTCCAGCGTCTCGGTGATGATCTCAAAAGGATTCCCTGACTGTTCCGTAGGGCCCAGGTCGGCCCCGCAAGCGATTCATGGCTGAAGTGACGGATCGGCGGGGGATGGGATGGCCGACGCTGCGGACCGATGGTGGGGGTTCTGCGATCGCGGCAGCTCGGCGTGGACGATCAGAGTTAAGGCTCGTGAACGGTAGATGTATAGAGCAGACTCGTGTCTGATATCGCCAGCTGGCGAATCGCGCCAACGCCCGGCGTGTTCGGATCAGGCGGAACAGCAGTGCCGTTCGAAACCCTCGGTGGGTGGCTCGACTTGGGAACTGGGCCTCTTGGTCCACAACGGTCTCGGGGCCGCCACCGCGATCAGCGGGTCCGGCGTCCTGACGTCCGCTGTGGTCGGCAATGACACCTGCCCTCGTTGATCACGCCGTCAGTGCTCAGATCCGCAGGAGTCGGTGAGCGGCCAAGTTGGTCCCAGACACCAGCCCTTCTTGCGCGAGAGGCGGGAGTTGTCCACGAGTCCGGTGTGGGCGGTAACTGTTGTGATGTCGGGCATAGGCGTCGAGGCCCTGCCGTGCACGGTACTCGTCGCAGACGGATCCCGAGCCGTGGCCCAGCCGCAGGTGCCTGCCGGGCGCGCTCGACGGGCTCAATGGCTCGGCGGTTCAGGATCGGCAACCCCCGGCCGAGTTGATCCAGGCCGCCGGCCGACTGGTCGCGCCCGGAGGTTCCACCGGCCTACCAGCGCGGCACGACGGGTCAGATCGTCTTGATCAGGCCGCCGTCGACGAGGTACTCCTGACCGGTCATGCTGGCCGCCAGCGGCGAGGCGAGGTAGGCGACCAGGGAGGCGACCTGCTCGGGCTCGACGAGCCGGCCGGACCGGATGCCGGACGCCGCGGCCAGGCCGGCCAGTAGGTCGTCGTGCGAGATTCCCTGCGCGGCCGCGAGGGCGGCGCCGACGCCGTCCGGGGCGGTCCATACCGGCGTGCGGGTCGGTCCCGGGGCGACCGTCGCGACGCGCACGCCCTGGTTCCCGTACTCCTCGGCGAGCGCCTTGCTGAACGCGCTGAGCGCCGCCTTGGCGGTGTTGTAGGGAACCGGGCCGCTGTGCGGCAGACGGGCGCCCACCGAGGAGATGTTGACGATCAGGCCGTGCCGGCGGATCAGGCTGGGGATCGCGGCCCGGCAGGTACGCACCGCGGAGTAGAAGTTCAGGTCGAACGCCTTGTGCCACAACGCGTCGTCGTAGTCGAAGAACGCGCGCAGGTCCGAGGCGTCGCCGCCGCCGGCGCAGTTGACCAGGACGTCGATGTCACCGTGGGCTGCGACGGTCGCCTGCACGAGCTCGCCCGGACCGTCCGGCGTGGCCAGGTCGGCGGTGATCGCGTGTGCGCCGGAGTCGGCGAGTTCGGGCGACACGGTGCGGGCCGAGCCGATCACGTTCGCACCCTCGGCGACGAGCGCCTGGACGATGGCCAGCCCGATCCCGCGGCTGGCCCCGGTCACGAGGGCCGTCGTACCCGTCATTTGCAGATCCATGTTCTGGGACTCCTCTACGTTCGGATGGCCGGCCGGCAACGCGCGCTCAGAAGCCGATGGCTTCGCGGAGCAGCAGGACGGTGGCCCGGCCGGGGTGGGGTTCCGCGTTGAGCACGAGCAGGCGGTTGACCGCGCTGGGCATGCCGTAGACGTCCTGGGCGCGGGCGCTTTCCAGAGGGAGGGCGTGCTCGTCGACGCGGCGCAGCGCCGTGGCCAGGTCGGGTACCACCTTCTGTGCCCCGTTGATCCAGATCGCCTGGGCGGCACCTCCGGCGTAGGCGGGCAGTTGGCTGCCGCTGGCCGAGGCGGCTACCAGCGAACCGGTCTCGGTGAGCGCGGCGACGCTGCCGACGACGTCGGGGCCGGCCAGCAGCCGCCGGATGTCGTCGGCCTGGGTGACGCGGTCCATGGCCACGACTTGAGGCTTGACCGCCTGGTATCGTCCGCCGGCGTTGATGTCCTCGTCGATACCGGACAGGCGCAACGTCTCGCTGGCCGCGGTGAACACGCTGGCCCCGTCGACGATGAGCTCGCCGACCCGGGCGCGGGCCTCGGCGGCGCTGTCCAGGATCTCGACGGCGAAACCGTTGGCCGTCAGCGCGGCGGCGGCTCGTGCGAGGCGGTCCGCGGGGGCCGGCTCGGTGAACAGCGTCTCGGAACTCGGCATGGTCATAGTGCCTCAATAAGGTTGTTTGCACTGCGCGGTGTTGCGTTCTGCGCTGGTGCTCGGTACCCGCTCAGTCGGCCGGGGTCGGGGCGGCGGCCGGGCGGTTGCGGTAGCGCCAGGCCAGCCGGCCGAAGACGAGCCCGCCGGCGAAGAAGTAGGCGTCGGTCGCGCGGCCGGACCACAGCACGGACGCGGACGGGTGGGCCATGCCCGTCGCATCCTCGATCGACAGGCCGGTGATCCCGTCGGGCAGCAGGCCGATCGAGCGGGTCAGGTCGTCGACCAGGCCGGAGGCGCCGCGCAGGGTCAGCAGCGCGCAGCCGAACCAGACAAGGAACGCGGCCAGACGGCGCAGCCGACCGCGCGGCCACCCGCGCGCGATCGCCAGGCAGGCCCACGCCCCGATCGGGAAGGCGGACACGATCGCCACCTCGAAGATCCAGCCGATCACCGAGTGCGGTAGGAGGCCGGGCAGCACGCCGCCGCGCCCGAAGGTTCCGCCGGCGTACCAGTAGACGTGGATGGCGAAGAACACGACGATCCACGCGAGCGCCACGTAGGCCGGCCACGCGAGGCGGTCGTCGGCCCGCCCCGAACGCGAGGGCCCGGCTCGCATGAGAAGTGTCCGGTCAGTTCGTGGACTGGCGTGCATGACGCGCCTCGCGAAAGACTGCCCACGCATCGGCGACCGGACCGACGTGGGCGAGCTTGTCGGGGTTGATCACCGAGCGGATCGTCTGGATCTGCCCGTCGACGATGTCCAGCGCCCAGGTGTTGACGACGTTGCCGTGCCGGTCGCGGAAGATCGCGCCGGGCTGCCCGTTGACCTCGTGGGGCTGCATGACACCGCCGAGCCGCAGGAACGCCGGGACGAGAGCGGCGAGCACCCGGGCGACGTTCTGCGCGCCGACCAGCTGGGCGGCCAGCTGCGGCCCCTTGCCGCCGCTGTCGCCGATCATGTGCACGTCGGCGGCCAGCAGGTCCCGCAACCCGTCGAGGTCTCCTTCGCGGAAGGCGTCGAAGAACCGTTCGGCGAGCTGCTCGCGCTCGCGGCGGTCGGCTTCGAAACGCGGGCGTCCGGCGGCCATGTGCCGGCGTGCGCGCACCGCGAGCTGACGGCAGGCCGCCTCCGAACGTCCGACCGCCGAGGCGATCTCGTCGAAGCCGAACCCGAACACCTCGCGCAGCACGAACACCGCCCGCTCGAGCGGACTGAGCCGTTCGAGCAGCAGCAGGGCCGCCATCGACACCGAATCGGCCAGCTCGGCCGATCGCGCCGGGTCCTCGTACGGGTCGGCCAGCAGCGGCTCGGGAATCCACGGCCCGACGTACTCCTCGCGGCGGACGCGCGCCGAACGCAGCACGTCGATCGAGATACGCGTGACCACCGCTGACAGGAACGCCTTGGCCGAGGCGGGTTCGGTCGATGTGGCCTCGTAGCGCAGCCAGGTCTCCTGAACGGCGTCCTCGGCTTCGCTCACGCTGCCCAGGATCCGGTAGGCGATCGAGAACAGCAGCGGTCGCAGCTGTTCGAACTCCTCGGCTCGGTTCACGCCAGTTCCTCCTGGAAGCCCTGCCGCCACGACGGGTACCGCAACTGCCAGCCGAGCTCGCGCTTGGCCTTGGAGTTGGAGAAGCCGCGGGCCTCGGTCATCATGATCACCGGCACCTCCCCGACCAGCATGCGGGCCAGCCACTTGGGAACCCGCATCGGCCGCTTGGCCCCGGCGCACCTCGCCAGGTAGGGCAGCCACTCGTTCACCGGCGCGGGCTCGTCGTCGACGACGTTGAACACGCCGGCCGCCCGCTGCTCCACCGCCAGCACCGTAGCGCTCGCCGCGTCGTCTAGGTGGACCCACGAGTGATAACCGTTGGCGCGCCCGACCAGCGGGTACTTGCGCCGGCGCACCAGCGTGACCTGGTCGTCGATGGCCCCAGGCCCGTAGAGCCCCCCGTAGCGCAGCACCGCTCCACCGGCCCGGCCGACGACCTCCTCGACGTGGCGCAGGGCCTGCATCGACGTGTACGCGGCCGTCCCCTCCTCGAGGTCCAGCGGGTCCTCCTCGGTCTTCACCCAGCCGCCCTCGCGAATCCCGTTCCAGCACGCGTAACCCTGCGCGACGAAGTGAGACACGCCGCTCGCCTCCGCGGCGGCCAGCAGATGATCTGTGCCCTCGGTGCGCAGCTTGATCGTCGGAACCGCCCACTGGTCGAAATGCCTGAAGTCGGGCTGGCCGGCGTGCTTCACGGAGATCCCGGTCATCTGGTGCACGATCGTGTCCGGCCGGGCCGTGGCCACCGCCTCGCCGACCGACGCCGCGTCCAGCCCGTCCATGACCACCGGGTCCGCGCCCAACTGCTCCAGCATCCCCACCTTGGCCGCGTTCGTCGTCGTCGCCGTCACCTGGTGGCCCCGGGCCACGAGCTGCGGCACCAACCGCTGACCCAGTACACCGGTCCCACCCGCCACGAACACCCGCACAACCGTCACCGTCCTTGACCTCGAATCGACCTCACACCCGAGACGAGACAGCCCGGCCCGGTTGTGACATCAGGGCATGCGCCATGACGTACCGCACAACCGCAGCCCAGCACGTACTTGCGTGATTGCCGGGGTCGACGTCACCGTGCCGAGCCGACCGACCAAGCGGGTGTGATCCCCCAGCCGGACTGCTGAGTCGATGAGTCGAACGAGAAGGCCTCGGTCATGCCCTTGGCCGGCTATGTCCTCGCGGTGGCCTGTTCGGCCGAAGTGGCCACCGGTGTGGGCATGTTCAGCGCCAATGCCTGGTGAAGAAGTGACGAAGTGGGCCTGGCAGAAGCTCTCGGCTGGACGCCGTGCGAAGGGACAGGGGTTCTACGACTGAGCCGTCATCGATCTCACCGGGGCGGCGCCGGGCAGCCGCCGGCTCCTGTTCCGCCGCAACCGCACCACCGGCGAACTCGCCTACTACCGCTGCTTCTCAGCCCAGCCGGTGCCGGTGACCGAGCTGGCGCGGGTCACCGGATCCATCTACAGCTGGAGTACTGGGTCTGACGGGAGAGCGTGTGTCTTCCACGGCGCGGTCCTCTCGCCGCGATTCGGCCATGGCCGCGCTGATGATCCGCCGGAAATCCTCAAGTGGTCATGCGATCGGGGACGGGTTCAGACGCCCAGCAGGGAGAGGAAAGCGGAGGCCGCGGGTGACGGGGTGAATCGGCTCCAGATGAGGCGCTCCACCCGTACTGGCCCGTTGGCGATCGCTACTCGCCGCAGTCCGTGCAGTTCAGCGGTGAACGTCTCGGGCAGCAGGGCGATGCCCAATCCATGGCGGACCATGCGGACCATGAGCTCGACGCCGGACACCTCGAAGGCGACCTCGCGCCGCAGGCCGGCCACCGCGAACGCCTGGTCCGACTGGGCGCGGGCGGCGCTGCCGTCGGCGAAGTCCACGAACACCTCGTCGGCGAGGAGGCGTAGGTTCACCTCGGCTTCTCTGGCCAGTGGATGGTCCGGGGCCACAATCGCGACATGCCGGCCGTGGGCGAGTTCCTTGTCATGGACGCCCTGTGGCCGGAATCCGGGCTGGACGCCGAGGAATGCAGCGTCCAGTTTGCCTTCGCGCACCTGCTCGACGAGGCTCTCGCTGGAGCCCGCCCGAAGACTGATCCGTACCTGGGGGTAGCGCAGGCGGTAGTCCCGGAGCACCGCCGGGAGATCGACGGCCGCCACGGTGGGGATCGACCCAACGGTCAGTTTGCCCTGAATTCTGCCGGTGGCCGCCGCCACCTCCGAGCGGGCCCGCTCGGTCGCTTCCAGGGCCTGGCGGGCGGCCGGCAGAAACGCCTCTCCGGCGGGGGTCAGCCGCACCCGGCGGCTCGTCCGATCGAACAGCCGGGCACCCAGTTCCTTCTCCAGCCGGGCCACTTGATGGCTGAGCGCGGACTGGACGATGTGACACCGCTCGGCGGCGCGGGTAAAGCTGGCGGTCTCCGCCACCGCGAGGACGTAGCGCATCTGCTGGAGATCCATTGATCCATCGTGAAACACGATGGATCAGATGACAAAGGTGCGTTGGACCCATGGACAGCGGGTCGGCCATGCTGAACGCGGTGGCGGATCACGGTCGCCGGACGACGGGCCACGGCCCCGGTCCGGCGAGGCCCCGAAACCGCCGGCCGTCGTACTTCCACCAGCGCCCCAAGCGCCTCGGCCCCCCGGGGGAGATACTCATGCGCGTGATCGGCTTTGACCACCTCGTTCTGAATGTCGCCGATGTCGAGCGTTCGCTCGCCTTCTACACCGGCCCTCTGGGCCTGCAACCAGTACGGGTGGGGGAGTGGCGAGCCGGTAAGGCGCCCTTCCCTTCCGTGCGGGTGAGCCCCACCACCATCATCGACTTGGTCGAGGCGCCCGCCGAGCGGCCGGAGGGCTCCAATGTGGACCACATCTGCCTGGTGGTCGAGCCGCTCGAGTGGCAACAGGTCATCGATTCCGGGGTCTTCACAGTGGTGGACGGTCCCGGCGAGCGCTTCGGCGCCCAGGGCATCGCGGTCTCCCTCTACGTGCAGGACCCGGACGGTAACACCGTGGAACTGCGCTGGTATCCGCAGAACGACTGAGAATCTCAGCGGTGCCACACGACCGACGGCGGACGGTAGATTCCTTTGTGATCGCCGCGTATACCAAAGGGCGGATCGTCCCTCGGTGGTGAATGCGCTTGCCCCGATCCTCATCCGCCCAAGCCTGGTCCTCACCTCTACATCGCACACATTGGTTGGTTCACATGGCTCGTTTTCAGGACCGGGTGGCAATCGTCACGGGCGCTGGAGCTCCGGACGGGATCGGTGCCGCCGTGGCGCGGGGACTTGTCGCGGAGGGCGGACGGGTCGTGGTGTGCGCGACCTCCGAGCGGATCCACGAGCGTGCCGCGGAATTGGGCGAGGCCGCGGTGGGCGTGGTTGCCGACCTGACCCTCGAAGGAAGTGCGGATGCCGTGCTGCGCGCCGCGGTCGAGCGATGGGGTCGGGTTGATGTGCTGGTGAACAATGCGGGCATGACGTCGGTGACCTCGGGTTGGGATGCTGATGGGGATGTCGCCGCGCTGTCATTGGCGGACTGGAACGCGGCTCTGGCCCGTAATCTGACGACGGCCTTCTTGATGTGCCGCGCCGTGGTGCCCACCATGAGGGCGGCCGGATACGGCCGGATCGTCTCGGTCGGCTCCACCACGGGAACGGTCACTGCCATGCCGGGCCAGGCCACCTATACAGCGGCGAAGGCCGGGCTGGTGGGGCTGTCCCAGGCGCTCGCCCTCGAAGTCATCAGGGATGGCGTGACGGTGAACATCGTGGCTCCCGGTTATGTGGCAACCGGTTCGCAGCTGGAGTTCGAGGCCGCGGCCGCCGTGGCGGGACCGTTCGGGCGCAGCGGCACGGCGGAGGAGATCGCGGCGTGCGTGCTGTTCTTGGCACATGAATCGGCTTCCTTCGTCACCGGCACGGTTCTGGTGGCGGACGGCGGTCACCATCTCCCGGAGACCTGGCCCGCTTCGTGAAGCCACGGGGTCGGGCATCCGGGAGTGACCGCCTGGCGCCGCCCTCGAGGACATCCGCGACCCGGGCCGATGGCTGCTCGGGGTGGCGCTGCCGCGCTGGGGCTGCGGACTGATGGACTGATGGACTGCGAGTCTGGCACGGTGTGGTCGACCGGCCACCGTTGCGACGTATGCGCCGAGGCAGCCGCCGACCGCGCCGCGGCGCGGCAGCGAGCCCAGCACATCGCGCAGGGCCTGTGCCCCGAGCACGGCACCCGCCCCGGCCTTACCCGTACCTGCCGCGCCTGTGAGCTGGACGAGGTCAACCGGCACGCGGCTCCAATCCCGTGGAGGCCGTTCTTGCCGTGCTGTCACAAGTGAGCCGGGGCCGAGCCCCCTGAGTGCTCGGCGACCGAACCGCACGGTGGGCAGCGGGTTGCCGCGTGCCTTTCGGGAGCCGTTGCCGCAGTCACCGGTGGAAACTCGACTTTGGTTGTGGCCTGCAGCCTTACGCGTCGGCGGGTGGCGGCCAGGCTGACCTGGCCGCAGTCTGCGTAACGCCTTGGAGGCTGGATTGCGCAGGCCCGTAGCTTTGCGGGGAGTTTGCGTTCAGGCCCTGTCTGGCTGCGTACACACTCCGCAACGGGGTTGCTCAGGTGACCAGTCGTAGGGCTGCGTCCTTGCAGGACGTGGCTGCGCGCATTATTCTGGACGGACGGGCGCGTACCACTGTGACCTGCTGTGGTCGGGGCCTGGCCGTCGTGGTCGGGGCTGTGGGGGCGTGGTCAAGCCTGCGCCATGGGCGCTGATTCGCCAGGTCGTAGACGGTGGCGCTGATGCGCCTAGCTGGCCTGGCCTGTGCGACCGGCAGCACCACCATTTGTGCGGTCCCGACCTCCCTGCTGACGACGCGACGAGAAGGGCCACCGGCTCGTGGTGCGCAACGGCTACCACCAGCCGAGGAAGGTCACGACCGCGGCCGGGGCGGTCGAGGTGAAGGCGCCGCGGGTGAACGACAAGCGCGTCGATGGGGCCACGGGCGAGCGCAAGCGGTTCTCCTAGGCGATCCTCCCGCCGTGGTGCAGCAAGTCCCCGAAGATCAGCGAGGTCCTGCCGCTGCTCTACCTGCACGTCCTGTCATCAGGCGACTTCATGCCCGCGCTGGAGCAGTTCCTCGGCTCGACGGCTGGCCTCTCACCAGCGACGGTCACTCGGCTCACCCAGCAGTGGCAGGCCGACCACCAGGCGTTCGGCGAGCGCGACCTGTCCGGCAGCGACTACGTCTACGTGTGGGCCGACGGCATCCACCTGCGCATACGCCTGCGGGAGGCGAGGTCGTGCGTGCTCGTGCTGATGGGCGTGCGCGCGGACGGCACCAAGGAACTGATCGCCATGGGCGACGGCTACCGTGAATCAGCCGACTCCCTGATCGACTTGCTGCGCGATGGCCAGCGTCGCGGGATGCGCGCTCCCGTCCTGGCGGTCGGCGACGGCGCGCGCGGTTTCTGGAAGGCCCTGGCCGAGGTGTTCCCTGAATCCCGGCATCAGAGGTGCTGGGTTCACAAGATCGCAAATGTGCTCGACGTCCTCCCGAAGTCCGCCCAGCCCGGGGCGAAGAAGGCCCTGCAGGAGATCTACAACGCCGAGGACCGCGACCACGCGCTCCGGGCGGTCGCGGCGTTCGAGAAGACCTACGGCGCGAAGTTTCCCAAGGCCGTCAAGAAGATCACCGACGACGTGGACGAGCTCGTGGCGTTCTACGACTTCCCCGCCGAGCACTGGATCCATCTGCGCACCACGAATCCCATCGAGTCCACGTTCGCCACCGTCCGCCTGCGCACGAAGGTCACCAAGGGCGCCGGCAGCCCGGCCGCCGCCTTGGCTATGGTCTTCAAGCTGGTGGAGTCCGTACAGCAGCGGTGGCGAGCCGTCAACGCACCCCGCCTCGTCGCCCTCGTCCGCGCCGGAGCCCGTTTCGAACGCGGCCTGCTGGTCGAGCGCCGGGACCGGGTGGTGTAAGGCAACATTCGGCGTGCTGGGCGGACTCCGAACGCCCACCGCGCTGCCCAAGCCGATGGGTAGGGTCCGTACCGAGGACCGAAGGTCGCGAAAGGGCAGGAGCTGAGGTGGGCGCATCATCATGGCAGTACATCGAGCCTTATGCCGGAGATGTCGCCGCGGCCTTGGCCACCGTGCGACAGCGCGAGTTCGAAAGGCTCTTCGTCCACGGAACGTACTGGGACGGACTGCAGCCCGCAGGCCAGTCGTTCACCTCCGTCGACGACCTCGATGCCCTATGGGAAGACGAGACCTTCGGCAGCGAAGGTACACACACGATCATCGACGTGTGGGAGGTGATCGACGCCGAGGCGTACGACGATTCCCACACCGTGCGCCTACTGTCGGACGAGGAATCCATCGAGCTCTTCGGAACTGCGGAGCCGACCCGAAGGGATTTCGAACGAGCCCAGGAGCGCTACGCCGGACGGCACCCAGGCTCGGAGGAACCGTGGGACATGCCGCGTTGGTCAGCGTGGTGCCGGCCGCTGAAGGACACCGACGGGGCGAACACGGTGATCGCCTTTTGGGGCAGGTCTGGCGACTAAAGGCCACGGCTTGATCCACAGATCTTGATGCGATGAAGGGGCGAAGTCCCCGCCCCCCGTGGGTGCCTGGGTAGGTCCCGGTTACCTACTGCGTGACGGCGAAGGAGGCCCTCAGGTGAGCGAGTACAACGGACATCAGTACGTCGGTGTCGACCTGCACCACAGGAGGTCCGTGATTGTGCGTCAGACCGAGGCCGGCGTTCAACTGAGTGCGGTGCGCATCCTCAACGATCCGGTGGCGCTCGGTCTGCAGATCGAACAGGCCGGACACGATCCAGACGTGGTCTTGGAGGCCACCTACGGCTGGTACTGGGCGGCCGATGTCCTGCAGGCTGCCGGTGCACGCGTGCACCTGGCACACCCGCTGGGCGTGAAAGGGTTCGCCTACCGGCGGGTGAAGAACGACATCCGCGACGCCACGGACCTGGCTCCTCGTAGGGAGCCGCGCGCCCGGCGTCGGCGTGCTCCTCGCGCACCAGCACCGGCATGCCGTGCGGGTGCCGCCGGCCCGGCTCGTGGTAGCCGGGGTAGACCGGCAGGCCGCTCACCGCGACGAGCTCCGCACACCGGCCGGCCACCGCGTCGGCGACCAGCCGGATCCGGCCGTACGTCGCCACGACGACCTCGAACTCGCGCCCGGCGATGGCCTCGTCGAGCGACTCTCGGAAGTGCGGGTCGGCATGGAGGTGCTCGTAGCCGGCGAGCTCGTGCGTGCCGCAGTGCAAGAGGGTGGTCTGGTACCCGCGCGCGGCCAGGCCGCGGACGAGGTGCGGGCCGGTCGGGCCGGTCCCTCCGACCACGAGTGCCCGAGCAGACGACGTGCTCACGCGTGCGACGTCGCCCAGACCGGCTGGTCATGAACGCGACGCAGCATGCTCGCGAGAGGGTCCACGCCTCTCAGCGGGCGGCCGCAGCCGGGAGACGCGCCGGCAGGGAGGTGAAGAAGTACCCCTGTCCCATGGCGTCGCTTCGCACCGCGGCGTCCAGGTCGAGCTCGTAGCCCGGGAGCAGGTCGAAGATCGCCTCGACCTCCAGCCGGAGAATGGTTCGAGCCATGTGCAGGCCGAGGCAACGGTGCACGCCCCAGCCGAACGCCACGCTCTTGGACCGGTTGCGGTCGAGGTCGACGACGTCCGGCTCAGGGAAGCTCGACGGGTCGCGGTTGGCTGCCTGGTTGACGAAGAGGACCCAGTCGCCCGCTCGCATGGGAACGCCCCCGAACTCGGTGTCGGCGGTCACGCTCCGGGCGATGGGCGGCGCAGGGGTGTAGACCCTGATGATCTCCTCGATCGCCGTGGGGATCAGGTCCCGGTCGCGCTCCAGGCGTCGGCGCAGATCCGGATGCTCCTCGAGGTGGACGAGCAGCGAGGTGAGGGCGCCCGACGTGGTGTGAAAGCCCGCCAAGAGCAGGAGGACAACCATGTCCGTGAGCTCCGCGTCCAACAGCATCTCGCCCCCGGCGATGGGCTCGGTCGCCAGCACTGTCATCAGGTCGTTACGCGGATCGGCCCGACGGTCATCGGCTTCGCGCATGATCTGCTCGCGGATCCAGCGGTTGCCTTCTGCGTTCCTGTCGACGACAGTCGGGTCCGTGCTGGCCATGTTGACCAGCCCGAACGTCATGACGTCGAGCAGCGGGATCCGCTGGTCCGGGTCCCACCCGAGGATGTCGAGGGTCACCGCGCCCGGTGAGACGTTCGCCAGGTCGTCGGCGAAGTTCCAACTGCCGCGTGCCGCAAGCGCTCGCACGATGTCCTCCACCATCGCCTTCATCTTCGGCTGCCGCGACTCGATCGCCGCCTTGCTGAACCACGCGTTGAGCACCTTGCGGTACATCGCGTGGTCGGGAGGATCAATGGCAACCGGGATGTGCCGGGTGCCGAACGGGTGCGCCGGGATCGCCGGTCCGCGCACCGAGGAGAAGGTCTGGTAGTTGGCGAATCCGGCCATGACGTGCTCGTGGTCGGTGACGACCCAGAACCCACCGTGGGCCGTCGACCAGGCGACGGGCATGTCCCTCCGCAGCGTGGCGAGAGTCTCGAACGGTCGCTCGGCGTACGCTCGGGAGTGATGGTCGAAGTCCGTGACGGGGACATCCTGCGGCGTGTTCATGGTGGTCCTTTCTCGGCGACGCCCCCAGGCGTAGCCCGTCGCGTCCGCGGCTCTTCGCCTGAGGCTTCCTCTTGGACGGAACCCTTGATCTAATGATGTTCTAGCACAATAGCACCTAGATATTAACAACAGTGCGGGCTCCTGCGTCGACGCCGGCTCGTGGCCGACGGCGCCCGGGTCGCCACCCCACGGACTGCGAGAACCGACCGCTGGCGTCGATGACCAGGTCGGCCGTGAGCTCGCGCCCGGTCGCCGTGCGGACGCCGGTGACTCGCCCGTCGGGTGCCCGAGGACTGGGATCCCGGCTTCCGGGCGCTGGCCGTCCAGCCCTTCGGCGAGGGCGCGCTCAGCCCGCAGTCGGCTTCTCGTGCGATGGCGATGTGGGTCGTCGAGGGCGAGCGCCGCTGGATCCTCACGGTTCAGGGCTCGGCTGGCGACCACCCACCGCGGACCGAGGAGAAACTACGTAAGTTCGTTTCCTCGATCGGCGTCCCGGAGATCGACAAGGCCCTCGCCGAGGTGGAGTCCCCCGAGAAGATCGCGATGTGGCGCGACACCCGCAGCCGCCTGCGCGACTTCGCCAAGCCGCAGCGCCCGGAGGGCTTCCTCGCGATCGGCGACGCGTGCATGGGGTTCAACCCCGTCTACGGGCAGGGCATGACCGCCGCCGCGCAGGAGGCGGCCGACCTGCGCACCGAGCTGGACGCGCAGCTCGCCGAACACCCCGGAGACCTCTCCGGCCTGCCGGGCCGCTTCTATGCGCGCGCCGACCAGCTCATCAAGTTCTGCTGGAACTCCTCCAACACCCTCGACCACCGCATCCCCGGGGGCGAGTACACGGTCGACGGAGAGTCCCGCCGGGTCGATCCCAGCTCCGCCGACTTCTCCGACCGGCTCGCGGCGTACATGTCCCTCGACCCGGACCGTTACGTGCGCTACCGCGAGACCAACCCAGTTGCTGCGGTCGCCGGAGTGGCTCGCGAGCGAGGAGGTCGTCTCCGCGGTCAAGGAGCGCTGGGACGAGCTCGGCGAGCGCGTGGTGCCGCGCTGATCGCACCCTGCCCCGCCCGACGACGAGGGGTGGCATGGACAAGATCGACATCCTGTGGGCCCGCGAGCAGACCAAGGAGACGAAGGCCAGGTACTCCCGCTACACCGACCTGCGGATGACCGAGGACTTCCTCGGCGTGTTCACCGAGGACCTTGTGTGGACCTGGCTCCCGCTTCAACTCGCGGCGGTGTTCGGCGATTACCTCGAGTCGCTCAAGAAGAAGAGGCTCTACGGCTTCTCGGTGCACCACGGCCGCACCGTCGAGATCGACGTGGTCGACGAGGACAACGCCACGACGATCTGGTCGATGTAGGACCACCTCCCGGTGCCGGGCGACAAGAACTTCATCGTGCAGCGGGGCGACCTGGTCCGGATCGACGAGGCCAGTGAGCCCGGCGCGGATGACTGTGCGACGTGCGTCGACCTCTGGCACGGCCGCAGTTGGGTGCGCGCGTGAGTGCCGGGACCGGCCGTCGGCCCGGGGCATGGCCGCGGAATCGTGCGCTGTGCTGTGTGTGCGGGCAGCTCCGAACCGTTGGGCAGTCCTATCGCGGCAGGAGGCCGGTGGACGTCCGTACTCCTGCGGCCGGTGAGTTTCCTTGGTGCGCCTGGTTGAGGTGTTCGCATTGCCGCGCGGTCACGCTGCATGCCGTGATCGGCGATTCCTTGTCCCAGCGGTGGAGCGCCGCGGGGTGCGACCGGGGAGCGCAGCAACCGGCTCACCGATCGGTGTCGTCGACGGATCGAACGGCGGCTCATCGCCCTGGTGGCCGAGGGCGTCACCGTCATCCGCGTCTCTTCCGCCGATTGGATGCAACTCGACGACGCCGTCGTCGAGCTCATTGAATACGACGACCCGCGGGGCTGCTGATCCGGATCTGCGCAGCTGCGGCGCCGGACCGGCTCCTGCGTGGCCCCGACGCGGTCGAGGACGCCATCGATGAGCCGGCGAGACCCGGCGCCTGGCACGACACCCCCGCGGGCCGTTGGCGCGGTCCCGCGCGGCGCGCCTGAACCGACCCGGTGCCCGCACCCGCGGCGGCATGGATCGACCGATACATGGCGCCTCACACCGATCCCTCCTCAACCGCCCACTGCACAGCCGCCTTCGTATCCCCATCATTGGACCCATTGATGCGATGAAGGGGCGAAGTCACCGCCCCCCGTGGGTGCCTGGGTAGGTCCCGGTTACCTACTGCGTGACGGCGAAGGAGGCCCTCAGGTGAGCGAGTACAACGGACATCAGTACGTCGGTGTCGACCTGCACCACAGGAGGTCCGTGATTGTGCGTCAGACCGAGGCCGGCGTTCAACTGAGTGCGGTGCGCATCCTCAACGATCCGGTGGCGCTCGGTCTGCAGATCGAACAGGCCGGACACGATCCAGACGTGGTCTTGGAGGCCACCTACGGCTGGTACTGGGCGGCCGATGTCCTGCAGGCTGCCGGTGCACGCGTGCACCTGGCACACCCGCTGGGCGTGAAAGGGTTCGCCTACCGGCGGGTGAAGAACGACATCCGCGACGCCACGGACCTGGCGGACTTGCTGCGCATGGGGCGGCTGCCGGAAGCCTGGATCGCAGTAGCCCAGGTTTGTTGACGCGATAGCGCATTGGTCTTACCGTTGTACCACTCAACGTGGAGGTTTCTGTGGCTAGAGACGCGCTTGTTTCCGACAGCATGGCGAAGAACTTCGCCCGGGAGAAGGACACCCCGTATGTCTCGTGGGTGCGCGGTGAGGGCCTGGACATCATCTCGGCCCACTACATCCCCGACCTCAATACGGTCGAGCTTAAGCCTTGGGATCGGCGCGGTGGACGCGGGGTCTTCATCAACCATGAGGCATCCCGTACGTCCAACGACTGCTACGTGTGCGAGATCCCCGCCGGTGGCAAGCTGGCCCCGCAGCGCCAGCTCTTCGAAGAGATGATCATGGTGCTCTCGGGCCACGGCTCCACGAGCGTGTGGAACGACGCCGGCAAGAAGGTGACCTTCGAGTGGGGCCCGGGCTCCATCTTCGCGATCCCGCTCAACACCTGGCACCAGCACTTCAACGGCTCGGGGACCACCGCCGCCCGGTTCGTCTCCTCGACGAACATGCCGCCAGTGCTGAACATGTACGACGAGCCCGAGTTCGTCTTCGGCACCGAACACGACTTCGTCGGCCGCTTCAACGGCGAGCCCGACTACTTCGCGGACAAGGACGAGGTCGAGGGCCTGCTCCTGAAGACGAACTTCGTCGCGGACGCGGTGAACCTTCCGCTCATCCACGCCAAGGAGCGCGGCGCGGGCGGCGGCCACATCCGCTTCATGATGGCCAAGGGCTCCATGAACAGCCACATCTCGCAGTTCCCGGTCGCCACGTACAAGAAGGGCCACCGGCACGGCCCGGGTGCCCACGTCATCATCATGAGCGGTGAGGGCTTCAGTCTGATGTGGCCCGAGGGGGAGGAGCCGAAGCGCTACGACTGGAAGCCGGGCACGCTCATAGTCCCGCCCAACATGTGGTTCCACCAGCACTTCAACACCGGTGACAGCCCTGCCCGGTATCTGGCGTTCAAGCACGAGGTGGTCTCGATCCGCAACGCCCAGGGCGTGCCGAAGGCCTGGATCAGCCAGCGGATCGGCGGCGATCAGATCGACTACGCCGACGAGTCCGCCATCGTCCGTGACACCTTCGCCAAAGCCCTTGCCCAGAAGGGGCTGACCCCGCAGATGGACGCCGCCTACGCGGCGGAGCTGGAGGACCTGCCGCCGAAGCCGGGCGAGAGCACCGCGACCGCATGAGCACCGGTCAGGAGCACTACGACCACGGCGGCGGCCCCGGGCGTGACCACGACCACGACGATGAGCCGGACGTCCCGCTGAAGGAGAACCCGATCTGGCAGCAGGACAACGTCACGCTGTACAGCGTCGGCGTGGACATCGGCTCCTCGGGCACCCAGCTCGCGTTCTCGCGGCTCCATCTGCGGCGGCTCAGTGAGGACCTCACGAGCCGGTACGTCGTGGTCCGGCGCGAGTCGCTCTACGAGTCGCCGGTCCACCTGACGCCGTTCGGCACGGACCTGCAGATCGACGCGGTCCGCCTCGGCGTACTCCTCGACGAGGCGTACGCCGAGGCGCGTCTCACGCCCGAGATGATCGACACCGGTGCGGTCATCCTGACCGGTGAGGCACTGCGCCGCCGCAACGCCGAGGCGATCGCCGAGGTGGTCAGCGAGTGCGCGGGCGACCTCGTCTGCGCGACGGCCGGTCATCACATGGAAGCCATGCTCGCCGCTTACGGCTCTGGGGCCGTCAGGGCGTCGAGCCGGGAGCACAGCCGCCTGCTCAACGTCGACATCGGCGGTGGCACCACCAAGCTGACGCTGGTGGACGACGGGCGGATCGTCGAGACGGCGGCGTTCCACGTTGGCGGCCGTCTGATCGCCGTCGCCGACGGCGTGGTCGCCCGGATCGAGCCCGGTGGCCGCCGGCATGCCCTGCGGGCCGGGCACGACCTGGTGCTCAGTTCGCCGGTGACCGACGACCAACTCGACGACGTGGCAGCGCTCATGACAGCTGAACTGCTGGGAGTCCTGGGCGGGCGGCACACCGAGGCGACGGAGGGGCTGTGGCTCACGAAGCCACTGAGCATTCCGGAGCGGCTCGACGGCATCGTCTTCTCGGGCGGTGTGGCGGAGTACGTCTACGGCACCCAGACCGCCGACTTCGGCGACCTCGGCCGTCGGCTCGGCGGTGAGCTGCGGCGCAGCGCCGAGGGCGGACTCCTGCCCGCACCTATGCTCCCGGCGGCCGAGCGCATCCGTGCGACAGTGCTCGGCGCCTCGCAGTACACCGTGCAGCTCAGCGGCATCACCAGTCACCTCGACTCGGCTGAGCGGACCCTTCCCCGGCGCAACGTTCCGGTGGCGCGGCCCACGTATGTTCTCGGCTATGCCGTCGACTCCGGAGCGGTGGCCGGCGCGCTCGAGGAGCACCTATACCGGTTCACGCGGCACGACGGCGATCTCGCTGTCGCGCTCTCGTGGACCGGTGACCCGGAGTATCACCGGCTGCGCGCCTTCGGCGAGGGCATCGTCAAGGGGTTGTCGGCGCGGATTGCCGCCGGTGAGCGGCTCTACCTCGTGGTGGACGGCGACATCGCCCGTACGCTCGGCCGGATCCTGTGCGACGAGCTGGGCGTCGAGAACGATCTCCTGATCCTCGACGGCCTGTTCCTGCGCGACTTCGACTACGTCGACCTCGGGCGCGTGCGGCAGCCCTCGGGGACCGTGCCGGTGACGATCAAATCGCTGGTCTTCAACGACATGGACGCCACCGACTGAGCGCGTCCACACACCCGGGACCAACGCCTCTGACCTGCCTTTCGGCAGGTCAGAGGCGTTTCTTCGGCTGATCTCGCAGGGATCGAGCAGGAAGTGCGGTGGGCTTATTGACCCGTGCGAAGCCCGTCTGCAGCATCTCGTCAACGGTTAGATCAATGATCCATTCGTGGATGCTGGGCGGCGACTTCGGACGCCGGGTGCATAACCGAAATGTTTGTAGTGTGAACCTATGGACTTGCAGGCGGTCTCGGGCATATCGTCCGACGCTTGAGGCCCCCCACATCAAGATCCTTGACGGCATCTTGCGCCCTCACTGAGGGCGCGCTGGTGGCCGGCGTGGGACCAAACATCGGGCAGCGGGTGGCAACCCTTCTGGCCCAATCGGGGGCGGCGGTGGCCTGCGTCGACCGGGACGCCCAGACGGCCAAGGAGTGCTCGGAGCTTGCGGCACGTGAAGGGGTTGACACCCTTGCGATCGCCGGTGATGTTTCCTCTGCCGGGGCGCTCCACTCGCTCGATGTGGCGGTCATGGCGCCGGTCTTCGTCGAGGACGAGCTGGCGGGGTGGGTGGGCAACGCCATCCACCAGGTCGACATGGGCGCGATGAGCCCGGGACGCGCGCCGCTCGCGGTCGATGCCTACCAGGAGGGCATCAACATACGAGGGCTCAAACTGGTCCGCGAGGGCGTCATCGATCAGCAGATCTTCCAGCTGTTCTCCGACAACGTCCGCATGCCGCGCTACCAGAACATGGACCTGCGGGCGCAGATCTCGGCGAACCTCGCGGCCGGCGCGAAGCTCGAGAGCCTGATCGAGAAGTACGGCCTCGACGCGTACCGCGAGTCGTGCGAGATCTCACTGGACCTCGCCGAGCAGTCCGCGCGGGAGCGCATCAGGAACCTCCCCGACGGCCATTACGAGCGGGAGGAGTTCCTCGACTACGACCACGCCTACCGGCTGCGCGCCACCTTGGACGTCGACGGCGACACGCTCCGGTTCGATCTCAGTGGGACCGACCCGCAGTCGAGGACGTTCATCAATTCGGCCGAGCCGTGCACCGTGGCCAACATGCACAACATCCTGGCGTGTCAGCTGTTCCCGGACCTCGACGTGAACGAGGGGACGTTCCGGGCGATCGACATCACCATCCCGCCGGGCACGCTGCTCAGCGCGCAGTTCCCGGTACCGACCTCGGGCGCCTCGACGCTGGCCGGCTGGAAGGCGCAGCAGTTGGCGCTCGGCCTGATCAGCCAGGCGGTCATGGGCTCGGACCAGGAGTTCCGGGCGCAGGCTCAGTGGGGCTGGGCGTTCACCGAGGCGTCCTGGTCGGGACGCGACCGTGAGCAGCGCTGGTTCAGCATGAAGGGCGACTCGACCATGCACGGCGGCGGCGCCCGCCGGCACGCCGACGGCATCGACGTGGCCAACATCGCCGGGTCGACCAACACCGCCCTGCCCAGCGTGGAGTCGTACGAGCTTCGTTACCCGGTGCTGTATCGCTCGCGGGGCATCGTCCCGGACAGCGAGGGTGCCGGTGAGTTCCGCGGCGGCTTCGCCGGGGAGTGGACACGGGTCCTCTACGGCGTCGGCGAGGCCAACGACCTGACCTGCTGCATCGGCCGGGACTACGGTGCCGCCGGCGTCGAGGGCGGCAATCCCGCCTCGGTTGTCATCGAGCGCGGCTCGGACGTCTGGGAGAAGTTGGCCGACCACGTGCCCTCGTTCGACGAGCTGTCGGGTGAGTCCGAGCTGCTGCCCCAGCAACCGAAGGCGCTGCACAACTCACTGCGCAACGTGGATGTCATCCATGTGACCGGCATGGGCGGAGGCGGCTTCGGCGTACCGACCGAACGGGCGCGGGAAGCGGTCCTCTCCGACGTCGCCCAGGGGCTGGTCAGCCCTGAACGCGCGGCGAGCGTCTACGGACTCGACTGAGAGCAAGCGCCGCACACAGGGCGGTCAAGAGGGTGTCCGACCCGGTCACAAGCCGGTGTCGGGCACCCTCGCGGCGTTTGCGGGCCCCGCAGATCGGCAGTTGAGGGAAGGCATGCCCTGAGGTAAGGTATTAACATCAGACCTTTAAGGGAGGTGTGGTGAATTCAAGCGACCCGGAACGCGTTGGCACGCTGATCGTGGGTGCCAGTCAGGCCGGTCTTCAGTTGGCGACGAGCCTTCGGGAGCTGGGCGCGACGGACCCGATCACGCTGCTCGGCGGCGAGGTGCGCCCGCCGTACCAGCGGCCCCCACTGTCCAAGCGGTTCCTCAAGGGCGAGCTCCCCGAGGAGGGGCTCGCGCTGCGTGACGAAGGCTTCTACGCGAGCAACGCGATCGAGCTGATCCGTGGTGAATGGGTCGACAGCATCCGGCTCACCGATCCCGTCGCCGGTGCGGGCGAGGCGCTGACGCGCAACGGCCGGCGGCTCGCCTTCACCAAGCTCGCCCTGACCGTCGGCGGCACGCCCCGACGCATGCGCGTACCCGGTCATGATCTGGCCGGTATCCACTACCTTCGCGACGTCGACGACGCGCTCGCGTTGCGTCGCGAACTGGACGCCGCCGAACGTGTCGTGGTCGTCGGCGGCGGATTCGTCGGCCTGGAGGCGGCTGCCGCGGCGCGCGCGGCCGGCAAGGACGTCACCGTGGTGGAGGCCGCCGACCGGCTGATGGCCCGCGCCGTCGCCCCCGCCGTCTCCGATTTCTACGCCGAGGCGCACCGGCGCCGGGGCACGACGGTGCGCCTCGGCGCGATGGTGACCGCGTTCACCGGCTCCGAGCGCGTACAGGCGGTGGAGCTGAGCGACGGCACGACACTCCCGGCGGACGTGGTGGTCGTGGGCGTCGGTCTGGAGCCCCGCACCGAGCTCGCCGAGCAGCTGGGGCTGCGGGTGGAACACGGGATCGTCGTCGACGCCTACGCGCGGACCAGCAACCCGGCGATCGTCGCAGCCGGTGACTGCACGGTTCTTCCGCACCCGCTGACCCGGCAGGGCCAGGTGCGAATCGAGTCGGTGCAGAACGCTGTGGCGCAGGCGCAGGTCGCGGCCGCCTCACTGCTCGGGCACAGCAGCGAGACGCGTTCCGTGCCGTGGTTCTGGTCGGATCAGGCCGACCTGAAGCTCCAGATCGCCGGCCTCTCCACGGGCTACGACGACTGCGTCGTACGCGGCGATCCGGTGACCGAGCGGTTCTCGGTCCTCTACTACAAGGTCGGCCGGCTCATCGCGTGTGACTCCGTCAACGCGCCCCGTGACTACATGGCCGTACGGAAGGTCCTCGGCGACGGGGGCACGCTGCCGGCCGACCGGGTCGGTGACGAGGCCGTCTCCCTCAAGGAGTTGATGAGTGCCTCGGCCACGCTCGCCTGAAAAGTGAACTCTCCGGTGGGCGGCTTCGATCCGCCCACCGGAGAGTTTTCCAATTCTCCCGGCTCTTGCCGGCCGTGGGTCAGCCGACGTCCGCGAGGCCCTGGAGCTCCAGGCGCCCTAGGTGGTGGCGCCACAGCGCCTGTTCACTGAACGCCGCCCCGAGATCGGGCAGGTCCTCGCGGTCCGCCTCGCTCACCTCGAGCGGCGTGGCACCCAGCCGGGCCAACTCGACACTGACCCCCAGCAGTTCGTCCAGCGCCAGACGGCTCACCACCTGCGGTACGTCCCCGCCGACCGTCGCAACGCCGTGGCCGCGCCGCAGGACGGCGGCGGAATCGCCGAGGGTGCGGGCGAGTTGTGCGCCCGCGGCACCGGTGCGGATCAGGCCCGCGTGCGGGTGACGGGAATCCCGCCGTCGGCCAGCCGGAACGCCGGGATGCCGTAGGCGCCGAAGACCGGGCGGATCGGCACCTGTGCCAGCCCGCCGAGCAGGGCCGAGCGGGGATGGGCGTGCAGGACCGACGTCCGGCATCTTCACGTCGGTGCCGCAGATGCCCGCAACCTCGACCTGCAACAGCGCCGAGTCCTCGTCGATCGCCGGGAGAGGCAACTCCTGCATCTCAGTCGTGCCGGGCGCGACGCGAACCGCCGTGCGCACTGTTTCGCTCATGTCTCCCGGATAGGCAAATGGTAATTCCATTAGTAATATAGTCCAGTGAACTACGTCACTCTGACCCGAGCACAAGGCAACAACCGAGCCGTCATCGACGCCGACGTCGTTCCCCAAGGCTTCCCTCTCCAGTTCGCCCAAGAGGCGGTCCTCGTCCAGGGCTTCCGCAAGATGGTCCGCAATCTGGCCTACGACGTCAGCGAGATGGCGCTGACGACCTACCTGTGCGCCCGCGAGCACGGCGTCCGCTTCACCGCGCTGCCGGTCTTCCTGGTCCGTGGCTTCCATCACGGCGCGATCCTGGTGCGCAGCGACGATTCGATCACCGAGGCCGGGCAGCTGGCCGGCAGGCGCGTGGGCGTCAACCGTGGCTACACGGTCACCACGGGCGTGTGGGGCCGGGCGATCCTGGACACCGAGGGCGGCCTCGACCTCGACTCGGTCACCTGGGTGCGCTCCGGCGACGAGCACGTCGCCGACTACCGCCCGCCCGCGAACGTCGTCTCGGCACCCGAAGACCGCACCCTGATCGACCTGCTGAAGGAAGGCGAGCTGGACGCGGTGATAGGCGTCGCCACGGACGACCCGGACCTCACACCGCTCGTCCCCGACCCCGAGGAAGCCGGCTGTGCCGCGCTGCGCAAGCGCGGCCTCTACCCGATCAACCATCTCGTCGTCGTCAAGGACGACGTCCTGGCCACCGAACCCGGGATCGCCACCGCCGTCTTCGAGGCCTTCGCCGAGTCCAAGCGGCGCTACATCGAGCAGCTCCGCGCCGGGACGGTGGAGAACGCCACCGACCGGATGTACGCCCGCGTACTGGCCGAGATGGGCGCGGACCCCTTGCCCTACGGGATCGAGCCCAACCGGGCGGTCCTGGAAGAGCTGATGGGCCACGCCATACGGCAGCACATCCTCGCCGAACCGGTTCCGCTGGAAAGCCTCTTCGCGCCCTCGACCCTCGACCTGGTGGGCTGACGGATGCGGGTGGTGATCGCGGCCGACCACAACGGCGTCCTCCTCAAGAGCCGGCTGACCCACTGGCTCATTGTGCATGGCCACGTGGTCGCCGACATCGGTACCCACACGGCCGAGACCGTCGACTACCCGCCCCTGTGCGCCGAGGTCGGACGGCGGGTGGGCTCCGGCCACGACGACCTCGGCATCGTCATCGGGGGAAGCGGCCAGGGCGAGGTGATCGCCTGCAACAAGATGCGCGGCGTGCGCGCCGGGCTGGCCTACAGCCGCTTCGCGGTCGAGATCTCCCGCGGCAACAACGACGCCAATGTGATGGTGCTCGGCACCAAGGTCCTCGGCGACGACGAGGCCGAGGAACTGCTCGCGCTGTGGCTCGACACGCCGTTCAAGGGCGGCGTGCACGCGGCCCGCGTGGCGCAGATCAGCTCCCTTGAGCAGCACGGCTGAACACACCGGCGCGGGTCGATTGCGCGACAAGCGGAAGGGGGAGAGGCCTGCGGCCTCTCCCCCTTCCGCAGCAGGACCTGCCGACCCGTCAGCTGCCGTGGGACCGGAGGAAGTCCAGGATGCGGGCCGGTGCCGTCTTCGCCGTCTGCTCGGCCACCGGGACGTCCCAGAACTCGTGGACGGGCAGGCACTCCTCCAGATAGCGCGCGGCCGAGGGGGCGTGCGAGGCGTCCTGGCCGGGCACGATCAGCGCCGGTACGTCGAGTGTCATCAGGTCCTCCGGCTCCACACCCGGGACGGTGTCCCGGTCGAAGAGCCCGCGCACAGTGCCGGTCACGATCCGCTCGTAGCGGGCCGGGTCCACGGCGGCGTAGGCCGCGGCGAAGTCCTCGTCGGTGCGCAGCACAGCCGCCCACGGACCGACGCGCGGGTCCTTGCTGAAGCCGGCCGTCGTGGAGCGGGCCAGGTCGACGACCGCACCCAGACCCTGCTCGCTGGCGAACGCGAGGTGCTGCACGAAGCGGCGGTGCTGGGCCATCCGGTAGCGGGGCCCGCCGGCGGGGGAGAAGAGCACCAGACTGCGGACCCGGGCCGGGGCCGCGACGGCGAGCGCGGCCGCCGTCGAGGAGCCCACGCAGCCGCCCATCGCGTGGGCGGAGTCGATGCCGAGGTGGTCGAGCAGCCCGAGGGCCTGGTCGACGTACTTCTCCCAGGTGAGCCGCTCGACCCTGCCGCCCGACCGAGCGGCCTCCCGCCGGTCGAAGACCACGCAGGTGTAGTACGGCGCGAACGCGTCGACGAACCCCAGGTCCCGGTAGCGGCCGAAGGTGGTCCAGTTCTCCAGGCCCGAGTCGAAGCCGCCCGGGCTGAACATCAGCAGCGCCGGACCCTGGCCCACCGTCTCGTAGCGGGTGCGGATGCCATCGAGGTCGACGAAGGGCATATCGGCTCCTAGATCTTGATGTCGCCGCGGATCTGCCGGCCGGCACGGATGTCGGCGGCGCACTGGCTGAGCGCGTCGTGGGCGAGGCGGGCGATGTTGAGGTAGGTGTCCGGTTCCTTGTCGAGGTTGGCGGCCGAGTATCCGAGCGCTGCGGTCGTCATCCGGATCCGGCCGTCGAGCCATGGCCCGCCGCCGAAGCCGCCGAGCACCGGGATGGACACCGCCTCGACCACGGCGGGCCCGACGACGGGACCGGAGTTGGTGAAGTTGAGCGCGACGGCGCCGGCTGACTCGAGTCGTTTGGCCTCGGCGACGAGCTCGTCCAGCATCTCCTCGGGAACCTGGACGGAGCTGGCCGCCGAGTACTGGATGCCGTACTTGAGCGCGGTCTGCGGGGTGATCCCGAACTGCGCGAAGACGGGGATGCCGGCGCGGGTCACCGCTTCCACGGCCTCCGGGAAGTCCGAGGCGCCGTCGAGCTTGACCAGGTCGACGCCGGCCTCCTTGACCAGCCGGATCGCGGCGCGGACGGCACTGGCAGGGCCCTCTTGGAGCGGGCCGAACGGGAAGTCGCAGCTGAGCAGGGCGCGGCTGACGCCTCGTCGTACCGCCTTCGCGACGACGAGGACCTCCTCCATCGTGATCTCCAGCG